>JAAUTN010000498.1 GCA_012031415.1 Leptolyngbyaceae cyanobacterium SM1_4_3 | reverse complement strand
CCTGCTGCGGCTTTATCTGGGTTGGATTTATGGTGCGCGATCGCCTGTTAAAGGAAACTATCTTTACGAAGAATCTGGCTGGTATGACGGGCAAACCTGGACAAAACCAGAAGAAGTGCTACAGCGCGATCGCCTGATTGTGACCTACCAGATTCAGCCCATTCTGCAACGTCTCAAGCGCACCTTTGGCTTGCTGGTGCTAGTTTTCCTGAGCGGCAGTTTCGTCTGGAGTTTCCTGTAAATTCTCTAAATCTCGCTCTATAGGGGATTCCTTCGTAAAATTTCCCCAATCTGGAGTGGATTCAGCCGCTTTGGGTGCGATATGAGCGCTAACTTCATAAAGAGGACGAGGTTCAGTCGGAACAAGCTCTAGCTGATGAGATGGAGTCCGGGGTTGAGAGCGGCGGCGACGAGAAACATTTTCCTCGCTTGTTTCCTCCGCCACCACTTCATAGAGTCTTGCCAGTTTTTGTGTTTTTCCTTTTCGCAACACACGCCCCAAGCGTTGGATGTATTCACGGGCTGACCCCGTTCCCGATAGCAAAATGGCGACGCTAGCTTCTGGTACGTCTACTCCTTCATTTAAAACGTGAGAAGCTACCAGAGTCTTATATTTGCCGTCTCGAAACTGCTGCAAAATTTCGTGACGTTCCTTGACGGGCGTTTGGTGAGTCAGAGCGGGAATTAAAAATTCCTGAGAAATTCGATAAACTGTTGCGTTGTCGTTGGTGAAGATTAGCGTTTGGGCGGGGTGATGTTCTGCTAGCAGATCTGCCAGGATTCGCAACTTAGCCTCAGTGCCGAGGGCGATCGCCTTTGCTTGTCGGTGCGCCAGCATGGCCCTGCGTCCTGCCTGCGACTGGGCGCTTGCCTGGACAAACCGCTGCCAGCCCTGCACGCTTCCCAACCAGATATTAGAATCTTGTAAAAAGGTATTGCGAGTTTGGATTAGATGCTCGTAGCGATCGCGCTCTTGCTGCGACAGTTTCACCTTAATCTGAATAATTTCATGATTTGCTAAAGCCTTCCCTGCCAGGTCTTCGGCAGTGCGATAGTAAACGACTGATCCCAACAGGGTATTCAGGTCAATATGTCTGCCATCGGCGCGATCGGGGGTAGCCGTGAGTCCCAGTCGGTAGGGGGCGATCGCATATTCGGCAATTACCCGATTAAAATCGCTTGGCAGATGATGACACTCATCACAAATCAGCAACGCATAGCGGTTGCCCAGGCTCTCAGCGTGGATAGCAGCACTGTCATAGGTGGCAACGAGAATCGGGGTGCGATCGCGGGAGCACCCCCCAACAACCCAACTTCTGCATCGGGAAACGCCGCCATCAGGTGAGCGTACCACTGATGCATCAGATCTAGCGTTGGCACGGTGATCAGGGTACTGCGCGGCGTTGCCTGCATCGCCATTTGCGCCAGGTAAGTCTTTCCGGCGGCTGTAGGTAAAACCACGACTCCCCGCCGTCTTGCGGCAACCCACGCATCTAGCGCTTCTTGCTGGTGAGGGTAGGGCTGCATCTCAAAGCTGGAGGTAAGGGCGATCGCTGCAAATTCCTTTGCCTCGTCGGTAAACGGCGTACCCTCTGCCTGTAGCGTTTCTACCAAATCACGATATTGAATGGCGGGAAGGCGAAATCGCTCAACCCGGTCATCCCAAGTCGCAAAATCAACCCAGGCTTTGCCCCTGGGCGGAGGATGTAAAATCAACGTTCCCCGGTCGAACTTAAGCGTGGGGGTACGAGCCATCGCATCTCTATCTGCACCGTTCTTCGTTATTGTAGGGCCTACGCGCCTGGGAAAGGCTCTTGAGCAGGAAACCTATCCTCTAAAAGCGGTAAACGGGCAGCGTGAAGTGAAAACAACTGCCCTGGTTGGGCACAGAATCTACCCAAATCTGCCCGTAGTGGGCGCGAATTACCCGCTGACAGAGCGATAGACCGATTCCATAGCCGTCTTTTGCCTCGTCTCGCTCTAGTCGAAACCGATCTTCAAAAATTCGCTCCCGGTTTTCGTCAGGAATGCCTAAGCCCGTATCGCACACGCTAACCTGCACTTTTTGGGTGGTGCGATGCAGGATGGAAACCTCGATTGAGCCGCCTGTTGGAGTATATTTGCTGGCGTTGTCGAGCAGATTCATTAGCACCTGCTGAATGCGATCGCGATCGGCATAGACTTTCGGCAAATCACTAGGAATATCGGTTGTAAGCTGCTGCAACTTAGCCTGGAATTGCCCTTTCAAATAATTCAGGACTTCCTGACAAAGCGTTCCCAGATCTAGCTGCTGGGGTTGAATTTGAAACTCGCCACCTGTCCCTTTTGCTGCCTGAAGCACATCTGTAATCATTCGATCAATCGCCTTTGTTTGAGTGCGGGCGTGTTTGATCAGTTGAGCCGTGAGAGCGGGAGTCAGTCGGGGTGAAGCATGACCATTTTCCTTTGCCTGGTTACCCAGCTCCAGCGTTTCCAGAGCAATCGAAGTGGCAGTTAACGGATTTCGCAAATCGTGCGCCAACATTGCAATCAGGCGATCTTTAAACTGAAGCTGTTCTCGCAGTTCCTCTCTTTCTTGCTTTAGTCGAAAAATTTCATCAGAAAGCTGAATTAGCTCTGCCGAATGAGCCACAGAATCTAGCGTTTTGGATGCACCAGCAGCGGACGAATCATCCGACTCGTTTTGCTTGGCGATCGCCTGCGAATCCACCGCTTCTTCTGCCGACCGCTGCCATCGCGCCCACCAATGCTCTAGCTGAGCCACAAGGTTTGTTCCCGCTAGAGTTTGGCGAGGTTCGGGATAAATTTTGATCAGAGCCGGAGTCGCAACAAGCTTGAAGTATTCAGCCAGGTGCGGCTGCTCTCCAACGTCTACAATTTGCAGGTCAAACACGTAGTTGGCTCGTAAATCCTTAAGATGATTGCGAATCTGGCGGATTTTTTGATTAGAACTGGGGCGTTTGTCTACAAACAGCACAAGCTGCAAAGACGTTTCGGGGCTGATAGGCTTTCTTGGCAATGCCTCCATGCAGTCTTGCTCAACAGTCAGGACAACAGAACAGTCAGTCGGGGCCGAAAATGCCAAATCGGTAGAAAACAGGTGTATTTCTACTCCGTATTTCTCCAAAGTAGCTATCTTTACTATATTTACAGATTATCTCTTTCTCAGCGCTGCTGGAGGGCGAGGGCAATGAGAATTTTAGCTTTGGCGTGGGAATTTCCGCCCAGAATCGTTGGAGGCATTGCCCGCCATGTTGCCGAACTGTATCCGGAACTGGTCAAGCTAGGACATGATATTCATCTGCTGACCGTCGAGTTTGGTCAAGCGCCACACTATGAAGTGGTCGATGGAATTAAAATTCACCGCGTTCCCGTTGCTCAAAGCAACGACTTTTTTCACTGGGTGGCAAATCTGAATCAGAGTATGGGACAGCACGGTGGGAAGTTGCTGTTGGAGGAGGGGGCGTTTGAAATTATTCACGCGCACGATTGGCTAGTAGGGGATGCGGCGATCGCCCTCAAGCACACCTTCAAAATTCCCCTGGTTGCCACCATTCACGCTACCGAATTTGGTCGTCACAACGGCATCCATAATGATATTCAGCGGTATATCAGCAGCAAAGAAAAGCTGTTAGCCTACAACGCCTGGAGAATCATTGTTTGCACGGACTATATGCGGCGAGAAGTTGAACGGGCGCTAGAAAGTCCCTGGGACAAAATTGACGTGGTTTACAACGGAATTTATCCCGAAAAAAGCATCGTCATCCCGATTTTGACTTCTGTCAGTTTCGTCGCCGTTTTGCCAGAGATGACGAAAAAATTGTTTACTACGTGGGTCGCATGACTTATGAAAAGGGGATCACTGTACTAATCAAGTCCGCCCCTCAAATCATTCGCGCAATGGAGGGTCACGCCAAGTTTGTCATTATTGGTGGCGGCAATACAGATAGTTTAAGGCAGCAAGTCTGGAATTTGGGCATTTGGGACAAATGCTACTTCACAGGCTTTATGTCTGATGATGACCTGAACAAATTTCAAACTATTGCGGACTGCGCTGTTTTTCCCAGTCTCTATGAACCCTTTGGAATTGTCGCCCTAGAGAGTTTTGCCGCCCGCGTTCCAGTGGTCGTTTCGGACACGGGTGGGCTTCCAGAGGTGGTTCGCCATGCTAAAACGGGGATCGTCACCTGGACGAATAACGCCGATTCACTTGCCTGGGGCGTTTTAGTGGTTCTGAAAAATCCAGATTATGCTCAATGGCTGGTTGAAAATGCCTACAAAGATTTAGAGCAGCGTTTTAACTGGGCAAAGTTAGCAAAACAAACTGAAGCCGTCTACGGAAGGGTGTTGCATGAGCGATCGCAAGTCGATTGGGCTTAGGCAAATCGACCTAGAGCAAGCTGAGCGATGAGATCATCCGGCTCTCCACTCGCATGGTTAGCAACCGTTTTG
>JAAUTN010000497.1 GCA_012031415.1 Leptolyngbyaceae cyanobacterium SM1_4_3 | reverse complement strand
GGTGCGGTGTGTGCCTCACTGCCTAACAATCCGCTAGGTTCGCTATAAATCATCTGTACGGGTGCCATTGGGCAAAATAGTTGCACCATGTTTTTCCGTCGTAGAGAAAGCCGATGGCGATCGCTGAAAGGATAGTGAGTAACAGGAAGGTTCCTAACAGAAAGCGATCGGAATTCACGAGCAGCAGTCGCAGGTTTAACCCGACAAACAACAGTCCAAACTGAAGATATAGCGCATTGCGGTCTAGCCAGGATGCTTCACTGACAACTCGTTTTTGTTGCCATCCCAGAGCGCGAGGAATTTGCGACATAAATGATAAAGGACAAATTCGCCGCCACGCTTCGTGACCAAAAACCAGTAAAATGATAATCGACAGAGGTACTACCATCCCCCAAAAGATTCGTGCCCCCATTGGATAAGGGGAAAGGGGAATGCACTCACCCTGAAACTGAAAACAACCGTTAACTGTAGATGCTGCAAATAGGCTATTCGGCGCGGTTAGTTGAGCCGAGACGGGGTCGTAAAACATAGAAAGAATCAAAGCTAACCAGGCGATCGCCAACCCCCATCGAGCCAGATGCACGTACCTTTCTGCTAGTGTTGAGAACATGGGTTAATTCTTCCAAGAAAAACCATTGCTACAAACATCAGGTTAAATTGGAATTCTCATTTTACTAGTAGGAAAAAGTCTGAGAAAGTCAGAAGTTCTATATACCAGACACCCTAACCACACTGGAAGCCATTCGCCAGAACTCCCTTTCCTGAGTCGGTAGAATAGGATAAAAAAGGCGCATCCGACCGGATACGCCTTTTAACTTCAGGATTAGAGGGGCGATCGCTTACTCACCCAGAATTACCTGATCAATCACTTCAATCTGTCCTTCATCGGTGACAGTCCAAACATCGTAGTTGCCAACCACGTCGCCGTTTTCGTCAATGTCAACATTGCCGCTAGCGCCCTGGTAGTTGATGTCTTCGCCGTTTCGCAGTGCCTCTAGTCCGGCGCAAATGTCAGTGACTTCGGTGCCGCCTTCTGCAACGTTGCGGAGTTCAGCGGCGATCGCGCTTCCCTCATTTGAGCCAGCCGCCTCAGCCGCCAACATCAGCAGAGCCGCTGCGTCCCAGGTGTGGGGCACAAACGCTCCGGGTGGTTCACCCTTAGACTCTTCCCACTTAGCTGTAAAGTCTGCCAGCGCGGGGCCACCTGCACCGGGTACAGTGCCGATTGCTCCTGCCAGAATGTAGCTGCCGTCAGCAGTGTTACCTACCGCCTCAGGGAAATCCGGAGTTTGCACCCCGTCGGTTAGCAAAATTTGCACCCCTTCAGTCAAGCCCTGTTCGTAAGCCGACTTAAGCAAAAGGCTACCCGTTTCAGCATAGAGAACCGCGACGACAGCATCCGGCTCACCACCGAAAGCGGCGGCGGCTTCTGACTCAAAGGTTGTCGCTTTCGGGTCATAGCGAGTGGGGTTGTCTTTGTTTACAATTGTTCCACCGCGCTCTTCAAATTCTGCGACAAAGGCTTGCTCAAAACCCACCCCGTAGTCGTTATTAATGACAACGGTGGAAACGTTTTGCCAGCCTTCATCGATCGCCAGTTGAGCTAACGCTTCTGCCTGGTAGGTATCAGGCGGAGCCGTTCTTGCCCAGAACCCGTTGAAGTCGCCTGCGGCTGCCTTTTCGGTGAAAACGGGACTGGTGCTACCGGGAGACACCAGAGGTACCTCAGTCCGGGCGGCGATATCGACCGCTGCGGTAGACACACTGCTTGCAAAAGCGCCGACAACCGCGCCAACCTGGTCCGCCTCAACCAGTTTGGTCATGGCTTCTGCGCCAGCAGTGGGGTCAGTCTGGTCATCTTCAATGACCAGGGTGACATCTGCATCATTAACACCGCCGCAGGCATTGACCTCTTCCACAATCAGGGGAAGCGCATCTAGCATGGGCTGACCAATAGAGGACAAGTCCCCTGTTGCGGGGAGGAGTGCGCCGAGCTTCAAACCTTCTCCACTCGCAGCGCTTTCTTCGGCTGCGGGGCTTTCACCCTCAGCCGCAGGCTCGGTTGGGGCTTCTTGGCAAGCCGCAGCCAGAAAACCAATTGTTAGAGTGGCGATCGCCAGCGTAATCACACGGGGTCTAAGAGTGCCGTTAAGATTAATTTTTTTCATCTGAGAATTTGACTCCTCAACTTGTCAAATGGATGACAGACGGATGACCTGATCAAATCCCAGGTTTCTCCAAAATTCTGTTCTGAGTGAGCCTAATCATAAAACAATATGGCAAAGAAAAGTTAGGTGGTAGGTAGTGGGTAGGGGAATCTATCCTTTCCTCCACCTCCGACCTCCCACCTCCCTCTCCCCTACAAACTGACTCGCTTCAAGTTACTGCGAGGGTCAAACGTGCGGATGCCGCGAATTTTTTCGTAATATTCTCGCTCAGTGGCGCTTAGCTCTCCTGGCGGAACGATCACAATTCGCACAAGCTGATCGCCGCGATCGCCCTTTGGTTTTGACCAGCCTTTGCCGCGCAGTCTCAGGGTTTGTCCAGACCGGATTCCGGCAGGAATATTCATCGTTACGTTGCCGTCAGGAGTAGGAACCTCGATCGCGCCTCCCAAAACGGCCTCATCTGGGGCGATCGGCACCTCGCAGACCAGGTTATCCCCCTCAAACTTAAAAAAGGGATGGGGCTGAATTTCCACATTTAGATACAAGTCGCCTCGCTGTTGTGCATAGGAGCTAGCCTGTCCCTTGCCCTTGACCCGAATTCGACTTTTGGGCTTAGCCCCCGGTGGAATTCTTACATCAATCACTTCACCGCCCAGGTTAAGCCGCTTTTGAACCCCTCTAAATGCCTCGGATAGAGTCAGTGACAGGGTTGATTCTAAGTCAGCACCTGCGGACATGGAATCATCAAACCCAGACCCATCTTGAAAGCCGCTAAAGCCGCCAAAGGGAGAACCCCCGCCTGGGCGATAGGTGTAGGTTCGCCGTGCGCCACCCGCCGGTGCGCCACCAAATCGACCCAACAGTTCGTTGATGAAGTCGTCAAAGCTGCCATACTGGCTAAAGTCAAATCCGCCAAAGTCAGTTCCTGCGCCAGACGGCCAACCGCTGCTGCCAGCCTGCTTCCAATATTGGCCAAACTGGTCATATTTTTGCCGCTTTTCTGAGTCAGACAGCACTTCGTAGGCTTCGCTGACCTCCTTGAAGCGGGCCTCGGCAGATTTGTCGCCGGGGTTCATGTCAGGGTGATACTGCCGCGCCAACTTCCGATATGCCTTTTTGATTTCGTCAGCGCTGGCAGTTTTATTTACTCCCAAAATGGCGTAATAGTCTTTGAAGTCGGTCGCAGCCATCAACCCGTTTCCTCCATAGGCTCTGATTCTAAGCTACCAGGCTGTCAGATTTGATGCGGTTCGGTTCCTGCCTGATGAGCGATCGCAATTTCCACACCCTCGACCACCATAACCTTTGAATCAGGCTAATCAGCCGTTTTGGGTAATTTATAGCTTGCTTCCTGGAAGGCCGAATAGCGAATCAAGTCGTGCATTCCCTCCTGCACGCTGGGCATTGCACCCATCAGGCAGCGATGCATTCGTAAAACAATGTCTTCGGGCACCTGGCGATCGCGGTTGCGGTTGCGTTCCAGGCAAACTTCGAGAGCGGTATCTAGCCACAACCCCGTGATTCGACTAAAACCCGCCGCTCTAGCTGAAATAATCACCTGCCGTCGATGCCGTCTTACTGCGTTGGTTGCGTCAAAAATTGCCGATTGTGCGTTGTCTTGAGCGATTTGCTCAACGGCTTGCTGAAACTGTCGCTGCACCTCTGACCAAACCCTGAGCCAGGAACCCTGAATTGCCTCATCGCCAAACAACTGTGCCCGAATTGCGTCAGTCGAAATCAACAAATGTCCCGACTTAACAAGCTGCTGTGCCAGGGTAGATTTCCCGCTTCCCGGCAGTCCAATCAGGAGAATTAGTTGAGCCATTCCTTTCTCTACAGGCAGATCTAAAGTGGGTGCATCCCAGTTTTGCAAACTTGCCCTCATCCCCCAACCCCTTCTTCCCTAAAAGGCTACCGTGTACCCACACGTCAAACCGACCCTCCCTAACCCGCCTTAAAAAAGAAGGGAACCGGATCGGAAGTCTCCCTATTCAAGGGGGACTTACAGCAGTTTTCACTTGCATAAGACACAAATCTCTGTAGGGGCAAACGGCCGTTCGCCCCTACCTGTAGTGCGGTCGGGGAAGCTCCGGCTTCCTGAGATGAAGGGGACAACTCCCACCCGCTGCTGCAATGGAGCGGCTCCTTGCTAGCGCTGGAAGCTGGAGCTTCCAGTCCGTCACTACCAAACCAACGCCTGGTAACGAGGCGGAAATCGTTCCCGACTGCCTCCCCGAACGTTCCCAACTGCTTCCCGAACGTTCCCGACCGCCTCCGACCGTTCCCG
>JAAUTN010000496.1 GCA_012031415.1 Leptolyngbyaceae cyanobacterium SM1_4_3 | reverse complement strand
GCTTTGGCACTTGCAATCGTGACCTTGGGTTGCATTGTAGGCTTGAACTACCTCTGTCCAAATACCTGCTAATACTCCGCTTGCTTTACAGTCGATCGCTGGTAGTTGCCCTGCTGGGTTGGGCAATTTGAAACAAGGCACGTGATGCTCTTACGGATACCAGGTACTCCAAATCTAGAAGGGGCCGTTTGATCTGCTACTAATTTGCTTTTTGATGCTGATAGCGATTGCCCAAGTATAAAGTTGGCGACTCAGTTAACCGACTGATTTTGATCGAGTAGTGTTACTTCTATTTGAAGATGCTCTTCACGGTGCAATCCTTAAAAGCCTTCATTCTGTGCTAAATAGCTTTGTTGATGCAGCCACTTCACTTGGCATAAATCATTTTGTGACATGATTCGCGTGGCGAGTTTTGCAACTTCACTTGTTGAGTTTTATAACTTCACTGGAATCTCTAAAACGGCTACTGCAACAGTTTAGTCAGATTGCACAACTCATTCTACTTCGACATCTCTTGCGAGAGTGGAATACAAACAACGAACTCAGAACCTTGCCCCAGTGAGGAGTAAAGCTCCAGACGACCTCTATGTTTCTTCGTGACAATTTGATAACACATAGACAACCCTAAACCTGTTCCCTGGCCGACCGGCTTTGTTGTGAAAAACGGATCAAAGATGTGTCGTCGCATTTCATCCGAAATACCTGAACCATTATCAGCAATCCGAATCGCTACTTGATCAGAATGCACTAGTTCAGTCGTTACACGAATTTCACCTTGAGTGCCAACCATATTTTGATTGACAGGCTGATCATTTGAGCTATGTAATGCCTCGATCGCATTACATAAGAGATTCATGAACACTTGATTGAGCTGCCCTGGATAACACTCTACGAGTGGAACATTACCATACTGTTTGATGATCTGAATATCCGAAGCACTTGCTTTTCGGTACAATTTATCTTGTAATAAAAGTAGAATGCTGTCCAAATTTTCATGTAAATCAATCGCTTTGTATTCCGCCTCATCTAAGCGCGAAAAAGTCCGCAGCGATCGCACGATTTTCTCAACACGCTCTGCTCCAACTTCCATTGAAGTGAATAGTTTCGGCAAATCTTCAGCCAGATAATCTAGATCAACGCTATTTAGCTCAGCGATAATTTCTGGCGAGGGCTTTGGGCAGTGATGGCGGTAAAGATTGACCAGCTTAAACAATGCTTGAGTATATTGAGAAGCATGTGCAAGATTACCCTTGATAAAGGTAATGGGATTATTGATCTCGTGAGCAACTCCCCCAACTAATCGACCTAATGCCGACATCTTTTCGTTTTGAATCAGGCTCAACTGAGCTTGTTTGAGTTCAAATAACGCTTGTTGTAGGTCTTCTGTCTGTCGAGCCAGTTCCACAGTTCGACGTTTGACCCACACTTCTAGCTCTGTATTGAGCATCTGTAAAGCATCGATCGCTTGTTGGCGCTCTAGTTCAGCGCTTGCCCGTGCTGCAAAAAGCTGGAGAAGATCCTCATGTAACTTGCGCTCTAAAATTGGACGGCTATCTAGAACCGCTAAATTGCCCAAAATTTTGCCCTGGTGACTTCGCAGAGACACACCGACATAACTTTCAGCTTCGAGCAGAGGTAAGGCTGGCTGGTGAGGAAACAACTGCTGTACTCCACTAGCGCAATAATAAAGATCCTGAGAAAGCACGACACCACAGGGACCGGGAGTTGGGTCATAAGTGATGCTAGGTGCGCTTCGTCCGTCTCGCCAAAATGCCAGGGTCTGAAGTTGACCGTTCTCTAGAAGCTTGGTTAACAAACAATGGCGAACATCTAGGGCTAATGCCAAACTCCGAACAAGACTTTCAAAGAAGTTTTGTCCGGTTGATGCAGCGGTGTCCCTAACAATTGCCTCAATGATAGATTCAGGTGATGGGGAACCGTTGCAAGCACGGATTGCTTGAGATGAGTTGCTTACCATAAGTGCAGCAGGACAAGGAGGCGATTATTTCTAGACTTCCCAACTTCGGAGCAATCTGTCGCATTTCTCAGTAATTGATGCCGATCCTGCGTTATCTACCCTCAAATCTTAAAACCTTGATTAGTCAAAGATTTGAAGGTGTCGAGTATCCAATTAAGTGTCGTCGTACTCAATCCATGAGATGTGCAACGAGGTTGACTAGATCGCAGTGAAAGCGATGTGTGGCGGGGAACTGAGGCGTGTCGGAATTGCGTAATGACCTCAATGGGTCTCTTTTTTGGAGGATGTGGAGATGGGCTTTGTCCTAGTGGGGCACGATCGGGTGGGCGTGGAGATCGAAGTTAGAGCGGAAGGGCGGTTGCGAGTGCTGAACTGGTTTTGGAAAGCGGTGCTGTGGGAAGAGTGTTGGATAGCGAGTGGCTTGGGAAATCCGATTGAGCCGCTGATGCCGATCGATCGCGGCAGCTAGCAGGGCAGATCAAAATCGTGCCGCATCTGAGCATCACCCCCAAGATGAGCGATGTCCAAATCATTCACCAGTTGCTTTGCAGCAATTGCTCAGTCTGGTTCCGCCCGATGTGCTGAGGCAGGCCTAAAGTGTTCCCAGTTGTCAAGACAGAAATCGAAGCTTTTCGAGGTGGAACGCTGCGATCGCGTTTTCACATTGCCTTTGTCACTTTTTCGACTCCTTCGCTGCTGATACCAATTTAAACGGTGTTCAAGGCAGATAGGGCATCCAGGATGAAAGGATAACCTGTGATTGAAGCAATCACTTGAGGGGTTAACTCACGCAGCAGTTGATCGACTTTGGTTTGCAGTTGTTCAAGTCAACACTGCGGACAGAAATTAGGCAGCAATGATGCCGTAATTCCTGAGCTTTTCGTAGTTGGGATGGGATTTAATCACGCTTGGTGAAAGGTCTAAGTTGGAAATAAAGCGCTCCAGCAAATGCTCATTGAGGGCACGTCGCTTCACGCTCGCCATCGAGAAAATCAACGGTGTGCCTGCTTGATGCTGTTTGAGTGCTTCGACTTTGGCGAGATTCAGCGCCGTGAAACTGGCATTGAAATGGAACTCTAGCTTGCGGCAATCGCGAGCTTGACAATCGGCCAGTCCCGTAAACTGCTTGGCATCGCGAAACAAGAATTCAATCTGAAAGCGCAGCGTGTAGAGTTGGTAGATTTCCATTGGGTCTTGCTCCACATCCGCCCTTGAACAACACCACAAACCTGGGCTTGTTCGGGTTTGTGCGATTAAGCAGATAGGCCAGTCGAATCGTGCGCTTGAGTGAAACATGGAAGACTCTCGCCGTGTACAGATCCACATCGGGTTGAACCTGTTCAACGAACGTCAATCGCGTTTGAGTGTTTAGCTCGACTTTGCCGTCATACTTGCGCTTCCGGCCACGCGGTTTTTGTTCACCCGTGTAGAGGAATCGCAAATTCGCGTCGCAGCGCAACTTGCTGATCAGATGCAGTTGGAGGTTGAGCGCTCCATTAACGAAGTTTTCCTTGGCATACGCTCCATCCACAGCCAAATACTTGGCAGCAGGTGGCAATTGGTGGCGCGTCGTGTCCAAGTGGTAAAGATATTGATCCATCCGCGTTAGATCTGGCAGGTCGGTTTGGGCAAAGGTCTGTTGTGCCGACAGTGCATAACCGACTTGGGTTTCGACATCGATGATGCCAAGGAGCGAGACTTCTAAGCCCTGCTCCACTCGATTCGCACACCCATTCCAATACCAGTCACGGCCAAACGTCGCTTTGCCGCTTTTGCGGATGAACGAGCAGTCCATCACCGCGAGTACTCGATGGCTGGGGTCGATGGTCTCCTCAACTAAGGTGCGATTCATCCATGCAAAATCGACTTCCTGCTCAAACTGCCGTCGATACGTGCGCTCGCTCAAGGCACCATAGCGACTCAGGTTGGTGAAGTTCACCTTGCCCACTGCAATCAAGATGGTCGAGAACAAGGTTACCAGAAACTTCGTTTGCGGTTTGCGAAACCGCCCACTGATGCCAGTAGGCTCTGTACAATAGCTTCCATGCGGCTACCTGTCGGGTGCTGATGTTGTTACTCGCACCCTAAGCGATGGGTAGCCTCCTTGTCTACTGCCGCATCAAAAACTGTCCGGACTATTGTCTTGAAGCAGATTCTCCCTCTGAGCATCATCCTTTAACCTAGTCGATCGATCGCGCCTTGGTGTATTCCAGCTTGCCCTGCCGCAGCGCATCTAGAACATTCTCTGGCAAATTGAGCAGCGGCAGACGGTTCGCTCGAAAGCTATTTACGGTAAATCGCCCCAACTTCTCAAACAAAGATCGACCTTTTTTATTTGACGCATATCGTTATCCGTCAACTCCTGGTTGCGCCGTCGAGCTAGTTCCGATCGATATATCAACGACGCAACCTTTTCCCTCGGCACCTCCAATTCCAGCGTCAATAGATCCAACACCGCTTCTGTTTCCTCGACTGGAT
>JAAUTN010000495.1 GCA_012031415.1 Leptolyngbyaceae cyanobacterium SM1_4_3 | reverse complement strand
TTGAAGCCCACAACTACTAAAGATCATCCTAACATTCGGGATGAGGTGCGCTCAAAAATTGCGTACCTGATGGTAGATGAATATCAAGATACCAACACTATTCAAGAACTTATCTTGCTTGAGCTGACTAAAGAAGAGTATCCAAATATCTGTGTTGTGGGTGACGACGACCAAGGGCTTTATCGTTTTCGCGGGGCGACCATTCGGAATATTCTACAGTTCAAAGACAAATACCCTGATGGGCAATGCAAACAGGTAGCTCTCGAAACTAACTACCGTTCTCATAAAGACATTATTGATTTCTATAATCATTGGATTGATGGGCAAGACTGGCAACATCAAGGGCAGGTATTTCGCTATAACAAAAGGATTATTCCGCGTCAAACAGTATTCCCTGATACCCCAGCAGTCATGAAAGTGGCTGGCAAGACAGAAGCAGCTTGGAATGAAGAAATTCTTGCTTTTCTCCATGCTTTACGCGATGCTGGTCATCTAACTGACTGGAACCAAATTGCTTTTTTATTTCGCTCTGTAAAAAGTGAAGAGGTTCGCCGTCTTGCAGAATACTTAGAGGGGAATGGTATCCCGGTTTATTCACCACGCGCAAATCAATTCTTTGACCGTGAAGAAGTACGCTTGATGATTGGGGCTTTGATTTTTCTATTCCCCCAATTCCCCACTGTAAGAAAATGGAAATCCGATGCCCATCTTGATATATGGGACTACTACGATAATGACTGTTTCAAAGTCTTTGCAGATGAGCTACGAAAACCTGAGAACGCAGATTTACTCAAATGGGCGCGGCAAAAAGCTCTTCAACACAAAGCCTTAACCCGCAATACTGATTATGGTTTTTCAGGATTGTTCTATGAATTGCTGCGATTTCCCTTGTTTAGTCGTTACTTGGATGAAAGTCTATTGCAGAGTCGGTTGCTCGACAGCCGACCTATGCGGAATCTAGGATTGTTCTCGCAGATGCTTAACAAATATGAGTATCTGCATCACTTAAGCGTCTTCACACCCGACTATTTAGACAAAAACATCCGTGATTTATTTAACCAATTCTTCCGCTTTTTGAAGGATGGGGGGATCAATGAATATGAGGATGAAACTGAATATGCACCAAGTGGGCATGTTTCCTTCCTGACTATCCATCAATCCAAGGGATTAGAATTTCCAGTAGTGATTGTCGGGTCGTTGAAAGCTGTACCGCGCAAGCAGTATTCTGACCTAGATGAAAAACTGGAAAATGGTTATCTCGCCCGCCCGCCATTTGAACCATTGTCTCAAACCAAGTTCTACGATTTTCGGCGGCTGTACTATACAGCGTTCTCTCGCGCTCAAAACCTGCTGGTTTTGACTGCCCTTGAGATTGAAGGCAGAGGACGAACTCCCTCTGCCTATTTTGCAGATTACTACAATCGCCTCCCATCATGGCGTAACCCATTGGTTAATTTAGCAGCAATTCCCCTAGAATTGGTCAAAGAAGTTAATCTCAAGAAAGATTACTCCTTTACCAGTCATTTAACCGTCTACGAAAACTGTGCCGAACAGTACCGTTTCTTTAGGGAACTGGAATTTGCTGCGGTACGAAAGAACCCTATTCTGTTTGGTACTTTAGTACATCAGACGATAGAGGATATTCACAAGGCAGTGTTGCGGGGTGAACAGCATAAGATAACAGAGGATCAGGTGGCTAGCTGGTTTGACACCAACTATACCTATCTCACTAAAAAGGAGAAGGTTTACCTTGCTCCTAACGTGAAAGATATTGCGCTCAGTCATGTGATCCGTTACTACTGGACAAACAAGAAAGACTGGTCATATATCCGTGAAGCGGAAGTTGATGTTTCGCTGGTGAAGGATGATTATATCCTCAGTGGTAAGGTAGACTTGATCGCGGGCGAAGGGGATACTGTCGAGCTGGTGGACTTCAAATCCGAGCGCAAGCTAGATGTCAACGATCCAAAAGATCGGGAGAAATTAGACCAATACCGTCGCCAGCTTGAAGTGTATGCTCATATCGTGGAACAACGAACCGGACTTACCGTCAGTCAGACACATCTGTATTATACTGGTGAGGAATCAGGCAATCCCTATATCACTTTCGACAAAGATAATCGTTCGATAGAAAGAACCATCGCAACATTTGATGCAGTAGTTCAACGGATTGAGGCAAAGGATTTTGCCATCCCAGAACGCCCTCATAAACTCTGTGAAGCATGTGACATGCGCCACTACTGTGATACAAAGAACTGGAAATTCAGGAGCAAGCCATGACTAACGATGCACGCCAGCAAGAACTTGGGCTGAAAAATGCGGGGCAGCTTGACAATGTAGAGGAATATCAGTTTGAGCCGATTAAGGGCTATCCGATGCTGAATTGGCATGGCAAGCGCCCTTTCATCTCAACTCAGTATTACCCTGCCCAGCAAAAGGAGACTTATGGCGAAGCAATAGAGGGTTGGCGCAATAAAATCTATTGGGGTGATAACCTTCAAGTGATGAGTCATCTTATTAAGCATTATCGCGCAAAAGTAGATCTTATCTATATCGATCCACCTTTTGATTCAAAAGCAGAGTATAAAAAAGCCATCCAGCTCAAAGGGAAAACAATTAGCAATGATCAAAGTGTTTTTTGAAGAAAAACAATACACGGATATATGGACAAATGATGAATATCTTCAATTTATGTATGAACGTTTAATCTTATTGAGAGAATTGCTGTCAGAAAAAGGGAGTATATATCTCCATTGCGATTATCGAAAACGCCATCACCTTCATTGCTTGCTTGAGGAAATATTTGGAGTCAATAACTATCGGAATGAGATTATTTGGCGTAGAACAACTGCTCGTTCAGACAGCTCAACATATAATCATATACACGATACAATCTTGTTCTTTTCAAAATCAAAAGAACTTACGTGGAATACACAATATACGGAATATAGTGATGCATATCTTAAATCGAACTTCAAAGAAGATGAAAACGGACGATTATATCGTGAAACACCATTAACTGCTCCTGGACTTAGAAGCGGCAAATCAGGGGAGACTTGGCGTGGAGTAAATCCTGGTACTATTGGTCGAGGGCGGCATTGGGCAATTCCAAGTTTTGTGAAAGCTGAGTTAAGTTTAGAAGCTCAAAATGACCCGATAAAGGCATTAGGAGAACTAGAAGCAATAGGTAGAATTAAATGGGCAAGGGATGGACAAGGTAGACCAAATGTTATTCAATATGCAGATGACCTTGAAGGGGTTGAACTTCAGTCTATATGGACCGATTTCGTTGCACTGTCTGGCAATGCTATAGAATCTGAAGATTATCCCACCCAAAAGCCAGAAACCCTATTAGAACGTATTATAAAAACATCGACAAATACTGGGGACTTAATTTCTTGATTGTTTTATGGGGTAGCGGAACAACTCAATCTGTTGCCATGAGGTTGGGCCGCCGTTTTATTGGCGCGGATATAAATCTTGGAGCTGTTCAAATTACTACAAAACGCCTTATCTCTAGCGCAATGGAGTTACACAATAGCCAACCAAAACTTATGAAGTTGGATGGCAAAGAACCATCACTACCTTTTATACAGGCTTTGAAGTTCATAACGTCAATCATTATTATATTTTTCGCAACCCAGTTGAAGCCAAAGATATCCTGCTGCAAGCCCTTGAAGTCAACCGCTTACAAGCAGGCCATCTCTTTGATGGGGAAAAGATGGGCGCATGATTAAAGTAATGCCCGTCAATCGTATTGCCACACGTCAGGATTTGAACGAGCTTATCAGAAACTTTGACTACAAAGCCTTTGAACGTCGCCATGCTGAACATCCCACTCGCCCGGTTGAGAGAATAACGCTTGTTTGTATGGGGCATGAGCCGGGGCTAGCTGCCCACCTTCAACAAGAGGTTAGCCCTTATGTGTTGGATGTGGAAGTAGTGGACATTCTGCGGGATAAGCAGGAACTCCAGTTCAAGCGTGACTCAGAAGCAAGAATCGTCATCCAAGATAACTATTTGGTGATTGAGCAGTTCTATCCTATGAACTTGCTCTCAAAGCTCAGTCTGCAACAGGAAAATGTAGAAGATTGGCGCGAGTTGGTCGAGTCTGTGATGATTGACTGGAACTATGATGGCGCAGTCTTGCAACCTGCGCTAGTTGATATTCCTGATAACAACAATCTAGTCGAAGGACGTTATCTTATCCCAGAAGATGCCGGCACAATTCGGATCAAGATCACAGATTTATTATCAGAATCACTGGAAAAAGAGGTGCAGTATGGCTAAAAGGTCTACATCTGCCTCTCTGAGCTTTGCTTTTTTCAACCATCTTTGGGAATTTTATAGCAGCAATCGTGGGCGTATTCGCCAGCATTACCGCGAACTGACCGAAGTATCTGGATTACAATGACCCATCCAATGCTAAAGCCTTCCTGCGCCAACCGCAGTTTGAAGCACTAGAG
>JAAUTN010000494.1 GCA_012031415.1 Leptolyngbyaceae cyanobacterium SM1_4_3 | reverse complement strand
GCAGAACTCTCTCAACCATCAGTTATTCAAAACCAGGTTGTCGCGATGAACAACGGTTTCTGCGCCTGCGTAGCCGAGAATTTCTGAGATTTTGTCTGAGTGAACGCCTCTAATTTTTTTGTAGGTCGTTGCTGCTGTAGTTGACAATGCCTCTAGCGATTTCTTGTCCGGTGCGATCGCACAACTGCACCGCATCCTGGCTTTGAAACTCTCCCTCGACTTCGGCAATCCCAGCAGCCAAAAGAGACTTACCAGACCCACAAATTGCATTTACCGCGCCCTGGTCTAGGTACAGTTTTCCGGCGGGCACCAGTCCGTGAGCAATCCAGCGCTTACGAGCGTTAAATGGCTGTGGCTGTGGCTCAAACTGGGTGCCCAGCGATTCTCCTTGAAGAATTTTTTCAATGTTGTGAGGCGATCGCCCCTCCGTAATCACCGTGCGGACTCCAGCGTTCGTAGCAATTCGAGCGGCGGCAATTTTTGTCACCATGCCGCCCGTACCCCAGGCGGAGCCGCGATCGCCCACTTCCACATTCAGCGCTGCCAGTTGGTCAATTTTATCCACCAGGCTAATGGGTTGAGCATCGGGATTGTATCGAGGATCAGCGGAATAGAGGCGATCGACATCCGTTAGCAGAAATAGCCAGTCTGCCTCGACTAAACTCGCCACCAGAGCCGAAAGCGTGTCGTTATCGCCAAACTTTAGCTCATCGACAGCTAGCGTATCGTTCTCATTCACAATTGGCACTACGCCTAGCTTCAGCAGTTGGCGAAACGTGCGGTAGGCGTTGACGTAGCGGCTGCGCTGCACCAGATCGCTGCGGGTTAACAACACCTGGGCAATGGGCTGCTGGAGTGAAGTAAACAAATCGTCGTAAACGCGCATCAGTCGTCCTTGACCGACAGCGGCAACTGCTTGCTTCATCGCCATTGTACGGGGGCGATCGCTCATTCCCAACCTCGCACAGCCAATGCCAACAGCACCGGATGACACTAAAATTACCTGATGTCCCTGATGGCGCAATTGACTGAGCGCTTCTACTAGAGCGGCGATCGTAGACAGCGCTAAGTAGCCACTGTCTGCTTGAGTCAGGCTAGAAGTACCAATTTTGACAACTAAAGTTTGGGCTGCCTTCATGAGAAAGAGTAAATTTTTTGTAAAGAATGCCTAAAGATTTACCACTCGATTTTCACTGCCTCTAGTTCTCACTGCTTCCAACGCTGCTCCACCTTCCGCCCTCCACATTTCGCTCTAAAATCCACCGCTCACAGATATTGATGTGCAAAGCGCCAGCCCTAAAAAAGCTTGGGCTGGCGCTTTACAAAGTATTCACAGGGATTTATGAATTAGGGTCTTTATATCGGCTGACCCCATTTAATCTATTAGTAGAATGCCAGAAAAATTAAACGATCTTATTTGCCGTAAGGTTTTCTTTATATTTCCGTTCGTTAGAATTAGTCAGGTTTTGTAAAGTTATGTTGCTGGTTTAGGGAAGCTCCTAAGATTTGTGAGAGCCATACTTCCACCGTCCGCACGGGGTAGCGTCGCACCACTTTCGCAGGGTTAACCATTGGCTCAACCAAAATTGTGAACATTCCCAGCCGATTTCCCGCTAAAACATCAGTGAAGAGGCGATCGCCCACCATGGCAATATGTTCAACTGGAATATTCATTGCCTCAACCGCCTGTCTTAGCTTACGGCGAGAGGGTTTTGTGCGCCCAAAATGTAAGGCAGGCTGAGCGACTGGGCGATACGGCTAATCCGATTTTGGCTCAGGTTGTTGCTTACCAGCCACAGCGCTACAGAGGGGCGAATTTCCTCAACCCACTGCCGCAATTCCTCGGAGGCTTCAGCAGCACTCATGGGCACCAGCGTTTCATCTACGTCTAACACTAACCCCTTCAGGTTGTAGTGCTGTAACAGATTGGGAGACAAACTCAAAACGGAGTCTCCTAAAATCAAGTCAGGTTGTAACAGTTTGCCCCAGGACATAGAAGAATTGAAATCAGATAACATTTGCCCTCGTGGTTGAAGATGCCCTAATGCCCAAGGGCAACTCCGTCTCAATCTTAGATGGGTTTGGACGCACTTGGGCTGTTGATTCCTGTAGTCGATTTCTACCAGCGGCTAATTTGCATTGCCGTTTGAGTTTTGCTCAGCCGCAATCTCGTCTCGAATGGCAGCTTGAGCAGCTTCATGTTCAGCCAGGGTGCGACTAAAAACGTGAGTTCCATCGTAGCGGGCGACAAAAAAGAGATATTCGGTATCACCCGGATTGAGAGAAGCCTCTAGGCTAGACACGCCCGGACTGGCGATCGGCGTGGGCGGCAGCCCCAGATTAATGTAGGTGTTGTAAGGAGAAGGGGTGTTGACTTCATCTAAAGTCAAAGGCTGCTCTGGCGTTTGGCGAATTCCCAGGGCGTATTCAACCGTTGGATCGGCTCCTAGAGGAATGCCTTCCCTTAGGCGACGGGCAAAGACGCTGGCAATCTGCGGGCGCTCTTCACCAATTACTGCTTCTCGTTCAACGATGCTGGCGAGTGTGACCCACTCCAATAAGGAAAACTGTGTTTGCCCCTGCTGATAAATGGGTAGGGCAACTTGCTCAAATCGGTCGAGCATTTGGGCAATGACGGACTGGGGCGTTACCTGATCTTCGACCTGATAGGTGTCGGGGTAAAGAAACCCTTCCAGCAAGGGAATCTGCGGCAGCCAGGGGTATTGGTCACGCGGGATTTGCTGAGTTGCAGCGAGAAACTCCTGAGCGGTAAAAAAGCCCTGCTGCTCGAAGTATTCCGCCATTTGCTCCAGTGACCAGCCTTCGGGAATGGTAAAGCTTTGCTGAACGACTTCCCCCTGCCAGATTTTGTTGGCGATCGCCTCCATCGATTCATCTGACGATAGGGCATAGGTGCCTGCCAAAAAGCCACCCTCGCGGTTTTGTAATGTCTGCCAGCGAGTCCACAAATTCCAGGCGGTTGCAGATCGAATGAGTCCCGTATCTTCGAGATTTTGCCCAATCTGCTGGGCTGACGTACCTTCGGGAATTTGAAACTGAACCGTTGCGACTTCAGTTAAGGCAGATTCGGTTGCGGCATCTGCGGGCGCGTTTGCCCAACTCCACCAAACCCAACCCTGCCATGCGCTCAAACCTAAGGTTGCAGGAAAAACAATCAGGTAAAAGAACCACTTGGAGATGCGTTGGCGGACTGTCATAAAGTAGTGCTATTTGGAAAGAACGCCGATGGAACAAGGGGCTTAAGCCCCTTGTCAAAGGCAGCTTCACAAAGAATTGGTATTAAGAAGTGATGGCGATCGCCAACAAACTCTAAGCAAATTTTAGGCAAACTCTAAATTTATTCCAGATCGTCAAATAGCTGGTCTTCTAGCTGCGATCGCATCATTTGAAATTCTTCTGGCGACAGCAGTTCAGGATTGCCTTCTGGGTTCATTCGGGCAAAAAACAGGAGCGGATCAAGCGGCGTACAAACCGCATATTCCTGCTCTTCGTAATAAAAATTTGCTAAAAGCTGAAACTGTTCAGAGTCCAGATTTGCTTCATCTTCACCAATATCTAAGGTAATAATGTCGTCCTCGGTTGCGGCGGGCAAATCGCCGCTGGCGGTAAGCGTCAGCGCCGTTCGAGCCAGGGTGAGGTCTTGCTCCGCCAAAACTGCTCGTGCGGTTGAGAAGATATCGTCGATTTCTTCATCTTCAATATCGATCAGAGTTTCTTCATCCTCATCCTCCTCGTCCGCTTCCCAAGCAAAAATCTCAATGGGGTTGTCAACGGGCATGAGCAGCACATACTCTTTGCCCTCGACTTCTAAGGAGCGTTCGACGTAGCAAAGCAGCGATCGCCCCTGCTCATCGGTCAAGCTGACGGTTGGTGCGTCGATGTCTGCCTCGTCTGCATCCATTCCCGGATTCTCCCTGCTCATATCTGAATCGGTCATGCTATTCCTCTGATCACAACTTGCGTCTTGCTGTATGAGAGCGGTCAGGAGTATTTCTACAGCCCCGCCACAAAAAACTTTACAGCATGACTAGATCCGTTTCACTCTTCGGACAATTCTAATCAGATTGATTTAACTCACCCTCTCCCACAGGTTATCTACACTAATGCATTATGGCGCTACGCGTCTGGATTGAGACATTTTTGTCAGAACCTACGCAGGCAGAACGTGAATCAAGCGATCTCTACGAAGACAAGAGGCTTAAGCCCCTTGTTGCCATAGCAGTCGAAAGGACGATTAGAACAAAGGGCTACGGATAAAAATCTTTGTCAGACTGCTCACTGCGCTGCTTTCGTCTGGCATCAAGCCATTGCTGCAAGATGATAGCGGCGGCTTTGCGGTCGATTAGAGCTTTGTTGCGGGAGGGGGAGCGGTTTTCTGCTAGCAAAGCCTGCTCGGCTTCAAAGGAGGTTAGCCGCTCATCTACGTATTCAACGGGAAGCTGAAGGGCCGTG
>JAAUTN010000493.1 GCA_012031415.1 Leptolyngbyaceae cyanobacterium SM1_4_3 | reverse complement strand
GATTGTCCAATTGGGCATTCACCCCAGAACGAATCAGGTTGCCTTCAGTCAGGTAGAGCGGTGGGCGATCGACCAGGTGCGATCGCAGCCGTTTTCCTAACTGCTCCAGAATTGGAGAAACCGTTTGCAGGGCAGTCAGGTAAGGGGAACGGGCGGAGGCAACCAGTTGCGCCAGGTCGGGCAGCTTTTCGAGGGAGTCGGCGATCGCCACCAAATCCCTTGCATTCGCAGTCCCGGAACCTGCCCGTCCAGTCAGCCGCTCCAGGTCATAAATTTGCTTGAGCAACTGCTGGAGGTCTTGCCGCAAGGTTCCATTGCTGACCAATTCGGCGATCGTCTCCTGGCGAGACTGAATGCTAGCAATATCAAGCAATGGCTGTAGCAGCCAGCGGCGTAGCGCCCGTCCGCCCATTGAAGTAACGGTGCGATCGAGCGCCCACAGCAGCGAACCGTGAAAGGTGCCGTCTCTGGCGGTTTGGGTAATTTCCAGGTTGCGGCGAGTCTGATAGTCGAGGGTGAGGTATTCAGTCAGGGTGTAGGTGCAGATCGACTGGAGCAACACCTGGTTTTGCTTTTGGGTGTCTTCCAGATACTCCAACAATCCTCCAGCAGCACGCACGGCTAGCGGCAGGTGTTCACAGCCCATGCCTTCCAGCGATCGCACCCGAAACCGTTCGAGTAAGCGCTGTCGGGCTTCGGTGTGGGTAAAGGGAGACTGCGATCGCAAGGTATAGCACAACTGCGATGGCAAAAACTCTGGAATCTGATCAGACTTCTCCCCCGGTCGCAGCAGTCCACCTAAATCCGGCGCATTCGTTGGCACCAGCACCTCAGACGGCTGAAGCCGCATCAATTCCTGCGCTAATTGCTCTAGATTGCTCGATTGCGTCGTGAGAAATTCGCCCGTTGAAACATCGGCATAGGCTAAGCCCCAGTGCGTTGCCGCAATCACCACAGCCGCCAAGAAGTTGTTGCGACGGGCAATCAGCATCCCCTCTTCCAGCACCGTGCCGGGGGTAATTACACGGGTGACATCTCGCTGCACCAGCCGTCCCTGCGCTTCGGCGGCATCCTCAAGCTGATCGCAAATAGCAACGGCATAGCCCTTCTCCACCAGCATCGCACAGTAGCGATCGAGCGCATGATGGGGAATGCCAGCCAGGGGAACGCGCCCAATTTCTTTGCCTGCATCTTTGCTAGTGAGGACGATCTCGATTTCGCGGGAAATGGCGATCGCATCCTGAAAAAACGTCTCAAAAAAATCGCCCACCCGATACAGCAGCAGCGCATGGGGATACTGATCCTTTAACTCCACATAGTGACGCATCATTGGAGTCAAATTGTCTCGGTTGACTACCCGATGGTCGGCATAGCGCACATCATGCTTAACCAGACGCTCTGGCAAGTCACCTACAGGATTCGACATAGATGCAGCATCAGTCATGGATTGTTCAGCAGTCAGCCCAACAGAAGCATTCTAGTATTTACTTCAAGGTTTAGTCGGAATTTAGCCAGTGCACCAAATCTGTCTCACTACTAAAGTCCAGTGATGCCTCACCTAGTTCTGTAAGTTGAGCTAGTGAAAGTAGCTCAACTTGTGCTTGAAGGTCAGAATTCAATTCGTGAAGTTGGCGACGCAACAAACGCAACACCAGGTCTAATTGGGCTTGTCTACCTTCTTCTCTGCCCTCTTCTCTGCCTTCTTCTCTGCCCTCTTCTTTGCCTTCCTGAAGAATTTCCTGGTAGATCACAGATTCCCGCATAATGTCCCTCCGAAAAAGCTGTTGAATAATCTCTTTATCTAAAATCAGCCCCGCTACTAGCTGCACACAGGCCGCAATGCTTTGTTGTTGAGCAGGTTCTTCAATCATATTCACTTGTGCGGCAACTTGTTCGAGCAACTGTTGAGGCGAATCCGTTTGTGCCAGGGTCGCTAGGGGCAGCAGTCCAGGGGCGGCTAGCAGTGGCTCAGGGGATTGCTCCCAGATGCGAATCACTCGATAGCGGTGGGAAGTATTCCGGGCTGTAAACTGTTCGGCAAATGCGAGTTCTAAATTGGTGGGCTTGAGGAAAATGACGACTTGCTCAATGTCACAACCATACTGTCGGTGCAGCCTCACCCAGTAATCGAGCATTCGCAGCGGCATTGGTGGCGTAGAGGTAGGCAAGGTTTGCACCTCTAGATGCAGGATTTGGCTGGCGGTTTTGAGAAACGTGATTGCATCCGCCCGAATTGGTTCAAGACTCAGTTCGGTTTTAAGAATTTGGATATCGTCTGGCTCAGAGCCAAGCAGCCAGCGCACAAACTGTTCTGGAAATTGCTCAACTAGGTATTTGAGAGTGTTGTCGTAAGTCACGTAAGCATACAGAAATTGGACTTTATTGATGCATCAGTACAGGAATTAGGACTTTATTGGTTGAAGCTTGAGGAAGCTCAAGATCAATAGGCAACTTTCAGTAGAACTGGATGAACCATGAGTTTACACAGAAAAAGTAGCCCAAAGGATAAGGTTTCGGCGATTTTTTCGGCTGTAGTGAGTCTGGCAATAGTTGGAATTACATTGCTTGCGCTGGTGAGCGATCGCGGCTGGCCCCAACTCCTGGAACTGCTGTCTCACTTCAGGGTGCAATACTTCCTGCTCGGTCTGGTTTTACTGCTGCCGCTGCTTCTAACTCGTCGAAGAATCGCAATTCTGATTGCGCTGTTTTGTGTGGTGCTGCTCTCCACGCCGATTCTGCCCTGGTACAACCCATTCAGCCGAGGTGCATCAACGGGCGAACTGAGGGTGCTAACAGCAAATATCAACACTCAAAACCGCAGCTACGAGAAGGTGTTAACGATGGTGAGGGAGGAAAACCCTGACATCGCAGTGTTCCTGGAGGTTGATGATACCTGGGTGGCACAGCTTCAAAGCCTCAAAGATATCCTTCCCTATGACTTTGGGCAGGCAAATCCTCACAACTTTGGAATTGCGGTTTACAGTCGGCTACCGTTAAACAATGCGACGATCGCCTTCTTTGGAACAGAGAGAAATCCTAGCATTCTGGCGAACCTGACAGTTGAGGGGAAAGCTATTTCGCTGATCGCGGCTCATCCGTTTCCTCCAGTGAGGCGCAGTTTTTTTCACGCTCGTAATCTGCAACTCGATCGCATCGCACAGTATGTTCAACAGCTTAAAACGCCTGTTGTGCTGCTGGGAGATCTAAACATTACAATGTGGTCGCCCTACTACAAGCGGTTTGTGAAAAATACGGGCTTGCAAAATGCGCGACGGGGATTTGGCATCTTACCAACCTGGCCGATGCCAGGAACCTATGTAGTGTTGCCTGACCTGCTGCATCGGCTGCTGCAAATTCCGATTGACCACTGCCTGGTTAGTTCAGATATTGAAGTTGCAGCAATTCACACTGGGCAAGATGTTGATTCTGACCATCTGCCGTTAATTGCAGACCTGGTGCTTCCTTGGGAGTTTCTGACTTGATTAACTTGTTACCAAGCCCCATTTTAATCTCGTTACCAAGCTCCAGCTTGGTAATGTACACAGGAAGCTCCAGCTTCCCTGAAAACAAGCCTGGAAACTGGGGTTTCTAAAAACGGTTTTCAGGATAGAGCGTAGGAACCAGGCATAAGCCTGAGAACCAGGCACAACTTAAGAATCGTAGATTAATCATCTGTGGAATGGGTGTCTCACCCGCCTGGACGAGCAAGATGTCCATCCCACAGGATGTACAGTTTATTTAATTTTCAATCCTAAGAACTAAACGGTGGCTAGCTCTGGGGTGGGGCGCTTGCTGTTGCGGATGCCAGCGATCGCCTCTGCATAGTCCTTTGCCTTAAACACGGCTGATCCGGCAACAATCGCGTTTGCGCCTGCCTCCAAAACCTGCCAGGTGTTGTTTGCCTTCAGCCCACCGTCTACCTCGATCCAGGGGTCAAACCCTCGCTCATCGCACATCCGCCGCAACTCACGGATTTTGGGCAATACGCCTGGGATGAAGCTTTGACCGCCAAAACCTGGGTTGACACTCATGATTAGCACCAGGTCGCACAGTTCCAGCACGTACTCAATCAATTCCAGCGGAGATCCGGGATTGAGAACAACGCCTGCCTTTTTGCCAAGCTCTTTGATCTGCCCTAGCGTGCGATGCAGGTGAGGAGACGCATTATGCTCAGCGTGAACATAGATGTGGTCGGCACCCGCCTTTGCAAAATCTTCGACGTACTTTTCGGGTTCGACGATCATCAGGTGGACATCAAGCGGCTTTTGCGTAACCGGGCGAATTGCTTCTACAATCAGGGGTCCGATCGTGATGTTAGGCACAAATCGACCATCCATCACATCAACGTGAATCCAATCGGCTCCAGCTTGATCAACAGCGCGGATTTCATCCCCAGACGACTGAAATCTGCTGATAGGATAGATGGGGCGATGACGACTGACTTGTGGGAATTGGCTTGGGTCATGGCTACGATGTCTCTG
>JAAUTN010000013.1 GCA_012031415.1 Leptolyngbyaceae cyanobacterium SM1_4_3 | reverse complement strand
TTTGCCCGCTCTAAATCAGCACCACATAAGCTAGCCAAAACCAGTTTGGCTTTACTCAAATCTGCCTTAGCTAGGGTTGCTTCACTCAAATTTGCTCCGGTTAAATTCGCCCAGCCAGACGTGCATCTCTGAGATCAACCGAAGTCAGGACTGCTTCTGATAAGTTTGCTTCGTTTAAGCTAGCTCGATTCAGGTTTGCGCCAGAGAGATTTGTCCGCCTCAGGGTAGCTCTCCATAGCGTTGTGCCGCTCAAATCTGCGCCCACCAAACTTGCTTTACTCAAATCTGCCCCAACTAAATGTGCGCCACTCAGCCGTGCGCCATTCAGGTTTGCTTCCCTTAATACGACCCCGTTTAGCTCTGCCCCAACTAAATAGGCTCCACTTAAATCGGCCTCATATAAAATTGCCTTTTTCAAATCTATACCGCGCAGATCTGCACCTCGCAAGTAAGTTCCGCTCAAGTCTACAGTGTCAAAGTTTCGCTCACCTACGGCATATCGTTCCAAAAGTTCATGGGCATTCATATCATTACCTCTAGGGCTAAGATCTGCGACTTCTCAAAGAAGTCGCAGATCCAGGTACTCGTTTTTCGCTTATTTGGCAAAACATTCCAGGCAACATTCAGAAATACCGACCTGCACCTCCTGTCCAACAATTTGAACGGGGTAAGTTTGTAGCGATCGCACCTGGTCGCACAGGTGAGGCAAAGTCCTCAACGGATAGACTCGTCTGGGATATAGGTTTTCTCCCGTGCGAATGTCATATTGAAAGTGATGCCAGGGGCAGTCGAGTACGCCTTTCCAGATCTTGCCGTCTGCCAGAGGCAGGTCTTGATGGGGACACACGCCTTGCAGCGCATAGAAACTTCCGGCTTCGTTAATCAGCAGAATGGAGCATTGTCCTAGTTGAATGGGTCGCGACTGTCCAGGAAGAACTTCTTCAACCTTTGCAACAGTAATGTAGGTTAAGGGGCGATCGCTCATACCAACCACAGTGGAGACGCTCCATTAGAACGCCTCCATCCACAAACGACACAACAAAATCAGCACAATCAGCAGATTGAATCTCTACCCTTGATGTCCGTTATGAGGAGCCACCATAAAGCGAGATGTGTATGGAGAAGCGCCCAGTGCGCCGCGTCGGAAATGTCCTGAAGGAGACTCACCCAAAAACTCACTAAACCAGGACTCGTGTTCGATTTCCTCATTCAGAATGGCTAGCGCCAGTTCGTAGGTGCGGTGATCCTTTCCAAAGGTCATGTTGCAGATTTCGGTATAGACACGAATGGCACAGCGTTCTGCCTCCACCAGAACCGTCAAAAGCTGTTTCATGTCTCGCGGATTTTCGGGCAGGTAGGCATCGGGGCAAGCAGCCATATCAGAAAAGTCACGAATATCACGCGGCAGGGCACCGCCCAGTTCATAGATGCGAGGCACCAAAACTTCAAAGTGATTGCGGTCTTCTAACCGAGCATCTTCAATGATTTCCTTTAAACCTTCGCCTTCAAATCCGATCGCATTCACTCGCAAAATGGTGTAGTAAAAATAAGTGGTGAATTCGGCTGAAGCGGCTCTCACTAGTTTGTTAAGCAGTTCATTAACGTCGATGCCAACCTGTTCCACCATTTCCTGGGCAACTTTAGCCATGATGAACCTCCTTGAGGTTTTGAATTCAAGTTTCTAAAAAACGTAAGAAAACTGAATTGAATTGTCTACAAAACTTGCTAATTTAACCCACCTAAAAGATTTGTCAGTCAACCAGTTTTGCAGCGAAGTTCACAGTCTACTGACGTTAAGTTCTATGGTTTTGTTGAAGAAAACGAAAATCAGATCTGATCTTTCTAGGGGTAATCACTTATGAGCGATCGCCCTCACATTCCTCTACACCTGCCGTCTTTCCAGAATCAAGTACAGGAAAAACAGCTTTCCTAGAGCGCACTAGTCTCATTAATCCGGCTATTTTATAGCCATCTTTTGATCTAATTGTGAAACATTCAATTAAAAAACAGCACCAGTCTTGATATATATTTATACTCACGTTGAATATACTTTACAAAGTAACCAACCATCCTGCTACTTTTCCAAGCTGTTTCAACTACACTCTTTCCCTTGTATTTAGTCTGAAAATTAGAAGCTAACTCGGTATGGGTATTACTCAGTTCATCCAGTTTGATCAACATTGCAATTTACCTTTGGTAATAATTCTTCTCCCCTTGCCAAAGGTAAAGAGCCGTATCCATGCGAAAGGGATTCGAGAGTTTCAAGGAGTAATATTATCCCAAACCCTAACGTTTAGAGTGTGAGCGTCTCGCTCACGCGGGCAAGATGCCCGCACTATGGCAGCCAAACTTCCGCCACCCTTGCAAAGTACGCCAGAACTGCACTACGGCCGTACATCAAAATCATGATTGCCATTTGCCGTAGCAAAAGCTGCAACTTCTCAGAAATAGCGGCTAACCTCCACAAGACCTTGCAGCAGGAAGACATTAGCCCCTGGTTGAATGAGGCGAACGAAACATTTCTCAATATTTTTTAAGTTTTCTAAATATTATGGACATTACAGCGCACAGGGCATTTCAGACCCCAAAGGGCAGTGAGCAACCCCCAGATCGCTTGATCAGGCTAAGTCCGTGTTCGATCTGCCCTTGCATAAAGAAGTGTTTTTATGGAACACTTCTACATACACTTTCATTTTTACAAGCTTATTGTCAGACTGTCGAAATTGTTTTGTCCTTGAGCATGAGAGGGCAGACAGCAGTAAGCCTCGATTGGTTAGCTGGCATCTGATTTCTGATAGTCTTATCTCAGATAAGCTCATCAGTATTATTAGATGCCTTAATAAAATGCTGAAGGAAGCGTTGAAACATATAGGAGGAGCGTAGTCAATGGGACTACCCTGGTACCGAGTACATACAGTTGTCCTGAACGATCCAGGGCGACTGATCTCAGTGCATCTGATGCATACTGCCCTAGTAGCGGGCTGGGCTGGCTCGATGGCTTTATATGAGCTAGCCATTTTTGATCCCAGTGATCCCATCTTGAACCCCATGTGGAGACAGGGGATGTTCGTTCTGCCATTCATGGCACGTTTAGGTGTCACCGAATCCTGGGGTGGCTGGAGCGTCACAGGGGGTGCAGCCGTCGATCCTGGCTTTTGGTCATTTGAAGGGGTTGCCGCAGCACACATTGTGCTATCGGGTCTGCTGTTCCTGGCTGCTTGCTGGCACTGGGTTTATTGGGATCTGGAGCTATTCAGAGATCCTCGCACGGGTGAGCCTGCACTCGACTTGCCCAAGATGTTTGGTATCCATTTATTCCTGTCTGGTCTACTCTGTTTTGGGTTTGGTGCGTTCCACTTGACTGGGCTGTTTGGTCCAGGGATGTGGGTGTCTGACCCCTACGGTTTGACGGGTAGCGTACAGCCTGTTGCCCCATCTTGGGGTCCAGAGGGCTTCGATCCATTTAATCCAGGCGGCATCGTTGCCCACCATATCGCGGCGGGTGTAGTCGGCATCATTGCAGGATTATTTCACCTAACTGTGCGTCCACCAGAGCGGCTCTACAAAGCACTGCGAATGGGGAACATTGAAACTGTTCTCTCTAGCAGTATTGCCGCTGTCTTCTTTGCTGCTTTTGTGGTCGCTGGCACTATGTGGTATGGCAGTGCTGCAACTCCGGTTGAATTGTTTGGACCAACTCGCTATCAGTGGGATAGCGGCTATTACCAGCAGGAGATCGATCGCCGCGTTCAGGCAAGTGTAGCAGGTGGCGCAAGTCTGTCAGAGTCTTGGGAAGGCATTCCTGAGAAACTGGCGTTTTATGACTATGTAGGCAACAACCCTGCTAAGGGTGGCTTGTTCCGCACTGGCCCAATGGTTAAAGGCGATGGAATTGCTCAAGGCTGGTTAGGACACCCTGAATTTCGGGACGGAGAAGGTCGCCTGTTAACAGTGCGCCGTTTGCCCAACTTTTTTGAAACCTTCCCGGTTGTTTTAACGGATAGAGATGGTGTTATCCGGGCTGATATTCCGTTCCGTCGGGCTGAGTCCAAATACAGCTTCGAGCAAACGGGCGTAACAGTTAGCTTCTATGGCGGCGAATTGGATGGTCAAACGTTCAAAGATCCGGCGACTGTGAAACGCTATGCCCGTAAAGCTCAACTCGGTGAGCCGTTTGAGTTTGACCGGGAAACGCTAAACTCTGACGGAGTATTCCGTACTAGCCCTCGCGGTTGGTTTACATACGGTCACGCCGTCTTTGCGCTGCTCTTCTTCTTTGGACACATCTGGCACGGTTCTCGGACGCTGTTCCGCGACGTATTCGCTGGGGTTGATCCCGATCTGTCTGAGGAGCAAGTAGAGTGGGGCTTCTTCCAGAAAGTGGGTGACAAAACAACCCGCCGGAAAGAGCCTGTTTAAGAGCCAAACTCTTTTCAAGACGGCAAGAGCAGCCTCGCGACTCTTGCCGTCTTTGGAGATGGAAGAGGATGGTTCGGTTGAGGAGAGAGGGATCAGAGAGAATAGTTTTGTGTCGTTTAGACTACAGCTTCTAACGAATTCCCTCTTTTATCTGTAAACTATTAGGTGCTGGGCGAATAGGAACGCGAAGATTATGGAAAGTGTTGCTTACATCCTGGTTTTGGCTGGTGCGATCGGCGTACTGTTCTTTGCGATCGCTTTCCGAGAGCCACCCCGGATCAATAAGGATTAGGGCATAGCGTGTGATAAATGTTCACATTTCAAAGTCACAGCTTAATTTAGCTTGGAGAGTGTATTTCCAGGTTGTGTTTAGCAACCTGAGCCATCTTTTGTAAGTCTGGCTCAGGTTTTGTTCTTAAATAGAGATATCCCTTTTGGGTTTTTCCATGCGGTGTCCATTCTGTCAATTTACAGATAATCGAGTATTAGAATCTCGCTCGGCTGAGTCAGGGCAAAGTGTTCGGCGACGGCGAGAGTGTTTGCAGTGCAACCGCCGATTTACGACCTATGAACGCATTGAATACGTTCCTATTACCGTCATTAAGCGAGGGGGCGATCGCGAATCCTTCGATCGCTCCAAGCTGCTGCGGGGGATCGTTCGTGCCTGCGAAAAAACGGGAATTGAGCAGGTTACGCTTGAAAACATTGTGGATGAAATTGAGGCAGAGCTTCAGCAACGGGCCTTGCGCGAAGTGCCCACTCAAGAAATTGGCGAACTCGTACTACATCACTTACAAAATCTAAATGAAGTCGCTTACGTGCGGTTTGCTTCTGTGTATCGTCAGTTTCGCGGCATTCGAGATTTTGCAGACGCACTGACTCACCTGCAAGCATCGAGCGATAGCAGCACAGAAATTCACAAGAATTCCAAAGTAGACCTGCCCCAAATCTTGATGAAAGAGTAGAGTCATAATTCTTTGTGGCTTACTCATGAGGATTGAGAATTCTTTTTGATCGTTTCCAAGTAGATGGGAACCAGGCAAACTCGTTCTACCGTCGTTTGGATACTGAAGCGGAGTCATTAGGCGCGATCGCTCCCTGCTTCATCCGTGAGAACACTCTTTTGTAGAGCGAATTTTTTAGCTCTAACTGACAGCTTCTTACTGAATCTCTCTAAATCCCCTCAAAAGAGTGTATCCATAGGATTTAATTGAGCTATGATAGTTCGTCTAGGGTCAAATGCTACTGAGATGTAAATCTCATACAATAAGAGCTATTAGGATGCTTGCTACAGATGCACATTTAGAGCAGTGCGTATGCATCGATAGGAGACCACTACCATTACGGAGAAACCACTAGGAAACAATTAGCATGGTCAATCAGGAAAAAATAGATATTGGCTTTACTCACGAAGACTTTGCCGCCCTTCTCGACAAATATGACTACCATTTCAGCCCCGGAGACATCGTCGCTGGGACAGTTTTTAGTCTAGAGCCGAGAGGCGCTCTGATTGACATTGGTGCTAAGACCGCTGCTTACATTCCAATCCAGGAGATGTCAATCAATCGGATTGATAGCCCCGATGAGGTGCTGCAATCTAATGAGACTCGCGAATTTTTCATCCTGACTGATGAGAACGAGGATGGGCAACTAACCCTTTCCATCCGCCGCATAGAGTATATGCGGGCTTGGGAGAGAGTTCGTCAGCTTCAGACCGAAGATGCAACCGTTCGTTCTAATGTATTTGCGACAAACCGGGGCGGAGCGCTCGTCCGGATTGAGGGACTGAGAGGGTTCATTCCTGGCTCCCACATTAGCACTCGTAAGCCCAAAGAAGACCTAGTTGGGGAAGAGCTACCACTAAAGTTTTTGGAAGTAGATGAAGATCGCAACCGTTTGGTACTGAGCCATCGACGCGCTCTGGTTGAGCGTAAGATGAACCGTCTGGAAGTAGGTGAAGTGGTTATTGGTGCTGTGCGGGGACTCAAGCCCTACGGTGCATTTATCGACATTGGCGGTGTCAGCGGCTTACTCCACATCTCCGAAATTTCTCATGATCACATCGACACGCCTCATAGTGTCTTTAACGTCAACGACGAAGTTAAGGTGATGATCATCGATCTGGATGCTGAACGAGGGCGCATTTCGCTTTCCACTAAGCAACTGGAACCCGAACCCGGCGATATGGTAAAGAATCCTGATTTGGTTTATGACAAAGCTGAGGAAATGGCGGCTAAGTACCGCGAACGCATGATGCAGCTTTCTCAACCACAGGTAGAGGTAGAAGCAGAGGCGGAGGTAGAGGTAGAGGCAGAGGTAGAAGCAGAGATTGTCCTGGACGAGGATGTTTCTGCTGAGGAAGAACCTATTCTAGTGACCGAATAGCTTGCTGGAAATATAAAGTTAGTGAGCTTCAAGGCATAATTCAGGGTGGCACATTTCTTGTGTTACCCTGAATTTTAGCTGCTGCTCGTTAGTCACTGACACAACGTGCAACTCGTAGATTTCGGCTTAAATTTGCCAACCGTTTAGAGGTGAACGGTCTCGCTTACAGCGGGCAAGATGCCCGCACTGTGGTAGCCAAACTTCCGGCACTCTGTACTAGAGTGCTAATCATCCTGGTTGTCTGTGCAGCAATAGGATCTTGATTGTTGATTCGGACAGGCAAAATGCCTATCCTACAGGAGTCTTGGAAAAAGTTGCACGTTCCGTCACTGATTCGTGACTAACGATATCGCTCCCCAAAGAGGTTCCTTGGTTAAAATTCGCTGTAAAGACGTTACTTTTGCCAATATTCAGGCGATTATTTTTGATAAGGATGGAACGCTGGCTAATTCTGAGCTTTTTTTGCGGAATTTGGCACAGCGGCGATCGCGCCTGATCGATGCTCAGATTCCCGGTGTGCAAGAGCCGCTGCTGATGGCATTTGGGTTAGAGGGCGATCGCATCAATCCTGCTGGGCTAATAGCAGTGGGTAGTCGTCGAGAAAGCGAAATTGTTGCTGCCGCCTATATTGCTGAAACTGGGCGCGACTGGATTGAAGCGTTGAACATTGCCCATTCAGCCTTTGTCGAAGCCGATCGCCCGATGCTACGAAAAGCTGACCATACGCCATTCTTTGAAAGTGGACGAGAGCTACTTCAATCGCTAACAGCAGTGGGGGTAAAACTAGGCATTCTGTCAGCAGACACTACAGAAGGGGTCAAAGACTTTAGCGATCGCTATCAGCTAAAATCCTATTTTCAGCTTCAGATGGGATCAGACGAAGGGTACAGTAAGCCAGACCCTGCCCTTTTGCAGGAAGCTTGTCGCCGTTTATCAGTTGAACCTGAAGCCACGCTAATGGTAGGAGATTCTCAGGCTGATGTTCAGATGGCTCATACAGCCAATATTGCAGGCTGCATCGGAGTTACCTGGGGCTGGACAAGTGCGTTTGCGTTGGAGCAGCCCGATGGGCTGGCTAATCAGTTTAGCGATATTCAGGTGGCGATCGCCTAAATTTTCAACTTAGCGATCAAGTTGACAGGAAAACGCGCTATGCTGTTTATTCCGAATCTTAAGTATGATAATCTCCAGTCTTATCCATATTTTTTTGTCCATTTAGCCTAAGAGAGGTTACTGCCCTTGTCTCGTCGCTACCTCTTTACTTCTGAATCAGTTACTGAAGGTCATCCCGACAAGATCTGCGACCAAATTTCAGATACGATTCTGGATGCCCTTCTGTCACAGGATACTACCAGCCGAGTTGCAGCCGAAGTTGTGGTTAACACAGGTTTGGTGTTAGTCACAGGTGAGATTTCATCTAAAGCTCAGGTTAACTACGTTGACCTGGTGCGACAGAAAATTACTGAAATTGGCTACACCGACGCAATCAATGGCTTCTCTTCCCATAGCTGTGCGGTAATGGTCGCCTTAGATGCCCAATCTCCTGACATCGCTCAGGGCGTTGACCAGGCACACGAAAGCCGCGAGCAGAAGAGCGAAGAAGAGCTAGACGCAATCGGGGCAGGCGACCAGGGTCTAATGTTTGGTTTTGCCTGTAATGAAACTCCAGAGCTGATGCCATTGCCGATCAGTTTGGCACATCGCATTTCTCGTAAGCTAGCAGCCGTTCGCAAAACAGGACAACTGACCTACCTGCGTCCCGATGGCAAAACCCAGGTGACAGTCGCCTATGAAGATGGACGGCCCGTTGGCATTGATACAATCCTGGTTTCGACGCAGCATACACCAACCATCGACAACATCACAGATGAGTCAGAGGTACAGGCTCGGATCAGAAAAGACCTGTGGGCGATGGTTGTGCAACCCGTTTTTGCGGACATTGATGTAAAACCAGATGAAAACACTCGCTTTTTGGTTAATCCCACTGGCAAATTTGTGATTGGTGGTCCTCAAGGGGACTCTGGCTTGACGGGGCGCAAAATTATTGTTGATACCTACGGCGGATATTCTCGGCATGGGGGCGGTGCTTTTTCTGGGAAAGATCCAACCAAGGTTGATCGCAGTGCGGCATACGCTGCTCGGTATGCCGCAAAGAATATTGTGGCAGCGGGTCTAGCAGAAAAATGTGAAGTCCAGCTTAGCTATGCCATTGGTGTTGCTCGTCCAGTTAGCATCATGGTAGAAACTTTTGGTACTGGCAAAATCGATGACGATCGCCTGCTTGAGCTAGTAAAGCAGCATTTTGAGCTACGTCCTGCGGGAATTATCCAGTCCTTTAGTCTAAATCGGCTACCGGGCGATCGCGGCGGACGTTTCTATCAGGATGTTGCAGCCTATGGTCACTTCGGACGCACCGACCTAGACTTGCCCTGGGAGCAGACTGATAAGGCTATTTTATTAAAAGAAGCAGCTTCTCAGTTACTATCGGGTGCAACGGTCTAGATCCCTCTGAGCTACAACATTAGGGTAGAAAAGGGAGGCAGGGCTAAGCCCTGCCTCCCTTTTCTACCCTAACCCGTATGGCTACGCGCCTGGGTTAAGAGTTAAACAGTTTGCTCATTACGCTTGAGCAGAATTGCTCCACCAGTCGCCAGTAGTCCGATTATCATGCTGGGTTCAGGTACGTCTCTACCGTTCTCAAAGTCAAAGGCTTTGTTGCTGATGCGGAAAGAGTGGTTGTCAGACTCAAATCCGCCGCCCCCTACTTGAGAGATGACAATTTGATCGAATGTTCCTTCGCTATCGTTGGCATAGAAGTGAAGATATCCATTCCCTTCGCCTCCATGCTGTCTAGCACGAACTGGAGCAATGGGGTTGATGTCGTTATAGTTAAACTCACTCACTAACTGACCTTTGCTGTAGAAGCCAAATGTATTTCCAGCGCTCAAGGCACCCCAGTCAATTCCGAAGTAGTTCAGCTTGTTGGTCAAGTCAATGGTAACTTTGTTGCCGTTGAATACAGCCAAATAATTAGAGGTATTTACTTCACCATTTGCGCCCGATGGTGCCCAGCGATCGCTATATACCCCTGTTCGACCCGAACTGGTGGACATCCCATTTTGAAAAGAGTAGGTAGCCAGGGCAGAGCCAAAAGTGTAAGCCTTATTCCCTACTTGAGTAGTGCTGTTGAAATCAATAGTTGTAGTGTTCTGGTTGTGAAATTCGGAATAAGCACCATTCGTGCCGTTAGTTCCAGTAGGATTAACACCACGAGTCACTTTTGCTGTCACAGAACCTTTAGTAGCCTGACCGTAGATAGTCAGGGGGCTACTAGTTAAGGATGCAGCTTGAGCATCATTCATACAGGAAAAAGTGGCAGTGATAGCTAGTACTGCGATCGAGATAGCTTTGTTAGTAAACCGCATTGTTGTCCCTTTGGCGTTCTTAGTTGTTGAATGTGCATAGCGCCATTAATTTGATAGTGGAAGATTTCTACTAAAAAACAATCTCGTTAATCTACGGAAATTTTAGTTTGTTTTACTAAGTTTGCTTGTGGCTAAATTACTTCCCAGAACATTCACTGAGCTTAGGATCAAATTTTGTTTATGTGTTTCAGCGGAGATATATTCTCTGCTTGAAATCGAAGCTTTACATAAGCTTTAACTTTAATTTTTATGCTAATCCTGTTATTCCTTTCAGTTCGCAGGTTTTGGCTTCACTCAACCCTGATCTGGTTGACGTGGCGAACATTGACCGAAGTTTTTTGTAGGAGTCATGTTAACAGGGAAATTACTAAGATTCTTTTTTTAGAATTGCCTGGGTTTGCAATGATTTCTACTGAGACTGCATACATCATGGCGATCGCAAAATTTAACCTTCAAGGGGAAACTATTTCAGAAATCCAGTTCAGGTAAGGCTGCGAACCGACTAGAATTGGCAGAGCAATAATTTCAGGAACTTCATAGGAGTGAATTTCTCGAATTTTGGCTTCCAGCTTGGCAAACTGATTCAGGTCGGTCTTAATCACCAGTTGCCATTCCTCTTCCTGGTGAACTTTGCCCTGCCAGGTGTAGACAGACCGAATCGGCATGAAATTAACACAGGCTGCAAGGCGCTCTTGGACGAGGGTTTGGGCGATCGCCTCTGCTTCTTCCCTCGAGTCCGCCGTAACCAAAACTATTCCGTGCTGACCAGAAACTTGAGTCATATCGAGTTTTATAGTGCTAATCATTCAGGTTAGGACAAAAAAGGGAGGCAAACTCAGTTCACCTCCCTTTTCTGTCTTTAGCACTACACGAGGCTACTGGTTATTGGAACGATTAGAAGCTCCTGCTTTGTTGAGCAGATCTTTAAACATATCTGCATAAGGTATTCGCCAGTTCCACTGTTGCTCTGAGTGAGACGGTTGTTCTGAGTGAGGCTGGTCGATTCCGGCTTCGGGGTTGGTCTGGCTCCACCAGATCCAGCGGCTAGGGTCAACGGGCTTGCTGACCAACTGTTTACCCGGACGGTAGGGTAAGTTTTGCCAGACCCAGAAGGCATACCAGCCCAGGAGCGCATAAAATACCAGCACCCCACACACTTCTGCAAAAATGACCCAATTACTGACTTCTGGAGCGATATTCACAATTGGGGCAGGGTCAGGAGCCACTTCAGCGCCAGTTGTTTCCAGAATTGCCTGCTGTGCCCCCGTTGAGACTTTGCTGCTGACCCACAGGTAGCCTTTAACGACCAGCCAGGAGGTTCCTGATAGCGCCTGGCCTATTTTCTCTAGAGTAAAGGAAGTGGCTGTTTCAACCGAGCCTTCAAAACCTGTCGAGGCTTTTGTGCTGAATTCGGCCGTAGAGCTTTGCAGGTTTTGAACAGCCGTTTGGAAGAATGCAGTGGTCGAAGCGGTAGCGTGGTCAACCGTCTCCTGAATCGTAGTTTGAATAGATAACTGAGTGGACTGGAGAGAGTTTGTTGCCCTGTGAATGGTTTGGTCTAGGGTCTGTCTAACCTGCAAAGCAGCATCTTGAAAGGGTTTAGTGCTTTCGGCGGTCAAGTGGCCAATGTTTTTCTGGGCTGAGACAGTAATGGCTGTGAACCAGTAAGCGACTTTTTCTTGCAGTTGACCTACCGAGTTTTGGGTAGAGGCGATCGCCTCATTCGCCACTTTCACCGCAGGAGTCTCCGTCCAGTTAATCACCTGCCCTTTAGACTTCATCGCTTCACTAATTTCGGGCTGCTTGCTTAGGATAGCTTTGATCAATTTCACGGGCGCGTTCCACAGCGTTATTCTGCTGGAGGAATCATCAGTTTGCACAGCAAGCAAGGTGAGGATGGGGTTAATCGGTTGTGCAATCATGGACGGGTAGGAGTGAGGTGGTAGGAATGACTCGTTTAGGTATTCATCTCGTGAAAGTTGAACCCGGAAAAGAAACGACCCAATTTCACTCGCTAACTGAATCAAACTGGGACGACATTCAGCCAACCCCTCAGATACCACTGTCACCCAACTTAGAGCCAGAACGATAGCTGTCTGCGTAGCGCAAACCCAATCAGCCGACCTGGAACGCTCGACGTGCGGACAATTTTAAACCGCAGAAAGCGCCCCCGCACCAGCCGTGCAATTCCCTTAAGGCGAGCCTGTAGCCTTGCGGTCAAAAGCTGAAACTGGCTACCCCTTCCATCTGGCTGAACTGCGTAGGGCGGCAGAAACGCCAGCTTGCCATACAGCACATCTGCCCGATGTACGGAACTTAGCCCGTTCTGCCGATGTTCTGGATTAGGTCGTCCGCCGTGTTCGCCATAGTTGCGGAAGGGAATGTAGTTTCTGAATTGCCTTGCCCGCAAAAAGCCTTCAACCTCAGAATCCCAGGTTGTGTAAGCATTTGCTCCGCTGGTTGTGCGAATTTCCTCCACCATTTCCACCAGAGCGCCCGCACTTTGAGGTGTGAGAATGTAAGCCACCATCGCAGTTGAAAATCCGCGTGCGTAACCCCGCTCAGAAACGCTATACACCTGCGACGCACAGGTATATAGCCAGGCAATTCCCACCTTCTGGTCATCTGAGTCATACGGTACTGGCAGCTTCCCTATGCCTTCAACGGGAACGAAATCTGCTTCTACGATCAGGGTTGATTGTTCTGCCTCAGCCGCTTGCCGCCATGCCCGCTGATGGTTGAGCATACAGAGGTAGCTGGGTGACGAGCCGCGCAGTTCTTCCCGGTCAACCTGTCTTACCACCTCACACTCAAAACCCTCCTTAACCAGGGCAGCTTCAAGCACCTGAGTTGATTCTTGGTAGGCAATAATCAGTACTTTGCTGATTTGGTCAACTAATCGAGGCATCTCGATATGCTGTTTGGCTTTAGAATTGACGGTTGACTCGGTAGCTTTAGCTTGATCAGTACTAACCATTCCCTTAACCCTTCGTAAAAACAGTTTAGAAGCTACACCGGAGTGGAATCCATCAGGATTCTACGTAAAAATTACCATACATTCTGTAAATTCTGAAACTCAGTACATAAAAGCTTTACAGATTCGATTTCAACTAGCTAATTTTTATTAGTTTGTGGCTTGGCAGCGCAAATTTATTGTGGAAATACAGCTAATGCTTTGCTAACTACGGGCTAACTATACGCAGAAATGCTGGCACGACTTTCATACAAATCGCAACTGAAGCGTTCTAACTTCACTTAAAAAACATAATTACATTAGAGGATGTTTGAAAAGTAGCTAATGTCCCTGTAAGGGCGTAGCATTCGGCAAGTAGACTCTGGAATAACCCAAAATCTTTGCCCGAATGCTTCGCTCCTACAAGCTTTCGGGTTACAGATTAGACTTCTCAAACATTTTCTTAGAGCTGTGTGCGAAAAAAATCCCTGCAATGAGTTACGGCTAACGCCTAACACATTCTGCAACTGGGACATGATTTGATTGCAAGCCCCTTATAGGTGATTGGAGAATCGACGCTCTTGACTGAGAAGAGCAACACTCAGGGTGACAATCGCCACTCCCACAATCTGCACGAGATTCAACCTTTCCTGAATCGTTAACCATGCCAGGGCAACTGTCAGAGCTGGATTGCTGACGCTAATCATGGCGGCTGAAGTCGCTCCGATGAGACGGATTCCGAGGTTGTTCAGCAGATGTCCAGCAAAGGTAAACATAGCGGAAAGCAATCCCCCGATCCACAGGGCTGTCCAGGGAAGTTGGGAACCCTGTACCTGCCAGATGAGCAAGCTTAACGCTGATAGCGCTAGTGTGGTAGCAAAGCTAATCCAGGTAAAAGGAAAGGGATGCAGTTTTTCAAAGCTCTTTTGGGCAACAACGGTGTAAAGAGCGTAGGCAATGCCAGAGGTGATGCCCGTGATGATGCCCAGCCAACTGCGATCAGCGCTGATGGGGCTAACGTGAGGAAGAGTCAAAAAGCTGCCCAGCAGCACAAATCCCATGATACTCCAGCGCCACAGGGAGGGGCGATCGCCAAACCAACGCCAGGAAAATATTGCCGTAAACACGGGGTAGGTAAAAAATAGCGTCAGCGCAATCCCTGCTGGAATCACTCCAATGGAAATGTAAAGCAGCGCCAGATAGAGGAACATGAGAACCCCAGCAAGAAGCGATCGCCCCAGGAGCGATCGCTGTTCTATCTGCCGCAACTGACCAATTTCCTTCCAGGTAAGCGGATGTAGTTTCGGCACCAAAAAAGCCATTAGTGGCACCACCAACAGCATTCGCATAAACATCAGCAAAAACGAGTTTTGCAGATTTGGTGCAACGAACCCGCCCGTTTGAAATATGCCTAAAACGGTGTGTTGGTTGAAGAGAACCCTGACAATGACATTCTGAAAACAGAAAAAGAAAGAACCCAATAAAACAATGAGAAATCCGAACACAACACAACTAGGTCAGGTACAGCTTAATCTTAAAGGCTTGAAGAGTAGAGAGTAGGAAACAGGAAGAATTGAATTACTCTTCATCCCTCATCCCTGATACTGAACCCGATAAACCCGTCCGTTCGGTTCCTCTGTAAACAGAAGACTACCATCAGGCAACACCAGCACTCCGACTGGGCGGCCCCAGGTCGTTGGACCAGATGGGTCAGTTAAGAATCCGGTAACAAAATCTTCGTACTCTCCAGTGGGGCGACCGTTCTCAAAGGGCACAAACACAATTTTGTATCCTGTCCCAGCGCTGCGATTCCAGGAACCCCGGAAGGCGACGAAGGCTCCATTGCGGTAACGTTCGGGAAAGGTATCACCGTCATAAAACTGTAGCCCTAGAGCGGCTGAGTGAGCCTGAAATAGGACATCGGGAGCTTTAGTTTGGGCTGCTAGCTCTGGGTTGAGGCTTTGCCCCCCCGAAGTTTGACGGGGATCAAGTTTATCAGGGCTGAAGTAGGCATAGGGCCAGCCGTAAAATTCTCCCTGCTGAATTCGAGTGAAGTAGTCTGGCACCAGGTCATCACCCAGCCCGTCTCGCTCGTTTACGGTGGTGTAAAGCTCTCCGGTTTCTGGATGAAAGTCTAATCCGACTGGGTTTCGCAGTCCGTAGGCAAAGGTTTGTTGGTTTGAGCCATCCAGATTCATCACCTGCACGGAAGCACGAGGTAGCGGTTCGCGATCGGCATTAGAACGGGAGCCAATTGATACATAAAGTCGCTGACCGTCTGGGGAAGCGACCACGTTGCGCGTCCAGTGCTGGTTGTATCCACCGCCGGGAAGGTCGGCAATTTTTTCGCCTGTACCTGTAAGCTGCTGTTGCCCTTCAGCATAAGGATAACGACGCACTTCGGCAGAGTTACCCAGGAAGAAGAAACCGTCGGCGAACGCCATACCAAAAGGAATATCTAGCCCATTAGCGGCTTCGGCAAAGGTTTGGTTAACATCGGCTGCGCCATCGCCGTTGGTGTCTCGCAGTAGGCGAATGCGATTGTCTGGTGTTTCTGTCACCAGCACGTCGCCAGAGGGAGTCAACGCTAACCAGCGCGGTTCGTTTAGCCCTTCCGCAAAAACGTTAACCGTGAATCCTTCGGGGACTTGCAGGGAAGGATTTTCAGGAATCGGTACAACGTTGGGACGTTGAGAAGCACTTTGACTAGCGTAGGGTTCAGGTAGGTCAGCCGGAGTAATGCGGATAGGTGTAGGCGTTAAAGGTTCAGTAGGAATCAGGCTTTGTGTCTGAGGTGCTTGAGCGACCTCGGCACCGTCAGCATCGACGGATTCTGCGTCAACAGGTTGGGTTTCGGAGGTTGAGGAAGTTTGCTCTAGAGTAGATTGAGGTTGGCTGCAAGAAGCGATCGCCAGGGCGATCGCCACCATCAAAAAACGTAAGGGACTCATCTCAGAAAGTTCCTATTACAGAAAAAGCTCTATCGTGAACGGACTCTGATGAATGTTCTTTCTTCGTAATAGCAAATTTCGAGATTTTAGGTTGAGGAGCATCAGTCGTCATGGGTTATTGGGGGCTAATCCGCAGGAGGGGGACTGCTCAACCCATAGGCAGTTGGCTGAGGCTTATCCATAAAGTTGCTGTCGCCATCGCTGTTGTCTACATCATCAATCACATTAGTTTCCTTCCCTTGCGTTTCAGCAAGAGTTTCGTGAACCCGATCTCGACTCGACCGAGATTGAAGTTCGGCGGGGTCAGGCTTGGGAAAGGGAGGATTGGGATTGTTGGAAGGCTTCTCAGTTGACATATCCTGAACTCCTAAAAAATCTGAAAACGTTGTTTTACTGCGAACCATGTCTGCCAGTATTGGATCTGTTTTAGATAGATTGCGTCCGTCTAAAGAGACAGCTTCTAAACTGCGCGTTTCACGTTTAGCTTGTTTCAAATCTCCATACCGTTTCTACGGAAAACTGCATCTGTTGAAGCGCGGCCCGCGCACTCCAAAAGTGCAGCCTTAAAGAGAATTAGTATAAGGTTCTGTTGAGCTTAAGGGGTAAGATTAGGGCCGTGCCGCTGATTGTCAGAGTCAAATTAGATGTTAAAGCCAACTCCTCGTTCAATTTTGGAAACGCTGTTTCCCTATCTTGAAATTGCGGCTGCCTATGCCCGTCAGGTTCAGCCTATGATTGCAGCGCGTCCCTCTAAGGACTCAGACAGCTTTTTTGGAGCGGCGCTGAGTGATGCTGATCTTTCGATTCAAACGTTGGTGGAAGTGGCGCTATTAGGCAAATTTCCTGAGATTCGCTTCTATGGGGAAGAGTACGAGCAGTCTTACAATACGAAGTACTTTCGAGCCATTACTTTGGGCGAAAAAGATGATTACCTGGTGACGCTTGACCCAATCGATGGTACACAATTTTATTTAGATGGTCATTCAAACTATCAGATTATTCTCGCTGTGCTGAATTGGGATGAGTTTGAGGCGGCGATCGCCATCACTCCTGCTCAAAACACCTACTGTTTTGCGCTGCGGGGCGAGGGCTGTTGGCAGGGAAGTTTGGACACTGAGTTAGCAAACTGTAAGCCGCTACAGGTTAGTCAAAGTAGTTCAGCTAGTCCAGCTATTTTGTTGGGCTGGGGAATGGAGACACTTGCATCCTCTCTAAAAGACCATTACACCGTGATTGATGTGGCTACTTCTTATTCTAAAGAAGTCCAAATTCCAAATGTAAATGGAATGTTGAGCGGAGATTTGGCAGGAGCAGTGATTCGGTCTGGCAAATTCATTGATGGGGCAGCGCTAGCATTTCTGGCTCAGGAGGCAGGCTGCATCGTCACAACCCACACCGGAGCAACACTTCCACCGCTGCATGAGTGTGCAGACTATTCTCGCCCAGGTTTAGTGATTTCAATATCTGCTACAGTGCATCAACATCTTTTGGAGGCGATCGCATCTCTGCCATAAGTGTCCAGGTTAATAACAAGACAAGATGCTATTTACTAACAATAGACTGAGATAGAGAAGCATGAGAACTGATGGTGCTTATACCCATAGGCTCAAAGTGATGTTTGTAAGTTCTTGCTTTTTGCCGATGTAGCCTTCTCCTGAAAGTGGTGAACTAAAACTGGTGTCGAATATTGCTGATCGATGACAGAGCAGGTTTTAGTCATAGGCGGACAGGGACGAATTGGCAGTAGTGTGGCTGCCGATTTAGTCAACCACACTCAGGCAGATATTATTGTTACTGGTAGAAGTGACACATTCAAGGGTGAGTCTATCAGTCGGCAGTTTGGGTCACGAGTGCGGTTTTTGCAACTGGAGCTGGCAGATCAAGGTAAGCTCAAGCGGGCGATCGCCCAATCCAAGATTGTGGTTCACTGTGCTGGACCCTTTCACTATCGCGATACTAGTGTCCTCAAATTTTGCATTGAGCAGGGCGTGAACTATGTCGATGTCAGTGACACACGCGGCTTTACTGAAAAGGCTTTGTCCTACCATGCAGAGGCAGAAGCGGCTGGAGTCACAGCGGTCGTTAACTCCGGCGTATTTCCAGGCATTTCTAACAGCATGGTGCGTCAAGGCGTAGAGCAACTCGATCAGCTAGAAGAAATCCGCCTTTATTACGTGGTAAGTGGCTCCGGCGGAGCAGGTGTAACCGTCATGCGGACAACCTTTTTGGGATTACTCAAACCGTTTGAAGCCTGGATAGATGGACAATGGCGGCAGGTTAAGCCTTACACCCAGCGCCAAAAGATTCACTTACCTGCCCCCTACGGCACAGTTCACACTTATTGGTATGAGATGCCAGAGACATTTACACTTGTAAACTCATTTCCAGTTAAAACCGTTGTCACCAAATTTGGTTCAGTGCCCGATTTCTACAATCACCTCACCTGGATTGCTGCTAACGTGTTCCCTAAGTCTTGGCTGCAAAACCCAAATGGCGTTGAGTTTTTATCTCACATTAGCTATCGCATGACTTCTGTCACCGATTACTTTAGCGGTAAAGGAGTGGGAGTCCAGTCTGAAGTCATTGGGCAAAACGCCGGACAGTCCAGGTGCTACCGCTCAGTTTTGGTTCATCCCAGTGCAGCGATCGCTACGGGCTGCGGTACGGGCTGCATTGCTCAATTTCTACTCTCTGGTCAACTTCAAAAACCTGGCGTTTGGGCCGTCGAACAAGTACTTCCGACAAATTTATTTGAGCAGGCGATGCAGTCTCGTAATATCACTATTCAGCAAGAATGGATGTAGTTAAGCTATTGGGTTTTTGACGACCGCCATTATTGCAACTTATACATACACAATAGCCCATTGACAGAGCGTAGGAATTCAATCCAGTAGATTTTGTATAGGGATGAAGATCTGCGGATGTATGGACGATACTAGATTTGAACCAGTGACCCTATAAAGTCTGCTATTCGGATCAGGTCGTTTGTCTTCAGGGCATCGTTTTGGTGAGGCTGAACCTCTTTATTATTGATGTATGAGCCATTGGCACTGCCGAGATCCGTGTAACAGTACTTTCCCGCTTGAACTGTAATCTTGCTATGTACACGACTCACATCCCGGCTCTCCAACACTAAATCGCAGTTTAAGGCTCGTCCTACTAAACACTCCCCTTGAGGAGTCAATTCTGGGGTTAGAGTGGCTTCTTGACATTCACCAGTTAGAGCGTTACTTACTATGAGCTTGAGCATTTTCTGTATTATAAGTGAGAAGTAAAGCAACCGCCAGGGCGGTTAGGACGAGGACATTGTTGTTGGCGTGCACCTACAACAATGTCCTAAGCATTGACGTTTAAGAAGTCCTAGAGCCTGGGCGTAATCCAGGCTGAATCAAGAATGACCTCGATTTCAAATCGATAAAGTTGAGTTAGGGAGAAGTCTAGGTACGGTGATGAGGAGAACGATAGACTGTTTCTTCTGTTGTTGCTGTTGTAGGGTGATTAGAAGGTTGCCTTACAACCGTAGAAGCTGAATGGTGAGTCTGCCAACGAGAAGAATTAAACAGGTCATCAGGCTTCTTGCTGGAGTCACACTGCCCTGTTCTAATGCCTCTCTCAGAGTGCCTTGGTAAACTTGCAGCCGATAGCTATTGCTAAAACCTGGCAGCACTTTTGCCAGCGCATACAGCTCATCGGGCTTGAGCTGCTCAATAGAACGGCCTTCGAGAAATTGGGAAAGGTCGATATTAAGTTTACTAAGCTGCCGCTGTAAGAGATTCGCATCTTGTTCGCGGGCATATCGCGCTGCACTGCGATTCCAGGATTTGACAACCCACAAACTACTGGCTGCGATCGCTGCCCAACTCAGAAGTTGCTGAACTGGTGTGGGGAAATAGCCTAGTGTGGGTTGAACACCCATAAAAAATAGCAGATTAAACGCGAGGAATGTGGTGACTGCAAACATCCGACTTTGTATTTGTTCGCGGCTGAGTGGATGTCTTTGCCTTCTGTTGTAGCGTTTGTACTGCCCTTCTGCCCATAACCCAATTGCATAGGTGATGCCAGAAGTGACGGTCATTGTGAGGGGAACAGCAATTAGTTTGGGAATGGCGATCGCCCGACCCGCAATAAAGAAACCTGGCTGAAGCAGGGTAGCAAACTGGTTCGTTTCATTCCAAACTCCAGCGGATAGAGAACTCCAGCTCCCAGAATACAACCAAAAGTAAGAATAAAATCCAATCACTAGTCCAGCATAGGCATAGTAAAGCAGCTTGCGATCTGGTTTTTTAATTCCTTCCCAATAAGCCCCTTCTGCATCAATATCAATACAGGCAAGCTTACAAGCTACACAAGTACTTTTTTCTTGCCCGCTTTTGTCTATAGTTCGACATATAGATTGGGTAATCATCTTGGGTGGTGCCCTGTGCACTTTGCTGCCAAGTAATCCACTCGGCTCACTGTAAATCATTTGCACAGGTGCCATAGGGCAGAAATAATTGCACCATGTTTTCCCGTCATAGAGAAAACCTATGGTGACAGCTAAGAGAATCGTGAAGAGTAAGAAAATTCCTAACAGAAAGCGATCGGAATTAACCAGCAATAAGCGCAGATTTAGCCCAATAAACAATAGAGAAAACTGAAGATACAAAGCATTACGTCCTAGCCAGGAGTTTTCATCAACAATGTGTTTGCCCTGCCGTCCCAAAGCACGGGGAATTTGCGATAGAAAAGACAAAGGACATACTCGCCGCCAAACTTCATGCCCCAACATCAGGAGGGTGATGATTGTCAGAGGCAGAACCATGCCCAAAAAATTCGCGCACCTAAGGGATAAGCTGTCAACGGGCGACATTCGCCTTGAAACTGAAAACAGCCTGTTGTTGTGGAAGCTGCAAACAGTTAATTAGGTTCAGTGAGTTGGGCTGAGATAGGATCATAGAACAGAGACACAATCAAGATTAGCCAACCAATGGTTAATCCCCATCGGGTCAGGTGCATATACTTCTCTGAAATTTTTGCAAACACGGGAATTCTCCTGAAACGCCTCTTTGCCAACAAAAATCAAAGTAAACAGATTGGTTGACTTTGCCAGTCTGAAAAAGTCCTAAAAAGTCAGGCGTTTTTATACCTGACTGTAATAACTTCTAGCTGCTCTTCTAATCTCGACTTTGTCCATTTGAAATCGAGATCATTCTTGATGCAGCCTGAACGATGCTCAAGCTCTGGAACTCTTTAGATGTCATTGAATATCACCGACCTTAAAAAAGTCAGGAGTTTGGTTTGAAGCACTAGACCTATCGCGCTCCATCCATCTGGTGGGGATGCTCTACCGATGGCTTCATCTGTGATTCTCGTGCAAGAAATCTACTGGCAAAACTTCTCGCACCCTGGATTCCCGTGTCAACGGGAATGACAAATAACCCGATGTGGAATTTCCCTTACTGAAATGGCTGGAGCGCTGCCCGTGACCGTGAGTTCTGAAATTTGGATAAAGTCGAGTTCTTGTGAGATGGATATCTTACCTGTCTGGGCAGGTGAGACGTGAAACCGCCATATATCCAGGTCGCAAGGTATCTAATTGAAGAAACTGACCCTAAGAATAGCAAGCTTCTAACCTTTTCACACTTTTTCAGACTGGCAAAATCGAGAAACCTGTTTAATCTAGTTTTCGTGGACAAGAAACAACTCGCCAGAAACGATTGCTGAATTCTCAAATCGATTAGATAGCCGACTGCGTAACTGGTGAGAAGCGATCGTTCCAGCGAAAAGATCGATATCCACACATTCAACACAACTAACAGGAACCAATCATGTCAAGACTAAACCGTGTGAAAAATCAAAGAATTGGAAATTGGCTAACCGATCAGGCTAGTGATGCCCTGGATAACAATAATCCTGATGCGCGCCCATGGAGAGGAACCGAAAGACGAGATATTTTCGTAGGCTCTAACAGAGATGACCTTGTGATTGCCGGAGAAGGTGACGATATTCTGATCACAGGTGGCGGCGCAGATTTAGTCTTTGCCGGTAAGGGAAATGATTTCATTCTGGCTGAAGCAGGAAATGACGTGGTTTTGGGTGAACTGGGGGACGATACGATTTTTGGTCAAGCGGGCGATGACGTTCTGCTGGGGGGAGCGGGCATCGACAGTATCAATGGAGGCGTGGGTAATGACATCCTTGTGGGAGGTGAAGGTGCAGATGTACTCACAGGTGGACTTGGCCGCGATCGCTTCGTCTATAACGCTGATTCCTTCAAAGGTGCAGTGTTTGCCCCGGCTGCTAATGGGATCAATACATCCAACTTGCCGCCCGATGCAATCACTGATTTCTCGATCGTAGAGGATCAGTTCGTCCTGATTGGTGGCGACCTGGGTCTAAACCGGGTCTCCTTCCAGAAAGGTAATTCTGCTCAGATTGCAGGTAACGGTAATGTCATTGTCCTGACTAACCCATTTGCAAATGCGGCGGCGGCAGCTAAAGCGATTCAGGACAACAACAATATCAAGGCAGATGAAGGGGTATTTGTCTACTTCAACATCAACCTTGGAGTTAGCCGACTTGTCCACTCACAGGATCTCAGCGATGGTGGAAACATCAGCGTCTTGGCTAACTTGACCAATCAAACAGGTCAAAACGGCATCAATAACTTGAACACTTTCTCTGCTAATAACTTTGTTGTGGTCTAACTTTATCTAGATTCAATAGAGCGCACCTTTGGGTTTTTGTGAACTGCCTAGCGGTTCACAAAAACCTGAAGCCCCTCCATACATTAAGGGGAAAAAGACTTTGAATTCCAGCTTCTTTGGGGCCCTGATTATGCTGAAATACTTCGACTTGTGGAATCCGATTCGTCAATTCCTGGATGCGATCGAAATTCATAACCCTCCGTTAGCTCACCTTGTGTGTAAAACAATTCCATCTCACTGTCCTTTTGAACGCGATATTAACTGTTTGGGCTATCACCTTCGTATTCCTCCGCTTTGCAAGCTAAATCCTCTATAGGAGCAAGTAGCAGGTTTACGGTTTAAGTGTCTATCCTTTTTGGCAGATCAATGTGGTGAAGATGTTACACAATATTGTTAAAGCAAGGACACGGTAATCATCTTTATCTTCTTTGCCTTAAAGCTAGAAGCTACATATTCTGGAAACTGGGATAGCAAAAATGTGGCTTCTTCTTGTAGGAGTCAATTATCGCTAATGATGAAGTTTCTCCCCTTATCAATCCAATCGATTATCAAACTCCCCCTCCTCCTCATTGGGGTCACTCTTCTTCCCCTGTTTAGCACAGTGAAACCACTGTTGTAGCGCTGAAGCAGTTGTCTGTTTTTGGTTATGCTGGCGTTGGTCTGGCAATGCTGGCGATTGGGTTTGCTTTGGGTAGTCTGACTGGGTCTTTCAATTTCCGTTTGCTTAAGGGACTCAGTTCTGTTGGTGAAAGCACAGAGGTTTGCGATCGCCAACTTGAAACATTACCCAATTCCCAACATCCTATAGAGGCTCAGCTTTCGCTGAATCAAACCTTGCTTGCCACCCTCAACGGACATCTAGATTGGATTTTGTCTGTTACTTTTAGCCCTGACGGCAAAACTCTGGTCAGTGGCGGTCGAGATGGAGCAGTTGCAGTTTGGCAATTGCAGCAATTGCATTCCATCATAGGGATTGGCGGACATTACAAATGCAGAAGGTAGATTTATCGTATGGGCGATACTGGATTTGAACCAGTGACCCCTTCCGTGTGAAGGAAGTGCGCTACCACTGTGCTAATCGCCCACCTATTGCACGATCGGTGATGATCGTTCCTTAGTATAACGCGAGTCAGTCGAGTTAGGACAAGGGTATTTTAGTGGTGCGGCGGAACCGCACCACCAAAATACCCTAATCAATATGGCTACCGCTATATCTCAAAAGGTTATTGCTGCAAGTTTAGGACTGTAGATTAATCCTGAAGGTTAGGGCAGATGGTTTGAGCAATGCGGTAGCTGGGTGGCTGCTCCTCCCAACCCGACAAAATCCCCTGAAGCTCAGACCTAAGGGTTTCCAGGGCCTCAATTTGTTCGGTGATGGCTTGTACCTTAGCTTGTAAATGTTGTTTCACCTCACCACAAGGCAACTCTCCCTCATCGTGAACGTTTAGAATCTGGTGAATCTCACTGAGGCTTAGCCCTAGCGATTGGGCACGTCGAATGAATGCCAATCGGTTTAGAACCTGGGGATTGAACAGGCGGTAGCCTGTCTCAGATCGGTCTACCGTTGGAGTTAACAAACCAATTTCTTCGTAGTAGCGAATGGTTTTAACGGGTAAGCCACTGTTGGAAGCAACTTCACCTATCTTTAAAAACTTCTCTTGGGGTAAAAGGGTGCGACTGGGCATAGGTTTAACCTGCCTGGAAGATCTCAGGTTCGGCGGGACGGTTTTTTGCTAGACACACTCAGCGTGGGAAGTTGTGGGCGAGAGGAATGTCCTGGCAAATAGTGGATTGGTGCGCCACTGGAAAACTCAGTTTTGCTCTGGCGAATCTTCCACCAGCGGAAGGCGATCGCCACTCCAACGACTCCAACGCCTAACAGCATCAGCGAGAGGCGATCGCCAACGCCACCAATTACTGCATCGACGGCCCCGACCGTGATAATGAAGCTTGAGATGGGTTCCTTACGATATGCAGACTTCAACATTCGTGACGAGAGTAGGTTCATTGCAACTCGCTTATCTTCAAATACGCCTTTTTGGGCAATCTATTGCAATCTCTTAAACTGTAATCTCCTAAGCATTGGAATTTGCTGCTTGTGAACTTCTTATCTTTAAACTAGCTCATCAGCAAAAGTAATGATAGGAAATACAAATACAGCAGATCCGAGCTACTTTAAATCGGTTAGCAATGCTGAAGTCTTGTACCAGAGGCATTTAGCTCGGAATTGGTTCCAGGGCGGGTCACTAGGCAACAGATCAGCTTAGTGCAAGATCTGAGAATGGCAACTCGGTGTGAAGCTATACGGAACAAGGAACCTACAGCAGTTTTCACTTGCGTAAAGTACAAAATCCAGCGGGGGCTAACCGCGGTTAGCCCCCGCTTTGGCTTAACCACTTGAGAGGTGCTGTAGGTTCCTCACCAGGGTTTATTTAATCCATGCTCCTTAAACAATCAGGTTGTGAAAAACGCACCTCTTCAAGGGATACCTCTCACAACCCGTCTTGAGATCGCTGCGTTTACCTTTACAGATTAAAAACTAAAAACGCTTTTTCAGGATTTCTCTGGCACAGACTAGTACAAGCCCAACCAAGACAGCAAACCTTGTCCAGTGACATATTCAATAGCTAGCGTCAAAACGAAACCAATCATTGCAGCACGACCGTTCAGACGCTCGGCATAGTCATTAAATCCAAACTTTGGCTCTTCTAGCTTGGGTGTGACGGTAGGTTGAGGTTGGGTCATCGCTTTGTTACAACTCTTTGCATTACTTACACATTCTATAGCATTTCAGCAATGTCCAATGTGCCTTACTCTACAGCGTCACTGGCATCTGGCATTTTGGGCTGAGTTGGAGTCTGTGGGAGGGTTGCGGCTGGCGGTGTAGTTGAGGATGGTGCTGGTGCTGGCGATGCATAAGGCTCTACTGAAGAGTTAACGAGCGCAGGCTTAGCTGGCAGTGCTGCGGGCGCAGGAGGTTCCAGGGAGATGCCCAACTGCTCTTTTGCTTGAGAGAGCGTATAGTCAACACTATTTCTTCCGGCTGACAATAAGGCTCTGCCCGCTTCAGATACTACCCGGTCAGGGCTAGACTGCTCAATGCCAGATAGCCATGCTCGAAAGTCACCGCCTAGCTGCACTGAGGTTTTCCAAAACCACTCAAAGGCAACCAGAAACAAACAAATCACTAGCCAGAGTAAGGTTGCTGTTTCTTTGAGAATATCCCAGGTAAGCAGGGCTGCCTGCTGATAAGTTGCACCTGTATTGGGGGCAGATAGGCGCTGCCAAAGGTGTGCCGCTTGAGCTTGAATTTTATTCATCTAGATGCCTCTATCTAACTTTAAGGATTTATTAGAAAGGTGGTGCGGGCAGGGCGATCGCTCAACCCATCTAGGGCGGTCAGCTTACGTTGGGTGACATTGGGACTGGTTCGATTCACCCAGGTAGAGGAGACGATTGGATGAAGTGCGATCGCGACTTCTATCGTACTTTGAAGATATGTTCACAGGTTTTAAACACGCCTGAATCTAGCTTAAGAAGGGGCAACCGACAAGTGGTAATGGAATCTGAGCTTGATCTGCTAATTCAACGAATCCGTCGAGATATCCAGATTTTAGAAGACATCGTTAAACGAGGCGAGTCAGCACCAACCACACATACGTCCTTCCCTGAGCAAGATCAGCAAGTTCAGGCGCTTTGGCAGAAGCTTTACAAAGACTCCGACGAGATGTAAGTGGAGTTGAAGGATAGAACTGCGTTAATGCTACATCCGTAATGGGCAAACTAATGAAAGTAGCAGAAAATCATTTGGCGAGACATTTGCTGAAGTAATTTTGCTGAAAATGACAACGTTTAACCTGATAGAAATATCAGGTTTTTTTATTGATTGATAGAGCAATTCAAAAAATCCTACTCTATCAGGACTTACACATTCCTCTGTAAGAACAAGGAAGTTTAAGCCTCTTGTTAGGCTGCCTCGCGCACCGAACTGCTTATTGAGAACCCCATAGTATTAACAAATCTACCGTGTGGTTGAGTACGTGACTTTATTTGCAACGCTAAGGTTTAGACGATGTATCGCTGGTTTGAGAAGGTTGGTTATGATGCAGATTTGGAGCAATTGAAGTGTGAGTTTTTTGCACCGACCGACCTTGAATCTTATTTGCGCCACCACGACTGGGCAAAACCCACTGCTCGTGTCTAATACCAATCCGAATGATTAACTGAAGTGAGTTCTCTGCTGTAGCTCCTCAAGGTGATGTGGATTGCCACGTGATTAACAATCATCAAGGCTAAAGCAGCCTAACAACCTGGTTGGAGCGGACTAAAACTGCCTGTAGCAAAATAGGGAGTGACAGGTATACATTTCAATCGTGATTCCAAAGTGGTTGAACCATTTGAAATTAACAGGGCTATGGAGCGCATTCGTGAGGCAGTGCGTCCCTTTCCCAAAGCGGCAATGTTTGCACTGGCAGATGAAGGATATCGTTCGCCATTTGAGCAGCTTGTTTCTTGCGTCATTTCTATTCGCACTTACGACGAGGTGAGCCTACCCGTCTCTCGGCGGCTGTTTGACCGCGCCCGAACCCCGGCAAAAATGAGCAGCTTGTCTCCGGCTGAAATTGATCGGCTCATTCAAGACTGCACATTTCATGAGCCAAAGTCGCAGCAGATTCATGCGATCGCCCAGCGCATCATGGCTGACTACAACGGTGAACTACCGTGCGATGCAAAAGTGCTGCTTAGCTTTGATGGCGTTGGTCCCAAATGTGCCAACCTGACCCTGGGAATTGCCTGCGGTCAAGCCTGCATTAGCGTCGATGTTCACGTTCACCGAGTTACCAATCGCTGGGGCTATGTGCAAACCCGCACCCCCGAAAAGACGCTCGCAGCCCTGGAAGCCAAGCTACCCACTGCCCACTGGGTAGAAATTAATCAACTGCTGGTGCCATTTGGCAAACATATCTGCACAGGCAATTTGCCACGTTGCTCAACCTGCCCGGTCACAGAAATGTGTCAGCGGGTTGGGGTAGAAAAGCATCGTTAACTCGAACTATGAAACAGGAATCAAACGCAGTAGTGCGGCAAGATCAAAGCTACAAATCCCTCAACAGGGAGAGGTTTGGGTTGCCATTAAGACGAACACTGATGGGTGTCATTTAATTTGGTTTTGTCGAGGAGAAAAATCTGTGATCTCATCACTGTTATTAGCTGCTGCTCAAACCTCTGCTCGTGCTGGAAATTCCTGGGGGGTGCCAGAGGCTCTGATTATGAGTATTTCTTGTCTGGTCATTCTATTATTGGCGAGTCGGGGAATTGAGCGTCCCCATGATGGTCGCCAGATGCCCCTGCCATTCCCGGAAGTGTTTAACAACATCAGCGTAGGGGGCTTTCTGGGTGCAATGAGTTTTGGGCACGTTGTTGGCTCTTTGTTGATCCTGACGTTAGCTGACTATATCGGCTAAGGATTGGCTAAGGATTGTGGATTAAATAACCTGTGGGGTGGGTGTCTCACCCGACCAGACGGGCAGGATGCCCATCCCACGTTGTTCATGTCTTAACCTAGCCGACTACAGCTATACAAGGGGCTGAGGAATGGAGACATCCTGACAGTGGCACATCGCACTATGGACAAGGGGTTATTAGGGTTTCTACCTTTTTCTCGGATAGGTTCTCAAAACGCGCCCGCTGATTTCTCGCTCCAACCAGGGAGTGTTAGAGGAAAGTGACTTCAGGGTTTGCGGTGTGACTTGCCAGCGATGCTGCGGGTCAAATAGGATTAGCTCAGCCGTATGACCCGGTTGCAGTTGAGCAGGGCTTTGCCCTAAACAGCAAGCGGGATTGGTGCTGAGGCAGCGCCAGAGCGATCGCCCCTCCCAGTTTCCCTTCTCCACAAGCTTCTGCCAGAGCAACGGTAGCGCCAGTTCCAGCCCGATTGCTCCGGGAGGCGCTTCGGCAAAGGAAACGGTTTTTTCTTCGTAGGTATAGGGCGTGTGGTCAACGGCGATCGCATCCAACACCCCTTCCTGTAAGCCCTGAATCAGGGCAGTTTGATCTGGTGAATTGCCTAACGGCGGCTCCAGTCGCAGACTTGGATCATAGCTTTGAAGGTCGGACGTGTTGAGCAGCAGATGCATCCAGGTGGTGCTGGCGGTAATCGGCAAGCCTTTGCCTTTGGCAGATCGAATCAGTTCCACGCTGCGGTCGGTCGAAACGCGCATGATGTGAACGGGAGTGCCAATGGTTTCAATGCATTCCAGCAGGGCGGCTAGGGCGATGGTTTCGGCGATCGCCGGACTGCCTGACAAGCCCAACTGCACGGATTCTAACCCTTCTCGCATTACGCCATTTCCGGCTAGCTGGCGATCGCAGCAACTCAAGGCGATCGGTTTGCCTAAAGGCTGACAGTATTCCAACAGCCGCCGCAGCAGCGCCCAGTTTTGCAGCGGACGGCCATCGGCAAAGCCAATGACTCCGGCAGTGGCGAGTTCTGCCAGTTCAGTCATTTGTTCTCCCTTGACCTGTGTGGTAAGGGCACCCCAAAAGTCGATTTGAGGAGTAGGGCCAGCCTGGGGAAGCAGCGATCGCATTCTATCCACGCCCGCCGGATTATCCATTGCAGGATGGGTGTCCGGCAGCAGGGTCAGTCGTGTGAATCCGCCTGTTAGCGCTGCCTGCATGAGTGAATCTAGCGTTTCCCTGGACTCAAATCCCGGTTCACCAGAATGGCTATAAAGGTCTACCAAGCCTGGTGCAAGGATGAGATGGGGGCGATCGCAAACCTCAACCTCTTCGGGCAGATCGGCAATCTGCGGCTCGATTTGCTGAATCGTCCCATCTGCAATCAGCACATCCGCTATGCGATCGGTGTCAGATACCGGGTCAAGCAGCCGCACCTGACGAAATAGCTCAGCCATTTACAACGCCCCTGCTGCCGTCCGGTCTAGCACCCCGCCAAGATGAGTGGTAATGTTCATCGCCTGAATCACAGGACGAGCCTCAATGCCATGCGGGTAGTCAATTACACTAACGGCTCCATTGCCCTGCTTAAAAGCCCAAAACCGCTCAGGGCCAGCGCCCGCCAAATAGCAGAGAATTGCTTTGTTGACTGCATCATGGGCCACGACGAGGGTAATTCCAGGCGGGTCTAGCTGAGCAGCAGATTCAACAATCGCATTCCAGGCGGCGATCGCCCGATTCCACACCTGCTGCAAGTTTTCGCCTTCGGGCATCTGCACCGTCTCAGGAGCGCTCTGCCACTGGGCTAACAGTCCTGGATAGCTCTGTTCAATTTCTTCTTCTAGCTTGCCTTCCCAGAGTCCGTGACTAATTTCTCGCAGGTTTTCATCCAGTTCCAAAGTTAATCCTGGATGTTTTTGCAGGATTGCCTCTGCCGTTTGCTTAGGACGCAGCATTGGGCTACTCACGGCTTTAGCCACTGGCACAGATTCCAAAAATGCGCCTGCCTGTTCTGCCTGTACCCATCCCTGGTCGTTTAGCGGTACGTCAATCTGTCCTTGAAAGCGCTTTTGGCGGTTCCAGTCTGTTTCGCCATGACGCACCAGCAGCAGACGTGGGCCTTGCTGCCCTTTGCGGATCTTGGGCAGCACTTCGCCCATGTGCCCCGTCAAGTTGACCGATTCAAGCTGCACGGGTTGCCCTAGCCCGCCTGCAAAGTTGAATACGCTGATGCCGCAGTTGGACTGGTAAAACGACTGGTAGCTTTCAGGTTCTAGCCCAATGGCAGTGCTGATCAAGGCTCGGTTAATACCGCTGTGTGCGACTACGAGAATTGTTTCCCCAGCATGGTCAGGCAAAACCTCCCGCCAGAACTGTTTGGCTTGCTCATACAGGGCTGGCACTGGAAAAAACTCTGCTGTGCCGTTGTCTGTGGGAATCTGCATGGAGAGTTCGTGGGGGCGATCGCGCCACATCCGATAGCCTTCAGGAAAGCGCCGCTCCACCTCCTCAAAATCCAGCCCTTCCCAGAGCGCCAGATTAATCTCTTTTAAGTCATCCCGCAGTTGCAACGGCGGCACCGACCCCGAAGGATCGAGCGGTTCCAGGGTCGATAAAATCAGCGTAGCCGTCTGCTTAGCGCGTTGCAGCGGACTACTGTAGGCAGCGCTAAAGTTCAAACCTTGCAGGGCATTGCCAACCTGACGTGCAGCGGCTTCACCCACCTCGGTCAGGTAAGACTCGTCAAAGTGACCCTGAACTTTACGCAAAACGTTGTAAGTACTCTCGCCGTGACGCACGAGAATGACGCGAGTAGTCAGGGCTTTATCCTCCACTGGATACGAGATCAATCAAAAGACAGAAACAGTTAAAACCAGATGCATTCTACCCTGTCTATGGCACTCTACTCGAACATTCTTGACCCAACGAACAGTGCGATAATGCCATTCGAGGTAGAGTTAAATTCAGCCTGCCCAGTTCAGCTTCATCAGGCAATTCTATCTAAATCCGTCTGCACACCCGCCTCTACAGCGAGAAATGATCACACTGAAACGGTTAGTTTTAACCGGCCTAACCCTCTTTGTCCTCTTTTTAGTCGGCAGTTCCCTGGTTGGCAGTTGGAGTGAGCCACAAATCACCAGTCGGCTTCAACTCTACCAAACAGATTTGTTGCTTCAGGCAAGTGAGTTTCAGCCTGAGGAAAGTCGTGCAAGCGCAGATTCAACCCGTGCCGCCATTCTGGGCAAAGACCCGATCGCCACTTCATTAGAGCAATATCAGGACGTGCGGCAAACGGCCCAGGCTGAACTCGACCAATTTCAGTCGCGATTTGACCAGCATACTGCTGTTGATGCACCCGCACCAGAATTTCCGACTTCCTCTACGGCTCCCTCCAAACAGGGACAGTTACGCACTGCGATTCGTCAACAGCAAGCGCTGATTGACCAACTCGACCTGCGAATCGGCATTCTCCAGGTCGAGCAAGGCAAGTCGAAACCGCCCTGGAAACCTGGTCAAGACTAACTGCCAGCCGCGATATAGCCTCAGACGCAACTTCCCCCACTTCCCCAAGCTCCCTGGTTTCTGCTTCTACTCGGATGGCTGAAATCCTGTTAGGGCTGTGGGATCAACCGCCACAGCTGTTACCTGATGCCGAGCAGCAAATTCAGGAAAATCTGGATGGGTGGTTTCGCAATCAGTCTTTGACTCGCCTGTATGAACTGCAACAGCGTCCTGATGCCACATCAGCCCTTCAGCAAAACGCACAGACAGAGGCTCAACAGACTTTCCTCAAGCTGACGCTGATTGGCGTAGTGCCAATTATCGGGTGCTTGGCAGGCACGGCAATCCTGATTTCGCTGCTGGTGCAGCGGGCTTTTCGAGGTGAGCAAGCGCTCCTAGCTCAAAACAGCACTGCTACCTGGGAAACCCCCTGGAATTGGGAAATTGTCTGGCAAGTACTGATTGCTGGCTTCTTCTTTGCGGGACAAATTGTGCTGCCGCTGGTTTCTCAGTTGCTTGGGGTGGGGTTCTCTGCGTTTGACAGTCGCGCCAGGGCTGCCTATGCGCTGACTTACTATCTTGCAATGGCAGGAATATCGCTGTTTGTGCTTTACCTTTCGGTTCGCGATTTTTTGCCGCTGCCTAAGGAATGGTTTCGCTTAAAGAGCAAAAGCAATTGGCTGTTGTGGGGCGTGGGGGGCTATCTGGTGGCGTTGCCTCTGATGATTCTGGTGTCGTGGGCAAATCAGCAGATTTGGCAAGGGCAGGGTGGCAGTAACCCGCTACTGCAAATTGTGCTGGAAGAAGGCGATCCGGTAGCGCTGGGAATGTTTTTTGCGACGGCAGCGATCGCCGCTCCCATTTTTGAAGAAATTCTATTTCGCGGCTTTTTGTTGCCATCTTTAACGCGATATCTACCCGTTGGGTGGCGATCGCCCTCAGCAGCCTAATTTTTGCAACGGCTCACCTCAGCCTCTCCGAAGTTTTACCGCTGACTTTATTAGGGGCAGTTTTAGGATTTGTGTACACGCGATCGCGCAGCCTCTTATCTCCAATTCTGCTACACAGCCTGTGGAATAGCGTTACGATGATCGGCTTATTCCTTTTGGGGAGTAGTGCAGAATAGGTCGGTTTTTACGCCTACGGGAGTGTTAAATTGCCTTAGATTTGCGCCAGCATAAAAGAGTTGAGGAAAAAAGTCAGGCGCTTCTAGCTCGATAGATTGCACTCGAATGGATAAGGCTTGGCTTTTTGAATTAGCAGTTTTATTGGCAGCTTGATGCCAGGAGCCAATTATGCCTAATTCGGTCAAAGAAAACTCTGTTAAAACCAAGATCACAGAAGACCTTCAAAAAGCAAAAACTGAAGGACAGCTAAGAACAGAACGGATTCGAGAAATCGTCAAGCTTGCTGTTTCGCAAGCCGTTTCAGAAATCAAAGAAGGGACTGTCGAAATTCGCTCCATTGTTAAAGAAGCAGTTTCTACGGTCATCGATAATTTACAGGATCGGGGTCAGGAAACCAAAGAGGAAATTACCGCTTCGATTGAAGGCGCAATTGAAGGAATCAGCAGCTTGAGACGGCAGGCGATCGCCAAAACTCAGTCTGAAGTTGAACAGCTTCAAGCTCAAATCGACAGTGAAGAAAAAGCCCTTCAGGGACAGATCGACAGCGCTCTAACGGAAATCGAAGAAACTGGAAGCAGCCGATCCGCCGAGATCAAGTCGGCGATCGAATCTGCGGTTAGCTCAGTGCAAGACAGTGAAGAAGTGTCTTTGATGCGTAAGCGTTATGCCCAACTGCAAACGCAACTCTCAGTTTTACAGGCAAACCTTGCTGCCCGCTACGGTACCCGCTATGAAGAAGTGAAGCGTCATCTGGATAGCGCTAAAACCTGGTATGACCAAACCAAAGCACAAGCGGAAGTGGGTGAAACGCCTCGCCTGAATCAAAAGCAAGTAGAGTTTGAGCAGAAAATGGGTGAAGCAGGAGCCGCTCTAGCGCGGGGAGAACAACGAGTGAAGCAACTGCTTAAAGAGCTTTGGCACGCTGTAAGAAACAGTGATGCAGGTTAAAATTTGCAGCCATTGGTAATGCAATTTCTGAGGTGGATAATATCCACCTCTATTTATTGATACTTAAGCAATTAGATGAGCGCTGAGATCTGCGACTTCTTCAAGAAGTCGCAGATCTTAATTCACTGGGGTTACTTGAAAGGATTTACAAAAAAGTAGAGTAAGCAATGCTTACCCTACACTGCTGCTCGTAGCAAACCGAGATTAGAAGTTTTCTTGACGACGAGCCATCTCGCTGTGCTTGGCGATCGCCCAAACTGCATGAATGCTGCCCGGTAGCCAACCTAAGAGTGTCAGTACGATGTTAATCAGCAAAGTAGTGCTAACACCGTAAGTTAAAAACACCCCAACCGGAGGTAAAACAATCGCTAAAACCAATCGAAGTAAGTTCATAAGGTTTCTCCCAAAAACTTTTGCACTAGAGACTTTTACACTAGCCTTTATCTTATTGTCTTAACTTAGGATTAGATTGTCCTCCATCGTGAGAATTAATTCTTGCGCTTCCGTTCTAATCCTCCATAGAGACGACTTTAGGGCGGCTTAGAATCTATCTGCATGGGGAGGTGAAAACCAGTCTCCGTAACAGACCATTGGAAGAGTAGTTTAAGCAGATTAGTATTTTGCTTCCCCTTGCAGTTCGTTTGAGGAAATTTTTATGCTTAGCGCCCTTTTTACTGTTCTGGCTACCGCTTTAAGTCTGCTAGTTGTTGACTTTATCCCAGGTGTTGATTTGGCAAATTTCCCAGCAGCGTTGCTTGCCGCTGTGGTGATTGGATTGGTCAACTCCACTGCTAAGCCAGTTTTGTCAGCGCTGTCTTTGCCGCTTAATTTCGTCAGCTTTGGTTTGTTCTCGCTCGTGGTGAACGGTTTGTGCTTTTGGCTAGCTTCTGTATTAACGCCTGGTTTCGCTGTCCGAGGACTGCTGGCTTTCATCGCAGGCCCGGTTATCCTGACCCTGGTTAACACTTTCATTCTCAGATACTTTGCTGAGCGTAGACCTGCATTGAACCTAAACACGGATGCGAAAACGGAAGTGTAGAATCGGATCGCAAAGCCTTTGGGCTTTTTTAAGTATCGCAAGCTGAATAGCGCAATCGCGGAACCCAATGTCTAATAGCGGGCATTGGGTTTTGTCTATTTAGCATCTTCAGGATTTACGCAAGGACTTACGCAAATAGAACGTAAAGTCGGCGATCGCCATTCCTGTTGACTCGCAACTCTTTGTCGTTTCGGGTCAATTCTTTGAATTGCCTGCGTGAACCTTTAGGATTGAAAATTAAATAAACTGTACCTTTTGTGGGATGGGCATCTTGCCCATCCCACAGGTTATTTAATCTGCAATCCTTAGTGCGATCGCTCACAGGCTTGAATTGAGGCAGACAAACCTTTAGTGTGACGGCTTGATTAATTAGTTTGCCTATAGTTTTCTTTAGTGTCATAGAGAAACATCAAATGTGCTGGCTTCACAATGTTCTTGCGGCTGGTCACAACGTTTCTGTAGCTGGTCTCAACGTTCTTGCGGCTGGTCAACATTTCATACTCAGGAACGAGAATTCAATAAGTTCGACATTGGGTAGGGGCGGGTTTTGCTGTCAAATTCATTGTGGGGATGCAGATTGGTTCGCTAAACCCGCCCGTACAGTTTGCGGTTTGATTAAATCTATGATCCTTAGCCTCAAAATCTACATTTTGTTCCCTCAACAGGCGCTGAACGCTGACCAATGACCAGCGGACGATGATCAACAACCCCCTTTCGTCCGCCACTCATAGGACTAACGCAAGCAGGAGGGAAAATCCAAGCGATCGCCACCCTTAACGAGGGACTTAAGCCTTTTGTCCCATAAGGGGGGGTACATAGGTTCTGATTTAATCAGGTCTGCTTGTTTAGTTCAGCATTTGCTGAAAAACTGCGAAGAATTGAGTAAATACCTATATATTTAATTTTGATTGAGTCTGCTTGCGTTTACTGCTGATATCTCATCGGTGTGAGGTTAATCAATGCGCCGGGTCGCATATCTACTTGTCATTCCAGTGATTGCCGTAGGCATTGCAGCAGGTTTAGCAGCAGCTAACCCTCCGTTGGCGCTAGCTCCGCCCATTGAAACTCCCTATGACAAGCCACCCGAGCTGCCTGCGATCGAGTCGATGGAGCAGCTTTATCAGATGCGCGATCGCCTCCAGGCTGATCTGGATCAGTCCTCTGTGTTTCCCGATGGCAACGAAGCAGGAATTTTCTCGCCGCCCACCGAAATGCTGCAAACGCTTCAGGCAGTAGAAATTCGGATTCAGGTTGAAGAAGCCGCCAAACAAAACTGGGATCAGGCAATTCGGCTGGCAACCCAGGCGGTTGAGGCGCAGAAGCAGTCTGACGGCTCTCTGCAAAGGGCAGAAAAAATCTATTCCCTCTGGAACGACGCAGTTAGCTCACTTCAATCAGTTCCAGAGCAGTCCTTTCTCTCTGAAAACGCCGAAGCAAAAATTGAAGAATACGAGGGCTACCTGAAGTTTGCTTCCTACAGCTACGACACGGCTCGTTCTGACTATCTGGAGCCGATCGCCGAAAAAACGGGGCTTGGCTCAGACCGAGTTCACATTACGGTTTGCCGTGCGGCTTCACGAGAATGTCGCCGTTTGAATGGCAGCGCCCCGCCCGCTAGTCCCGCTAGCCTGATTAAGGTGCCAGTGGCGATCGCTGTCATGGAAAAGGTAACTTCCGAGAACATTGACCTCGATACGCCGATTCCAATCAGTCGAGGCAATTACACCGAAGATGCATCTGATGTTTGGGTGGGGTCAGAGTATCCGCTGCGGCGAGTGTTGCTGCGGATGATTGAACATAGCAGCAATATTGCCACCAATCAGCTAATCGACTATGTAGTCGCGACCGGATCAACCAGATTTTGAGCGATCGCGGCTACCAGGTTACTCGTGTCAATACCAAATTGGTCGGCGAAAGCACCTATCCAGCCAATGCTGGCGTTGGCCCAAACCAAATTAACACCGATGAACTGACCGAGATGATGGTGTCGATTTACAACCGAGAGCATCCGGGTGATGAAGAGTTAATTAAAACCTTGATGAGCCAGGATGATCTGGTGCTGGGGCATCAGGGCTTGAGAAATTCTAAGGCCTTCTGGATGGGCGAAAAGACGGGGCAAAACTCTAAGGCGTTGGGCACAACGGTCGCTTTCATGCTGGACGATGAATACTATATTGTCAGCGTCGTGCTGGACTATAGCGGCAATGAACGCGCCATTCGCGAAACGATTAATGCGATCGCCAACCACATCGACCAGAACGGGCTTTAAACAGAATTGGTATAGCACTGTGCGTCTACCTTAGAACACGTTTTGTATCCTACAAAACCGTAAAGAGTATGAAAAAATACTCCTTTCGAGTAAAATCCTGTCAGCCTGTAGACAGACTTCATTGCAGTGCGTTTTGGTCGATCAGGATTTTGATCAGCGCTAAATTTGGTGACTGGCGATCGCCAAACTAGTTCAAATTACGCCAGATCACCAAGCTGAATCGGACACAATCCAGTTCTGATCAGAGAAGTCTAGCGAAGCACAGAGAGTATTGAGAGCAAAAAACGATATGGTGAACGACAGTTCTGTAACGCCTGCCAACAGATTGGGCGCAAGATTACCGCTTCCCCTTAAGCGCTTAGCGGATCTGGCTTACAACTATTGGTGGAGCTGGACAAGCGATCGCATCTCCCTATTTCAAAACATTGACCCCGAAGAATGGCACCGCTGTGGACATAACCCCGTTGCCCTGCTAGAAACCGTCTCCTACGATCGCCTCACTCAGGTTGCCGAAGACCCCAACTATCTCAAGCGACTGCAAACTCTGGCGACTCAGCTTGATCAATATATGTCAGAGCGCAACACCTGGGCCAGTCGAATTGCCCCTCAAATTTCGCAGGAACATCCCGTTGCTTATTTCTGCGCTGAGTTTGGTCTGCACGAATCGCTGCCCATTTATTCTGGCGGTTTAGGCATTCTCGCTGGAGATCACCTCAAGTCAGCCGCTGACCTGGGTGTACCAATGGTAGGGCTGGGCTTGCTCTACCGTCAGGGCTACTTTCGGCAGCGACTCAGCCGCAGCGGTTGGCAGGAAGACTATTACGTAGACAACCAGTTTGAGAAACTGCCCCTGGAACTCATGCTCAACGACCAGGGACAAGCCATCACGATCGAGCTACAGGTTCGCCAACGGTTAGTCAGAGCGCAAATTTGGCGGGTTCAAGTAGGGCGCGTCAGCCTTTACTTGCTGGATACCGACCGGGAAGACAACGACCCGATCGATCGCTGGCTCACCGGACACCTCTACGGCGGCAACCAGGAAACCCGAATTGCTCAGGAAGTGCTGCTAGGAATCGGCGGTGTCCGGGCGCTGCAAGCGCTGGGAATTGAGCCTTCGGTGTATCACCTGAACGAAGGACACGCCGCTTTCTGCTTGCTAGAAGTGGCAAAGCTGGAAATTCAGCGCACGGGCAAGTCTTTCTATGATGTGGAAGCTTCGGTGCGCGATCGCTCCATCTTCACCACCCACACGCCCGTTCCCGCCGGACATGACGTATTCTCAGCCGACCTGATTGACTCCTACTTTGCTCACTACTGGGCAGAACTGGGGCTTTCCCGCGAACAGTTCCTGGCTCTGGGCGCACGGCGCTTGGGCGATCCCTGGGAACCCTTTGGCATGACCGTTTTGGCGCTGCGCCTGACCCGTGCCGCCAACGGCGTAAGCGAACTGCACGGACAGGTATCGCGCAAAATGTGGACGATTCTCTATCCTGAGCGGGCTGAAGATAAAGTCCCCATTGGTCACATCACCAACGGCGTTCACGCCCGCACCTGGACGGCTCCCCTACTGGCAGACCTTTACGCCAAATACTTAGGAGAAGACTGGTCAAGCCACGTGGTCGATCCGCAAATGTGGGCAAAGGTAGACCAAATTCCTGATGAAGAACTGTGGCATCGCCACCAAATTCTCAAAGACCGTTTGGTTGCCCATACCCGCTTTAAGATTAGACACGCACGGCAACTGCGCGGTGAAGACCAGGGGCTAGTTCAGGCAACCGATCAGTTGCTTGATCCTAAAGTGCTGACTATTGGCTTTGCCCGTCGCTTTAGCCCCTACAAGCGAGGAGCCTTGCTGCTGCGTGACTTTGAGCGGGCAATTCGGCTGTTTGGCAACCCAGAACGTCCGATTCAGATTGTCTTTTCGGGCAAGGCGCATCCTGCTGATGAGGAGGGCAAGCGGATCATTCAACGGCTGATGGAATGGTGCAAACATCCTGCCCTGCAAAGCCGGGTGGCGTTCGTCGAAGACTATGACATCTTCACCGCTCAAAAGCTGGTGCAGGGTGTCGATGTCTGGCTAAACAATCCCCGTCGTCCCCTGGAAGCGTCTGGTACTAGCGGTCAGAAGGTTTGCTTTAACGGCGGCATCAATTGCAGCGTGCTGGATGGCTGGTGGTGTGAAGGCTACCAGGCAGACGCAAACGGCAAAGGAATCAATGGCTGGGCGATCGGCGAAGATGCTCACACCAGCGATCAGGATTTGCAGGATCAAATCGATTCTGAATCTCTGTATCAGTTGATGGAGCAGGAAATCGTGCCGCTCTACTATGAGCAAGACGAGAACGGCATTCCTCACGGCTGGGTGCAGATGATGAAAGCCTCGATTCGCACGAATGCGCCCGTGTTTAACACCGATCGCATGATTGCCGATTATGTTGCCAAGATGTATGCGCCCGGTGCGCCGATCCACATGGAGCCGATTTTAGCTAGCGTTCCCTCCTAGAGACGCTTCAACGTAGGGTTAATTTTTTGTAGGGATGGCATTTGATGCTGTCCCTATTTTTTTGTTGAATGTCGAAAGCTTTCACAAAGCTAGGAGAGTGGCGAAGAATTTGCTACAGATTTAGCATAGGGAATCTGTAATTGACTAGCATTTAGGTGAGGGAGCGTCTATTTTTCCGACTGTTGAGCAATCTATAGTTTGTACAAAACTGTGTCAGGAGTTGACCACATTTTACGTTCCAATCTATCTAGTGCGGTTAGATTTTTTCAAGCAATGAGCCTTCATGAATTACGTGCCTATGTGCTTGAGCATCGGGAGGACGAGGCGGCTTTCCATGCACTGGTCGATCGGTACAAAGCAGATTACCCGAACCGAGTCAGCTATCCTGCACCCAAAACTCCTGAGGATTTTCAAGAGATCAGTCGAATCCTGCGAGAAAGATTGGGCAAATAAGCTTTGTAGGGGTTCCCCTGTATTGGCTTGCGTTAGCAATGAGATGACCTGCATTAAGAGGAGGTCTGAACAGTAGCAGATGTCCTCTGTAAGGGCGTGGCATTCGGCAGGTAGATTGTAGAATAGACCGAAAATTCTTGCCCGAATGCCACGCCTCTACAAACTTGTGGATGACAGATTAGACTTTTCAAACATCTTCTAACAGATGCAGCCGTTGCATTAACAATGTGGCGATCGCATTAACAATGTCAGCCATCGCATTAACAATGTCAGCCATCACATTGCCAATGTTGCTCGTCACATTGCTATGTGCAGCCATCACATTACGATTGCAAGCCTTAAATTAGGAGTGTCTTGATGATCAATCGTATTGTCATAGATGCATATCGATAGTTGAGGAGGAGCAATGGGAGGGCGATCGCCCCCATACCAACACAGCGCCATCATAAAACAATGAGCCTTTGCATACTTGCTGTCCCAACGCCTCTACAATCATTTGAAGAAGGATAGCGAAAGAATTGGTAACTTGAGGCTCGATCAGAATGACCGTTTGGCAAGCTGATTTTTACCGTCGTCCACTGCAAGATGCGGCAAAGCAACCGCTCTGGGAACTGGTGGTATGTCACTCTGAACGGACGTTTTCGGCGCAGGCGTTTTGTCCTCAATCTGAAGCAAATTCGGTTTGGATTGCCGATCAGCTATTGCAATGGCGGGCAGTCGAGAAAATTTACCTCAACAGATTCAGGTATTTCGTCCTCAGTCGGTTAGCCTGATTGCGGCAGCCTGTCAGCCTTTGGGAATTGCTGTGGAGCAAACCCGCCGCACTCCTGCCTTAAAACAATTGCTTCAGGAGCGGGTTGAGACCTATCGCAAGCTGGAGGGTTACACGGGGCAACCCTATGAGCCGATTCAGCTAGAACAGCCACCGCCCGTGCCGCTGCCTGAGAATTTGTGGGGCGAACAGTGGCGCTTTGCGGCGATCGCCACTTTTAACTTAGAACCCGCCTTCAAAAATAGACCGATCCCTATTCTGGAAATGCCCGAAGCGCTTCTGCCAATCAACTTACAGCTTGCTTCTACCGTTTCAGTGCCCGGTGTGATCATCGATGGGGGCAAGCAGTCGATGCGACTGGCGCGTTGGCTGCAAGAAACTCATCCTGTCTCACTTAACTACATTCCGGGCAGTCCAGATGGACTAATTTTAGAAGCAGGCTTAGTCGATCGCTGGGTCGTTACCACCTTTGACGATCAGGATGTGATTGCGGCGGCTCAAACCTTTCGTCAGCGACAGCAAACCGCTAAAGGGTTACACTTTTTGCTCGTTCAGCCCGATGATTCTGGCATGACCTACAGCGGATTTTGGCTACTCAAGGCAGAACACTAGCCGCTTTTCCCGGTAGAATGGCTTGGCATTGCAGCAAAGGGCAAAAACGCAATTATGGCTGACGTAAGGATTGGAATCATTGGTGGCAGCGGTCTTTACAAAATGGAGGCGCTGAAAGATATCGAAGAAGTGCAGGTTGATACACCCTTTGGTGCACCATCGGATGCTTTGATTTTGGGCACATTGGACGGAACACGAGTGGCATTTTTGGCGCGTCATGGTCGCAATCATCGCCTTTCGCCCTCGGAGCTACCGTTTCGGGCAAATGTCTACGCGATGAAAAGCCTGGGGGTGGAATACCTAATTTCTGCTTCGGCAGTCGGTTCCCTCAAGGAAGAGGCAAAACCGCTAGACATGGTAGTACCAGACCAATTTATCGATCGCACCAAAAATCGAATCTCTACCTTCTTCGGTGAAGGAATCGTAGCGCATATCGCTTTTGGCGACCCGATCTGTCAGAATCTGGCGGAAGTTTTAGCAGAGGCGATCGCCAGCCTCAACTTTCCCGACGTAACCCTGCATCCGGGGGGTACCTACGTTTGCATGGAAGGACCTGCTTTTTCGACCAGAGCAGAATCAAATTTGTATCGAAGCTGGGGCGCGACGGTAATCGGCATGACTAACTTACCTGAAGCCAAGCTAGCGCGAGAAGCAGAAATTGCTTACGCAACTCTGGCTCTAGTGACAGACTACGACTGCTGGCACACCGACCATGACAGCGTAACCGTAGAAATGGTCATCGGCAATTTGATGAAAAATGCGGTCAATGCTCAACGCGTCATCCAGGAAACAGTACGCCGCCTCAGCCAAAATCCACCCGTCTCAGATGCCCACTCTGCGCTGAAGTACGCCATCATTACGCCACTCGACAAAGCGCCATCGGCTACCAAAGAAAAGCTAAATTTGCTGTTGCAAAAGTATTTGTAACAAAGGGTAGACCAACAACCCTACGCCGCAGTGGGCATGGAACTTAGCATGAGGACAGACTGATAGTAGCCCTGAAGCTGACGGGTCGCCGCAGTCCAACTCCAGCGTTCGGCTTCTTGACGGGCGCTCTGGCGCAGCGTTTCGCGTTCGGTTTGCTGATTGAGCAGGCGTTGGGTAGCGGCGATCGCCCCTTGCTCGTCGTAGGGATCAAACAAGTAGCCATTTACGCCGTCGGTCACAATGTCAGGAATGCCGCCAGAGTTTGCCGCCACCACCGGGCAGCCCGCTGCCATTGCTTCTAGCAATACCAGACCCAGCGTTTCGGTGCGAGAGGGAAACACGAAAGCATCCGCAGAGGCAAAAGCCGTTGCCAGATCAACGCCTGTGAGATAGCCCACAAAGTGAGTGGGCGTGTTGGCAAAATACTGCTGCAATTCCTGGCGGTAGGGGCCATCGCCGACTAGTGCCAGCCGCGCATTCGGAATCGACTCCAGCACGGGTTTGATTTTCTCAATTTCTTTTTCAGCAGAGAGCCGCCCCACATACAGCAGTAGGGGACTGTCAGGATTTCCTTGGGTGAGGCGCGATCGCATCTCTAAACTCGCCAAACCGGGCTGAAACAGCTCCGTATCAACTCCCCGCTGCCACACGGCTAGCCGCTCAATCCCATGAGCGTCCAATTCTTCCTGCATCGCAGTTGAGGTACACAGGTTAAGCTGAGCCTGATTGTGCGCTACCTTCAGCAATTCCCACATCATGCCTTCCAGCATTCCTAAGCCGTAATGCTCTAGATATTTGGGCAAATGGGTGTGATAAGACGCGACCAGCGGCACCTTAAAAATTTTGCTGTAATATAGCCCTGCCAGCCCCAAAACTGCCGGATTGACCACATGAATCAGGTCTGGCTTAAACTCTTCTAGCACCTGACCAATGGAAGGGCGCGGCAGCGCTAGCTTTAGCTCTGGGTAAAGCGGCAGCGGAAACCCCGGAACCCCATAAATCCTGGCTCCCTTATATTCTGTCAGCCCGCCATCGGGAGAGATAACTAAAACCTGGTCGCCCAACCGCTGCAATTGTTCAACGGTGTGGCTGAGGCGGGTAACAATGCCATCAACCTTGGGCAAAAAAGTTTCGGTAAATAGAGCAATTCGCATAGAGAGGGCAGGATGGGTGATGGGGTGATGGGGGGGTAGGGGAGTGGGAGGGTAAGAATTTTTCGTTCTGCTAGGGGGTCAAGATCTGCGGCTTCTCTAAGAAGTCGCAGATCTGGCAAAGTCGCAGATTTGGCAAACAGACAGACTAATTAGCCTTTCCACTTGACTTTGGGTAGGATTTGCTTTTCATCGACTCGATGCTTGTACTGAATGCTGAAGTTGAGCAACGAGTCAATCAAGGAGTCAGAGAGGTAGTGGGGCTGCAAACCCAGGTCGAGCAGGTTGGTGTTTTTGGCATTGAAGTAGTGTTCTTCTAGCTCGACGCGGGGGTTGTCAAAATGCTTGACTTCGACATTCAAGCCCAGAGAGCCTCCGGCTTTTTCGACCATTTGCGCCAGGTCGCCAATGCTAAACATTTCGGTGAACTGGTTGAAGACGCGGAATTTCCCAGCTTCGGCGGGGGTGGCGATCGCCAATTCTACACAGCGCACCGTATCCCGAATATCCAGGAAGCCACGCGTTTGACCGCCCTTCCCGTAGACCGTCAGCGGATGCCCGATCGCCGCCTGAATGCAGAAACGGTTTAGCGCCGTACCAAACACGCCGTCATAGTCGAGGCGGTTGATCAGCAGTTCGTCCATGCCTGTCTCTTCGGTCAGCACCCCGTAGACCACACCCTGGTTCAAGTCGGTAGCGCGTAGACCCCAGATCTTACAGGCAAAGTGAATGTTGTGAGAGTCATGAACTTTGCTCAGGTGGTAGAACGATCCGGGCTGCTTGGGATAGGGCAATGTATCCTTGCGACCGTTATGTTCAATGGTGATATAGCCTTCTTCAATGTCAATGTTAGGCGTACCGTATTCGCCCATCGTGCCCAGTTTCACCAAATGGCAGTCGGGGAAGCTTTCACGCATGACGTAGAGCAGGTTTAGCGTCCCAACGACGTTGTTAACCTGAGTCAAAACAGCGTGTTCACGGTCAATCATCGAGAAAGGAGCCGATCGCTGTTCGCCAAAATGCACCACCGCTTCGGGTTCAAACTGGTGCATCGCTTTGCTGAGAAATTCGTAGTTGGTAATGTCGCCAACAAAAAGATCGATCGATTTTCCGGTTAAATCTTTCCAGCGCTGGAGGCGTTGCTGGATAGGAGCGATCGGGGTTAGAGTTTCGACACAAAGCTCTAAATCCCAATGTCGGCGCACCATGTTGTCCACAATGCCGACTTCGTATCCTCGGTTTGAAAGGTAAAGTGCGGTAGCCCACCCGCAATAGCCGTCGCCGCCAATGACTAGGACTTTCATCTTGCCATATCCTGTTTGCTGATACTCGCTCAAATCTACCAGGTTTGTGTACCTCCTAGACCATTGAGCCTGGACGGTTCACATAAAATCTTCTTGCAGAATTAATTAGATAATTGTCTGAAACATTCAGCAGCAAACCCTTTCGAGTTTTTTGCTCCCCTGACACTGGCACACCCTCAAGCAAGCGGGATGATTTCACGTCAGGAATTACTGCAAGCGTGACCTTCTAATGAAGGATGTAAATTGGGGCGATCGCTCTATCCTAAGAGCGAACATTGCAGGAACCACCGGAATAGGACATGAGCAAAACCATTGGCTTCATTGGACTGGGCAATATGGGTTTGCCGATGGCGACGAACTTAATTCAAGCGGGCTATGCCCTGCGGGTGTATAACCGGACGATGGAAAAGGGGCGATCGCTCGCTGACCAGGGCGCAGTTCTAGTAAACACCCCTGCCGAAGCTGTAGTCGAGGATGCGATTGTCATTACCATGCTGGCAAACGACCAGGCGCTAGAAGCAGTCGTGCTGGGTGAAAATGGCATTCTGGAGTGGCTTAGCCCCGGTAGCATTCACCTCTCGATGAGTACCATTTCACCTGCGATCGCCCAGCACCTCGCAGAACGACATCACCAGCGAGGATCGCACTATCTAGCAGCGCCCGTGTTTGGTCGTCCTGATGCTGCCGCCACCCAAAAACTGTGGATTTGCCTATCAGGAAATCCAGCCGCCAAAGCTGAGGTTGCCCCCGTGCTGGATGCGTTAGGGCAAGGCGTATTTGACTTTGGCGAAACGCCAGAAGCCGCCAATGTTGTCAAAGTCGCTGGCAATTTTCTGATCGTCTCCGCGATTGAGGCAATGGCAGAGGCATTCACCCTGGCGGAGAAGAATGGCATCGATCGCACCCAGATTGCTGAACTCTTTGGCAAAACGCTATTTGCCTGCCCAATCTACCAAAACTACGGTCGGATGATTGCCCAACAGCAGTACGAACCTGCCGGGTTTAAGCTCTCCCTCGGCTTAAAGGATGTCACCCTGGCTCTGCAAACTGCCAGAGCTAGCCAAATGCCGATGCCGCTTGCCAGTCTGCTGCACGATCGCCTGATGGCTGCTGTCGCTAAGGGAAAAGGCGATCTCGATTGGACGGGGTTGGCTTCTGAGATGTCGGAGCAGGCAGGAGGGTAGTAGGAGGGATGAGGGATGATTAAACTTGTTGCCAAGCTGGAGCTTGGTAACGAGGCGGATACCTCAGTAGGACTGACGCACTTCTCTGGAAGACAAGGGGCTTAAGCCCCTTGTTCATGTGGCGATCGCTGATTTTGTGTCCTGCTTGTGTCGGTCTTAACCCAAGTCTTCTGATTTGGCAGACGCTTGGATGAATAGCCCTAATTCTTCGACTAGTCTTTGAGATTCTCCGATTAGGATTGTGGATCAAGTAACCTGTAAAACCAGAATCTCTGTAAGGGCATGGCAATGCCATGCCCTTACACAAGAGAATTACACATTAATAAATCCGCAATCCTTAGTTTTTGAGATTCTCCGATTAGTCTTTGAGACTCTCCGATTAGTTTTTGAGATTCTCCGATTAGTCTTTGAGATTCTCCGACCAGTCTTTGAGATTCTCCGACCAGTCTTTGAGATTCTCCGACCAGTCTTTGAAGACGTTTGAGAAGTCTAGTTGTAACCCAGGAGTCTGTGGGGGGGGTGTTATCTCAGATCTTGCACCAAGTCTGTTGCCCGATGACCCGCCCTGGAATCAATTCCGGGCTAGTCGCTGAAGTCCGTTGAAACGGACTCAAATGCCCACCAAAAGACCATTCCAACTCGTTTTAACGAGTTTTAGCTTTGAGCCTGAGATTGATCTCAAGGCTCCAGTGCAATGACTCCTGCTACTGGTGCAAGATCTCAGTTATTCAAACACTTTTAAGATTCTCTCGCTATCCTTGATCCCTAATCTTCACTCACAACCTTTCCTCACCCCATGAAAGAACAAGTTAAATTCTGGCGATCGCCCCAATTTGCCGACCTGGAACTTCTCCACGCCCGCTTCATCACCCATTCTTTTGTCGCCATACGCACAATGGCTATGC
>JAAUTN010000101.1 GCA_012031415.1 Leptolyngbyaceae cyanobacterium SM1_4_3 | reverse complement strand
AGTGATGAATGCATCCCCACGATTGTTATATAGTGAACACAAATCCTGACTGGTCATTCTAGCTCAGTAGGAAAGCCGTTCACTATTCACTTCATATGGCTGACCAATTTCACCCATCACCCTACCGCCTCCCCAGGATGCTCAACAAGAGGGCGAGTGGCTGCGGAAACCTTGCAGCAATGGCTAGACCGCGAGTTTATTCCAGAACCCGTTAATCAGGACATTGCCAAACGCGCCGCTCAGGTTTTTGTGCGTCAGCGTATGGAAGGAGAAAACGATGTCGGTTCGCTAGTAGTTGCCATTCTCACAGAAATGCAGGCGTTTGACTTTTCTAAAAGCTTTTATAGTGAATTTGCCATTGCCAACGCAGTTAGCGATCTGCTGCTCGACAGCCTGGGCGTTGACCGCTGCTGTGGGCAATAAAGGGCAGTAACGACCTCAACCTTCATAGCAAAGGATTTCTTGCCATTCAGTTTCCGAGAGGGGCTGTGGAGTGAGGTGAAGGTTGAAGCATCGCTGGGCAGCGGTGGTTAATGCTTCAATGATGGTTTCTTTCGAGTAAAAGGGAAGGGCGATCGCCTCCAACTCAACGCCAAACACCTGCTTAAACAAGTCTGGATCAGGGTTGAGGCGCATGGAGCCATGCTGAAGGATGGCTCCGCTGTGATGGAGTTGAGCGCTGCCAATTAGTTTTTTTCCGTCGGGCAAGACTAAATCTGCTCCAGTTGCAGCACCAAAGCAGTTGGGATTGTGGATGTAACCGCGTCCAGCCTCGCCAAAGTGGAGGTTTACATGGAGCGATCGCCAGCCTTCGATCAAAAACTGACAAATCTGCTGGTAAGCTTGCATTCGGCTACCTGCAATGCCCGAAACAATCACCGCATAGGTCAAATCGCCCTGATGCAAAACAGCCCGTCCACCCGTAGGGCGACGCACCAGGTCTACCCGTTCCCCATGCCAATGCAGATGCTCCCACTGGGGGAGATAGCGCCGCTGATGATAACCCAGCGAGATTGCCACTGGCAACCAGGTGTAAAACCTCAAAACAGGGGGATGTAGCCCTAGCTGATGCTGTTTCAGCAGCCACCGATCGATCGCCATTTGGACTTTACCCGATGCCTCAAGCGGTGGGATCAATCGCCAATTAGGGGCGATCGCCATTAACCGCCAAATTCAGATGCAAGTGCTTCATCATGGTCATCAGCAACGGTTGCTACCACCGTAATATTGCGCGACACCTCACCAGGCGACAATTCCGCCACCGTTCGAGTAGAGTTCACCACAACCTGATCGCCCAAAATGCTAAAACGCGCCTCAAAAGTATCTGACCAATTCATCTTCAGTAGCTTCTGCATCAACTGCGCCTCATTCTTCACGGGCAGCTTCAGCACCGTCGCCCAAACCGTGAAAGTGTCTTCATCCGTCAACCCTGTAAGCTGCACAAATACTTCAACGGTTCCATAATTAAACTTCCACAAATGACCCTGTTCAGTCTGACTTACCATCGCGCTCTGGTCTTCTTGCAAACTAGAGATGACTGTTTCGATGACCTCCAGATGGTTGGCTGTCACCAAATCTTCGCTAACAAGGCTCTGGTCAGTGTCAGATTCGGAAGGTCTATAAGTCGTCATAATCAGCGTTTTCCTTGTACCACTTAGCTAAGAAAAAACTAAAAAAATAGTCACAGGCAGTGCAGACTTGCATCAACATCTACCCACCCCAACTCTAACTTCTGTCGGCTGCATCATCCCTGACTCTGCAATTTTTTGTCAGAACTTACGCCAGCAGAATGCAAAATCAAGCGATTGCCATGAAAACAAGGGGCTTAAGCCCCTTGTTTAATGTAGTCTTACAGCGCTACGCGCTTGATTGTGTTTAGACTTTTTGTGGTGTGTCGCGCTCAGCACGGCACACCACAAAAAGTGTGGCTTAAGCTGGCTTACGAGCCACCCAGTACTTGCTCATAAAGTGAACTTCACTGGTGATGCCTACAAAACCTGCTTGCTCTAGACGTGCAACCATGTCATCTGTCGTGTAGTGCCGATAGTAAGGCTCATGGAACGTTTCCGAAAACCCTTCCATGATCGGCGTTAGCTCAGGCGAGTCACTAATCTGAATCGAGTCAGCGATTACAAACACGCCACCGGGCTGTGTCACTCGAAAAGCCTGCTCGATTACCCGCTGACGCACTGCGGGTGGCAATTCATGAAACAGAAAAACACACGTCACCGCATGGAAATAGTTATCCAGATAAGGTAGTTCCTCAGCATTTGCCTGAAGCAGTTGAGGCAAATCTCCAGGGTTTTGAGACAGTAACTGATTGGCTTTACGCAGATAAGCAGGGGACAGATCGATACCAAACAGAGAGGCTTCAGGCAACATACCGCGAACGAGTCGCAGGGTGCGCCCTGTTCCACAAGCTACATCCAACACGCGAATCTGATGGGGAGGGGTTTGCTCAAGCCCCTCTAGCCCACGCTTAAGCGGAGCTAAAATCCGCCGCCGCATTGCGTCTGCCGTTCCATTAAACAAAATCTCAACCTGCAAGTCATACAGGTTTGCCGACATATCGCTTAGATAGCCGTCAGTCTGATGGTGAAAGTTTTGCAGGTAATAGCTGGGATAGCCCTCAGTTTTAATTTGGGTAGAGAATTCCTGGTAGCGTTTTTGATTGGCCCGTCCCCAAATTTGAGGCATATCGAGCCAAAGAGCCGGGTAATAGCGGAAAAAATCTTCCCAGGGGTTATCAAACAGCAGGCTTTCTGGATAAACGCCTTGCTCAGCGTCTCGCCAATCTGTTTCGAGCAACTGATTAAGCCGCTGTTGAATTTTGAGCAGGAGTTCTGGTGTGAGTCGATTGGCTGGGCGATCGCGCGGCGGATCAAGTAGAGTCAGTAACTGACTACTAAGGGTTTTGTGAGCCAGCCCAAAATAACTTTTGCCCTGTTGAAAAGTTTGGTACGCCAACTTGGTCAAAGGGGCAGCTAAAGGTGCAGCCATGAGATACAGCTAAATTAAGGAACGATTGTTTACTTGTGAATAATTGTAACGAAATAATTATAAGATTCTCCACGCCTTAAGGTGTAGAGTCGTTAAGACGGAATAGCTGAGATTTGCCCTCGTTCGGCAACATAGCGTAGGGAATTAAGCCAGGAACCTGAGCGCTGAAGAGTTAATCGTGTGAATGATGAGCTTAGTTAACTTTTGGGGTGCCTCTCATGATTTCAGTTTTAGTGTTGACGGTAATGATGGTTGGGACAACTTACGCTCTGTTTAATTCCCGTGCTTTAGCAGAGTGATTTTCCGCTCTTAAAAAATATCACCGTTGAAGACTCGATAGACAATTTGACACACGCTTAGAGGTCGGGGAGCATTCCGTAAACCAGAATGCTCCCCGACCTCTAAGTATGTCTCGGTCTACCTGCACTAAATCCTCAATGTCGGTACGCAATTGTACGTAGGAAGTTCATTGAGAGGGTGGTCAGGTTCTATTTCATTGTCTTGGCTTCACAAAAACATCCGTTTTGACTTCTCTTTTCAAAGAGTCAGTAAAATTGCTGTAGGCTCATGTAACATTTTTTACTAGTTTGATACAACTAAGGTGAGACACGGGTGCCGTCAGAAAGAAGCATATCTACCCTGAAACATCGCTTTCAACAGCATTATTTTTTGTGTTTCCGATGTAAGTTCTTCCTAGAAAGGAAAATCTAAGTATGCTTGAATCTTCTAAATTTTCAAATTCTAAAAAGCATTCAGCCTGGATTAGTAATAAAGACTTTGCGTTTTGTACGTTAGCTTTGGGTCAAAAATATCGCTTGCTAGCTAAAGAGTTGGCAAAAGATTTAGAAGTTCATTCTTCCGGAACAATGCTAGTTGTAGGCACAGACCAGCCTGGTGATTTCAGTGAATGTGCTAATGTTATTGCTTTCAAGCAGTTTCAGAAGGGCGTTTTACACTGCTACCATGATAAGCGCTTTGTGATTGAGAAAACACTCACCAAATTTTCAGTTGCAATACAGATTGACGCAGACACAAGAATAGTTTCTGATTTGCCTCAAGATATTGAATGGCCCCCTGGAATTACGGCAGGACATACAGAGGCTCTAGCTGACCACGTTAAACGATACAATCTAGAACGGTTAACCACTCTCCAAAAAATTGCACGAAAACTCAATATTTCCCTTGACGATTCAATCTACATTGGCGAGTCTCTATTTGCTGTATGTAGAGATAATGGCAAAGAAAAGAAGTTTTTGAAGTATTGGGACATTATTGCTCGCTACCTGGAGTTAAACGGTATCCACAGTGGTGAGGGGAATGCAATTGGGTTAGCTGCGGCAAAAGCAGAGCTTAATATATCAACTAACGCTAGCTATGAGACGATTAACCAGGCAAGAAAGCATATTGATGCTTCTCTTCAAAAGAGTAAGAAGAAAACATTATGGGCAAAGACTCAAAATAGGTTGAGCTATCACTATCGGTTAAATTTAACCCGAGCGATCGCCTTAAAAGATTTTGAGCTTTACTATCAATGATCCGCTCTAAAGTTGGGCGATCGCTCTCGAAGACCTCAACCTAGCTAACCTCAGTCAGTTCGACTACATTGCCATCTGGATCGTGAGTAAATAATGCTGCTCGACCAGAGGCACTCATTTGTACGTCCAACCCACAAGTCTTAAGATGTGCTTTAGCAGCTTGGAGATCGTCCACTGCAAAGGCAACATGGCGGTTGCGCCCCCATTTTTCACAATTGTGCAAGCCGCTGGGAGTGGTTGCGTCTAGAATCAAGTGAATCTGAGTGTTACCAACTTGATACCAGGCTCCAGGGTAATTAAGCGGGCGATCGATTTTAGAGAGTCCCAACACGTTTCCATAAAAATGTTCTGCTTTTACCAGATCAGAAACTAGAATGGCAGCGTGAAGATGGTGGATGATCTGCATGAGTATTCCTGCACAGGGATTGCTATGGGCGACGAATCGCGAGTTAAGGCTTTTCTGACGAATCTACTCTATGGGTGGTTCTTCAACAACTTGAGGCTGACTCGGTGGAATGCCCTCGATCGCAATTAGTGCTTCCATGACCCCTCTGGCGATCGGGGCGGCAACGGTAGAGCCGTAGGCATCTTCTCCCTGCGGTTCATCAATTACAACCAGCACGACATAGCGCGGTGATTCGGCGGGGAGAATGCTAACAAAGCTAGTGATGCGGGCGTAGTCATGATAGCCACCATCGGAACTCACTTTTTGTGCAGTTCCGGTTTTGCCTGCAATTCGGTATCCTAAAATCTGAGCCGATTCCCCTGTGCCATCCTGAACTGCTGCCTCCATCATGCCCAGGACGGTTTGGGCCGTTTGGGGAGAGAATATCCTGCGGGGTGCTGGCAGTTTGGATCGCCAGTAGGCTTGCCCTTCACTGTTGTAAAGTCCCCGCACCACATGGGGAACGACCATTTCGCCCTGGTTTGCCAGAGCGCCATGCAGTTGTAGAAGTTGAATTGCTGTCAGCGAGAAGCCATGCCCAAATGCGGTTGTCGCAGGCTCTACCGGAGAGCCAACAAATTGCTCCAGGCTCTTAATTTGTCCCTGGCTTTCAAAGGGCAGGTCGATACCGGTGGGTTGCCCCAATCCAATTTTTTCTAGCCAGCCATAGTAATCGGCTGGGTCCAGGCTTTCCATGATGTGAACCATCCCGACGTTGCTGGAGTATTGAACAATTTCCTGGACGCTGACTGATCCCCGACCGCCGCCGCGTTCGTTGTAGTCTGCATTCTGAATTGGCCAGCTATCGACCTCGATCCAGCCTTCGTCGTAGAACACGTCGTTAGGGCTAACCGTTCCTGACTCTAGGGCGATCGCCACATTGATCGGCTTAAATGTCGAACCTGGCTCATAGGAGTCGGTCAAAACCCAGGTTCGGAAGAGATCCATATCGAATCGGTAATACTGGTTGGGGTCGTAAGATGGCTCGGTCACCATAGACAGAATTTCGCCCGTCCGCACGTCCATCACCATGACGGCTCCCCGCTTGGCACTAAACTGCTGCATCTGCTGCTCTAGTGCTAAACGGCTGGCCCGCTGCAAACGGCTGTCCAGCGTAATCTGTAGCTGAAGGTCGTCCTGGCGCAAAAAGCTTCCTGGCAGGTCATCGGGAATGATTGCGCCATCTCCGGCACGGCTAATTTGAACTGGCTCTATCGATCGCTCCAGAATGCTTTGCTGGCTATATTCCAAGCCTGCCTGCCCCTGCCGCTCGGTGTTGACATAGCCAACAACGGTCGCAAACAGGTCTTGCTGTGGGTAAAACCGCTGCTGCTGCCGCTCTAGCTCTAGCCCATCTAAGCCCAAGTTCGCAATCCGGTCGGCTGTCTCTTCATTCAAGGCATATTCAACTCGGATGCCGCTGTCATCAGAAGAGAATAGCTGCAATAGCTCCTGTTCTGAACGATTTAAGATGGGCGCGAGTTGGCTGGCGATCGCCTGCTGAGACTGCTTAAACAAAAATGGATGAGCGTATAGCGTATGGGCAGGTTCGTCGATAGCGACTACATTCCCCTGGCGATCAATAATTGGGCGACGGGGCACAAATGGTTGCAAAGCGGTAACTTGCTGGTTTTGGGCCCGCTGGCGCAGAGTGGGAGCCTGAATAATTTGCAGTCGCACCAGGTTGAGCGCCAGTCCCATTCCCCCAACCATCAAAATCCCCCAGACCGCAAGTAGTCGCGATCGGCTGGTAGACTGCTCGCCGCGTAGGTGTTGCCCTTTCTCAGTAGCGTTACGGCTGCGGAGGTTGTGAAAGGGAGGAAAAGAGATAGCCATCTCGGTCAATATCCTAAAGGTGCCGTTTGAATTGATTTAGGCGCAGGGTTAGGCTGAACGGGGGCAGGCTGGGAAAGAGGAGCGGGCTGCAAAAAGATCGCGTTGGTAGGGTCAGGGATAGATAGCCCAGACGCTGGATCTTCTGCCTCTTGAGCCATCTGATCTTTGAGTACCTCAGTTGCGGCGGTAAGCTGACGCTCCTGACGCTGTAGCGCCTCAAGTCGCTGATATTCTTTACCCCAAAGCTGTTGTGAGTAAACCGTCCAGCCATAGACTGCCAGCGCAGATGCAACCAGAGAAAACGTCACCACTGTAGACGTTCGTTGAGCAAAAGTTAAAGCCCGTAGCCATAGAGGATTAGCTGGCTGAGCGGGTAACTGCACCATGCGACGAATATCAGCCTGGGAAGCAGTGGACTGAAGCTGAGACTGCCCCGATCGCCGTTCAATCGACGGTTGCAACTGAGCAACTTTAGATCCTCCTGCATAACTGCCAGGTTGCCTGGGCGGAAAGCGGCGGTTAGAAACATTGGATCTAAGTGCAGCAGTCATGACCTTACTCCTCAACGAATGACGATAATACTAGTCGTTCTTTTCAACCTGTGGTTGCATTGATCTACAGGGGGCTATTTCCCAACAGGACTGCTCGATTTAACAGTACTCAAGTATCCGGTAATGTAACAAGTAAACTACTAAATTTCCCCAATTTTCTAATCAAATCCAAATTTTCTACAAAAACTGGAGTTTTTCGGAAGAAATCTTAGAAGCGAGGTCTGCTTTCACCCACAAGCAAGCAAGGTACTGGATCTCAAAGCTATCTTTACTTGTTTAGGGTGATTTAGTCAGGGTAGATGATGCCTGAGTGTAAGTCTGATCTGAACGAATTTGAGTTTAACCAAACCTGACCTAAACCAAATCTGATTTGTTTAATCTAACTGTAGATCTAACAAGCTAAATAATTACACGATAGTTACCCGTTTCAGCAAAATCCTCTTTACAAAATTAGAAAGGGCATCTCTCAGAGATACCCCAATTTGATGATTTAATTTTGCACAGATTCAGCAGCTTCTAGATCTTGGTGCCGCACTTGGGGCAAAAGTTGCTAGTCGCAAGGTTTTCGGTGCCGCAACTGCTGCATGGAATCAGGTCAGGTTGCCGTCTAGATTTGGGGTGTTCAGGTAGTCCAATCATTTGAGCATTGCTCTTGCCAGGAGCCACCATTGGGTAGCAGTTTTCGTCTTTGGTGACGCGGACATCCATCAGTACGGGGCCGTCATGAGCTAGCATCTCGGCGATCGCCCCCGCCAACTGATCCAGCTCGGTGACAATCATGCCCTTGATCCTAAAGGCTTGAGCCAAGATGACAAAATCTGGCATCCCGACTTCCATGTTGGAAGAGGAGTAGCGTTCACCGTAAAAGGCTTGCTGCCACTGGCGCACCATCCCCTGCCAGCCGTTGTTGATGATTACTGTTTTAACACCAATGCCATATTGAGCCAGGGTGCCAAGCTCCTGCAAATTCATCTGAAAGCTAGAATCACCGCTGACGCAGATCACCTGCTCATCGGGAAGCGCCACCTTCACACCCATTGCTGCGGGCATTCCAAACCCCATTGTGCCCAGTCCGGCGCTGGAGATCCAGCGGCGCGGTCCATTCTTGAGGAACTGCGCCGCCCACATTTGATGCTGTCCGACATCGGTGGTGTAGTAAGCGTCGGGAGCCTGACGGCTGAGTTCAACAATGACTTCCTGAGGCGCAATGCTGTCTGGGTAGCTGGGTACGACCAGAGGATAGTCTTCCCGCCAGCGCTCGATCCGGTTAAGCCATGCTTGAGTTTGGGTGGGATCAGCCGGAATGCCGTCTTCCAGGTCGCGGCGCAGCAAATCGGTTAACACCTGCCGTACATCTCCAACAATAGGCACTTCAGGGGTGCGATTTTTGCCCACTTCGGCTGGGTCAATGTCGATGTGAATGACTTTGGCGTGAGAGGCAAATTCGTCGAGCTTACCCGTCACGCGATCGTCAAATCGGGCCCCAACTGCAATTAACAGGTCACATTCACTCACGGCAAAGTTGGCGTAGGCGGTGCCGTGCATCCCCAACATCCCGACCGCAAGGGGATGGTTTTCGTCAAATGCGCCTTTGCCCATTAGGGTGGTGGTGACGGGTAACTGAAAGCGTTCTGCTAAAGTTTGAATTTCAGCGTGGGCACCAGCGGCGATCGCCCCTCCCCCGACATACAGCAACGGCTGTTTTGCCTGCCGAATCAGCTTTAACGCCTGACTCAACTGGCGCGGATTGCCCTTCACCGTTGGACGATAGCCCGGTAGCTTAACGCTTCCTGGCTCCACAGGAACGTAGTCAAATTCTTTCAACCCGATATCCTTAGGTACGTCAATCAAAACTGGTCCAGGACGACCTGAGCGGGCAATATAGAAAGCCTCTGCCACAATTCGCGCCATGTCTTCGGGATTACGCACCACGTAGGAGTGTTTGACGATGGGCAGCGTAATTCCGTAGATATCGGTTTCCTGGAACGCATCACTGCCAATTGCGGTGCTGGGAACTTGCCCAGTCACCACCACCATCGGAATCGAGTCCATCTGAGCGGTCGCGATGCCCGTTACCAGATTGGTAGCGCCAGGACCAGAAGTGCCAAAGCAAACACCAACTTGCCCCGTCGCTCGTGCGTAGCCGTCCGCCGCGTGGGAGGCTCCTTGTTCATGGCGAACCAGAATATGCTGAACGCCGCCAGCCGCCTCTGCTCTGTAAAGCTCGTCGTAAATGGGCAAAATTGCGCCGCCGGGGTAGCCAAAAATGTGCTTGACCCCATGCCGTTTAAGGCTGTCAATCAAAGCAAATGCGCCAGTTGCGCGGACTGCGACCGATTTGGGAAAGGGAATTGCAGGTGCAGACGGAGTTTGGGCAGGTGCAGCAATTTGGGAACGCACAGGAGAAACCTCACGCATAGCTTAGATCTGTATCTAATGATGCACTAAATTGTTAATGATCCAGTCTAGTTCCGATGCTAACTCCTGTCGAGAGTTATCGAAGGATCTAACTTAATATTACTTAAGACGCTGAAAGCCTTCATGGGCAAAGGCTTGAGCATTTAAGTAAAGCTTGACCTGAGCTAGTAGATTTGTCAGTATTTGCTGACCTGATCGCGATCGCAAGTTGAGCAGTTGAGTCAGGTTATGAACTCGCCATGATCGGCCAGTAAGTTGTTGAGAAAAGTGGCGGCAGTTGTGCGTTGCTGAGTTGCATTGTCCAGGACTGGAAATGGCGATCGCTCTCCACCTGCAATCCAATAGCCGTAAGTTGTGTGGGGCGATCGCCACAGTTCTAGATGCGGCACAGGCGGATCAGCATAAAAACTAGCTGTCGTTGCGCCTAGAGGCGCTGAACTCCAGTGCGTAAAGAAATCGTGGCTGAGGCGATACAGCGGAAAATCACCCCTCAAAGGCACTCCCCAACCATCTACGGCAATGAATGCTTTTACCTCGCCACCTGAACGCTGCCAGGTTCGCGCTGCTCCAATTGCTCCGACGACTCCAGCACTAAAGCTCAGAAAAACCAGAGACAAATTTGACAAACCAGATCTTGACGAAGTGGATACTGAAGCTGAGGATAGTTGACCAGGCGGTTCTGGACTTTGACCGGGCTTTCCTAGCCATTCATGCAGCGTTTCTAAAATGTGAAACGCCGAGTAAGGCGGATAGCGATCGGACGGAAAGACAGAGTATTGAATTCGTGCAGTTGAAGAGGTCTGATTTGCGACATCCAGATCAGCCAAAAGCCTTTCAGTCAAACCAGGTGAATGTATCCCCGGACAAATAATCAGGCTCATGGAGTCAGGAACTCGAACTCGAACTTGATGCCAGGATTGGCTCGGGTTGAGGAGTTGCTTTACGACCAGACTGCTTGCCTCTAGGAGTAATCAGCCAGTTGTTGTTACCGTGCAGATGGTCATATAGCCCTACGATCGCAATCATATTCTTGAAGGTAATGTATGGGAAAAGCAACAGCATATGCTTGATGTAATAGAGAATTGGATACCGCACGGAAGCAATTTTTGCTGTTGCTAAAGTTTGATAGACTCCGCCAAATAGAGCCACAACTGTACTTGCAAGCAAATATTGATTGTCAGAGGATTCAAACGATCCCTGATAGAGGAACAAGCTTAGAACAATTGGAATAATTTGGATGGCAGTTATGGAATAAAGCTCACAGAAATAAAGTAGATAAGTCCAGTAGATTTTTTGCCAAAGGCTCAGCTTGTCCGATCGCCATACTCGACGCTGATACTTGAGACTAACCTCTAACCAACCCTGCGCCCAACGTTTGCGCTGAAACCAAAAAGATTGCCCATCAACGGGTGCAAGCTCTGTCGTGACAATGCTGCGATCGTGCAGAATGCGATAGCCGTTCAGTAAGGTTCGCAATGAAGCGTCAATGTCCTCAGTTAACATCATCGGGTTAAAGCGAATCTGCTTCAATACTGAGGTACGCCAGTAGCCGTTTGAGCCACCAAAGATGCTGGAGTCCGTGAGAAAGGATTTGGCTGGATGGCTGATCCCGTAGAGTGTCTCAAATTCTATGGCGATATTTTGAGTTAGCAGATTCTGAGCATGATTGCGGATAATGTTGCGTCCTTGAATCACATCATAGCCGCGCTCAATCCAGCGCCATGCTCGAAAGAAGCAATCTGGTGCAGGATGGTGGTCTGCGTCAAGCACACAGGCAATCTCACCCGTCACAATATCTAGCGCAGCATTGAGGTTTTCGGCTTTGGAGCGGCTGCCCTCAACCCGCAGCAAACGTAGCTCCGGATAGGACTGCGTGAGGCTGTGCAGATCGACTTCTACAGGTAAATCTATAGGCGTGTTGTAAGTCAGAATCACCTCTAGCCCACCTTCAGGACGTTGCACAGTGAGCAGAATGTGCCTGAGCGTATCGAGGATAATCGCCTGTTCGTTAGGCAGGTAGGCTGCAATTAAAAATGAGCAGCGGGGTAGGGGGCGTTCGGGTTCTGGCTGTTTAGAACCACCCACCCCTAAAAGTGATTTAGCCCGCTGATGGAACTGCCCAAATCCAGGTTTGACACTGTACTGGTTTGTGGCAAAGCGGCGAAATAAGGCATTGGTAGTTTCTACAATGATGATTAGCGCACTGGCCATGTAGAAGGTGGCGATCGCCATGTGCAAGTTCATCAATTCCCATCCTCCTACCCGCAAACAGTAGTAAAAGATGGTGGGGACACCAATCAACACAACGTGGGTATAAATCAGCTTGTGTAGCTCGATTGTCCACTTTGTCACTTAGTTACCCTCCGGAGGTTTTTAGATAGATTTTGAATTGGTAGGTGTTGGATGCTAAGGGAGGTGAGGAGAGGGGATGAAGAATCAGAAAGGTGCCTAGTAGAGTTGGACTTTTGAAATAGAGGTCTGGATAGAAAGTCTCAATAGAAGAATAGAGTGAGGAGTAACTAGGATGGGTTGTATCGGGAACCATTGCGGCTGGTAGACGAACCGCTGATAGATGGGCTGTGGTGTGGCTCAAGGTCATCCTCGTTGAGCCACATCGTTTTTTGGCCGTCCGTGATTTGACAGAGATAAACTTCTTTGTCATCTAGAAGCCGCTCTACTTTCGCTACAGTCCAACCTGGTTCACCCTGATAACGAACTCGATCGCCAACCTGAGGCAACCAGGTCCGAATTTGAACCTTTGGGGCGATCGTCAAAACATAGTCAAGGTCACGCAGTGCAGCCATAACCACTCGCTGAAGGAATGGAGCCGCGTGATCGGCCACAACCGCCAGCATCAATGTTCCAACGATCATTCCTGGAAGCAACAGCCAGTAAAGCGATCGGCTGTCTCCAACCACTAAAGTAATGGTTCGATCTAGCACAAAGTTGTGAATCAGGAAATAGCTGTAGCTGTGTGCCCCTAGCCAAAGCATGGCTGATCTGGCTAGACGAATCTGCTCTAGAGATTGAAATACTGCCATACCGCAGAGCGTTAAACCAACTGGCAGCAGCAGATCGGCAAAGACCCAGCCCAGACGAGAAAATTGACAAACGAAACCAAACCCGTAGAACAAAATGCCAAAGGACAGCACCCAGCGAGTGCGCCAAAACAGCGGACCCTGACCGGCCCAGTAAGCTCGTGCTACCACCATGCCTAAGACAAAAGTGCTGAGCTTTGCAATGAAAGGTAAAAACGGGAGCCAGTTTGCGGCTGTACCTAAAACGACATAGGTAGGATGTCCGCCAAACTTGTAGACCGCCAGTGCCCGATAGCCCAGAGTTAGAGCAAGGCTAACTATCAGCAGATTGCGAGATCCCCATCGCTGAAGTAAATGCCATAGAAAAGGGAAAATCACAGCAAAGCTGAGGATGAGCGGCACAAACCACCAGGGGCCACTGCTTTTTAGCAGCAGTTCACCGGAGTATTCAAACATCAGTGGAAAGCTGGCACCCGCAAAGACGTACCACAGATCGGGCCTGTAGCTGTTGGTGGCAACTCCGATCGCCCACAAAAATGGATAGGACAACCAGGCGACCGTCCAAAAAGGCCATAAAATCCGCAAAAATCGGTGCTTTAAAAAGCTACCAGTTTCGAGCGGTTTCCCCTTTAAGGACAACACCAAACTGAATCCGCTGATTAGAATGAAAACATCAACAAACTGAAACCCAAACCAGCCTGGAAAGCTAAGAATGTGTGCCAGTAAGTTGTGCCCGAAGCGATCGCCAGCTACCTCAATTAAGCGAAGATTAGCAGCTAACCCAAGTGGTTTTGGAGTAAATGCATAGTCGGTAAATAGAAGCTGAGCATGATAGACCAGAAGCATAACTGCGGCAAAAATCCGTATTCCCTCTAGCCACGTTAACCGCTGTGACGAAAAGCCTTTGACAGCAGCCATAGGTTCTCACACCTCTCTCAAGAAGGAGTTAAATTTGTCAGTGAAAACTAGCTGGAAAACCGCTGCATCTTCAGATAGCAAATGCGGCTACCTGCGCCAAAAGACAAAGCCTGGAAGCTGACTGAACTAAGCTATCTAGACTCAATCAAATTGAACTCAAATGAGGAGCTACAAAGATGCAGAATTGTATAGAAGTCTAGACTTAAAGCAACTTTCTAGCCTCAACAAAGCACAGACGAAAGGGTGTAAACATCTCCTTTAGATATCTTTTTCAGTACTCATTCATAAACTTTCCTAAAGTCTCGGCATACTCCATTTTGAAACTTCTCGCTGACTCGTTATTTTTTAACAAAAAGTGCTTGTATATTACATCACTCCGAGGTTGTACATATTTCTTCATCTCTTGATAAAGAATAATTGAAGAATGATACCATTTTCCTGAGTTCTGATACCTTTTACGCCCATAATCCTAAAACGACAGAACACGACTTATGCACTCCTCTGTAGAATAAGGGGCTTAAGCCTCTTGTTTGCGTAAGTTCTGAAGAATCGATTACGACCAGTGTTCGTAGTTCCCTAGTCATCAACTTCACTGACGCGGCGCAGGTTGATGACATCGCTCATTTTACGAATCTGAGTGAAGGTGCGATCGAGCTGCTGGTGGTCGCGAATGTCAATTCCCAAATCGATGATGGCGGTTTGCCCTGGAACAGTTTTAACTTGGGCGCTGCGAACGTTAATGTTGTGGTCGGTGAGACGAGACAAGATATCTTTAAGTACACCTACCCGGTCAATGACTTCGATTTGGATTTGTACCAGGTAGGTGTGGACGCGGTTGCCGTTGATCACGGTCGGATTCCAGCTAACGGGAATGAGGCGATCGCCCGGAACGCTCTCCGTGTTTTGGCAGCCCTGCCGATGAATTGAAATGCCGCGACTGCTAAGCGTTACAACACCGATAATAGATTCACCCGGAACGGGATTACAGCAACGAGCCAGGTGATAAAGCAACCCTTCTACGCCCGTAATCGGAGAATCTGATGGACGGCTGACAGGGCGAGGGGCGACGGTCGTACTGCCAGACAGCATAACCATTTTGGCATCATCTGCTGCGATCGCAGGGGCGATCGGCTGTTGAGCTTTAATGGCTTCTCTAATACGGTTGACGACCAGGTTGAGCGTCATTTCTCCGTAGCCCAGAGCGGCGAGCAGATCTTCTACAGACTGGTAGTTACATCGCTCTGCGGCGCTTTGCATCGGGTCGGACTTTAGCAGCGCCTCAAAGCCCTTTTTGCCTAGCTCTTTCTCTAACATCTCGCGGCCGCGCAGGATATTTTCGTCACGGTGCGATCGCTTGTACCATTGGCGAATGCGATTTCGCGCCCCCGTTGTCACCGCAAAGTTAAGCCAATCTAGACTGGGGTGAGAATTTTTCTGAGTAATAATTTCAACAATGTCGCCATTTTGCAGCGGGGTGTCCAGGGTGACAATGCGACCGTTAGTTCGTGCCCCAGCACAATGGTTGCCGATTTCCGTGTGAATGCGATAAGCAAAGTCAACAGGCGTTGCGCCTCGACTCAGCGGCACCACATCCCCGTGTGGGGTAAACACATAAACATCGTCGTCAAACAGGTTATCCTTAACGCTTTCCAGGTACTCCTGAGCATCTTTAAGGTCACTCTGCCAGTCCAGCAGTTGCCGCAGCCAGGTAAATTTTTCGTCCTCAGCGGTCATGCGAGAACTGCTGCCGCCCGTCTCTTTATACTTCCAGTGAGCCGCAATTCCGTATTCTGCAACGTGATGCATTTCCAACGTGCGAATCTGCACTTCGATGGGTCGCCCTGTATTGCCAATAACTACCGTATGCAGCGATTGATAGCGGTTAGGTTTGGGCAACCCAATGTAATCCTTAAATCGACCAGGGATCGGTCGAAACGCATCATGAACAACAGCCAGGGCCCGATAGCATTCGTCGTTGTTTTCTACCATGATCCGAACTGCGGCAACATCATAAATGTCGTGAAACTCCTTCTGCTGCCGCTGCATTTTCTGGTAGATGCCGTAAAGATGCTTAGGACGGCCGCTGATGTCATGACAGCGAATGCCCAACTCTTCAAGGCGATGTTTTAATAGTGCCGCAACTTGCTCCAGTCGGGCTTCCCGGTCTGCTCGTTTGTCGCTAACAAACTGCTGCATTTCGCGATAAGCCTCAGGCTCCAGATATTTGAAGGCCAGATCTTCAAGCTCCCATTTGAACCGACCAATTCCCAATCGGTTAGCTAACGGGGCAAAGATTTCTCGCGTTTCCAGGGCAATACGGCGGCGTTTGTCATCGGGCAGGTGTTCTAGCGTTCGCATATTGTGCAGGCGATCGGCTAGCTTCACCACAATGACGCGAATATCTTGCGCCATCGCCAGAAACATTCGGCGAAAATTTTCTGCCTGACGTTCTGTTTTGCTGGAAAAGTTGAACTTTGAGAGCTTGGTTACGCCGTCTACCAGGCGGCGTACCTCAACCCCAAACCGCTGCTCAATTTCTTCTGGTGTGACATCCGTATCTTCCACTACGTCGTGCAGAAAACCCGCTGCAATCATCACTGGACTGCCTCCTAAATCTCGTAGCAACCCTGCAACGGCGATCGGATGGCAAATGTAAGGTTCACCCGAAGCGCGGTACTGCCCTTCGTGCAGGCTATAGCCAAATTCAAACGCTCGACAAATCAACCCTACGTCGATTGAGGAATCACTTGAATCACCCTGGCTGGGACTGGCACCATCGCTTCGCGTTCTCAAACATTCTCGCAGCCAGTTGGGTAGGTTCAAGTTAATTGGAAGGGAGGGAGTGGCCGTCACGTTCATGCTTTTACGCTTTGGGAGCTTGGAAGGCTCCGGGGTAGATGTTTGCTGATTCTACGGTATTCAATGTGCTTTGGTATACGAATTTGTGAAGCAGTGCGTTCATCTGCTTCAGATTAAATGCGCCGCTAACGAGTACAGCGAGTAAAGTTAAAAAGTTTTCCTTAGAGTAAAACTGCGCCGCACGGCAGGTCAGAATAGTAACGTTCTATCAAAACTACGTTGAAACTCTAGAAAACTACTGCTTGGCTTTACAGTTCACCTTAAAATGCAAAACTTTGAAGTCCTCGTTCTACTAATATATACAAACTTCTTTACATATGAGCCTAATTCAAAAGTTCTGATTCAGAGTTAAACCTTAGAAGTGTTTTAGAGGTGTCTTTAGAGGTGTCTATGCTGTCAGGCTTATCCCACCAACACTATCAGCAGTACCAAAACGCATTGCGGCAGTTAAAAATTACGGTTACTCGGTCCAATCCTGATCTTGCCTCGCTTCATGCTGATTTTTTAGAGGTGCAGCAGATGTTCCAACTGCGGATTATGGATACAGACTTGGCGCAGATCGATCCGGCGGTTGTGTCGCAGGTGCAGTCTTACCAGACTGAGATTAACAAACAAATGCGACTGCTGGGAATGGACGTGATGTTTTTGCAAGCTGCTCGCCAGCCAACTACAACTCAGCAAAGACAGGCTCAGATGAGCGATCGCATCAACACCTTAATCCGCTATTGCGATGCCTTACTAGGAGAAAAACAGCGCTAAAGATGTCATGATTTTGCAAAAAGGATTTGTTTGGAGAAGTTGCTGTGCAGTGTCCCAAAGATAAGAAAGTAACGCTAACTGTAAGCCGCCTGTCCGGGGAACTGCCAGCGCAGTGCTGCCCTGATTGCAAAGGCACCTGGATTCCGGCTGAAGAATATCAGACCTGGCAAAGCCGCCAGCCTCGCACAAATTCCTATCCAATGCCCAAAACTCTGGATGTCGATTATGTGCAATCACCGCTTGACACCAGAGCGGCTCTCTGTCCGGAATGCAGTTGTTACCTGGCCCGAGCTAGAGTTGGGCTAAAAACCCCGTTCTATGTAGAACGCTGCCCTGGCTGTGGCGGAATTTGGTGCGATCGCGGCGAGTGGGACGTGCTAGAAAAACTGGGGCTGCACACCGCCATTGAACAGCTTTTCTCTAGTGAATGGCAGGCACGGGTAAAAGAGCGAGAATATGCTGCTCGCGAACGCCAAGCCACCGTTGAAAAACTGGGCGAAGACGTAGCTCAGAAAGTATTTGAACTGGCAGAGTTACTAGAAGGTCATCCCAACGGAGATTTTGGCGTAGCTTATCTGATGCGACGGTTTGATAGGTAGGTGGTAAGGGAGACAGCATTTGGCACAATTGATCAAGCGACCCGTTAGCAACCGGGGATCACTTTCATCCCTTATCCCTCATCCCTCATCCTTACCCCTATGCCTAGCTACCAATTTCCCGATTCCTTTTTCTGGGGATCTGCAACTGCTTCTTATCAGATTGAGGGGGCGGTGAAGGAGGATGGGCGAAAGCCTAGCGTTTGGGATACGTTTAGTGCCAAGTGGGGGCGGGTGGCGGGTCGGCAGACGGGGGCGATCGCCTGTGATCACTACCATCATTATCCAAACGATGTGAAGCTGATGTCCGACTTGGGGATCAAGCACTATCGCTTTAGCATTGCCTGGCCGCGAATCATTCCTGACGGACGGGGATCGGTGAATGAAGCGGGAATTGACTTCTACAGACGGCTGGTAGACTGCCTGTGGGATCACGGGATCACGCCTCACGCAACCCTATTTCACTGGGATAGTCCTCAAGCGCTAGAAGAGCGATATGGCTCTTGGCGCAGTCGGGAAATGGCACAGGATTATGCGGATTATGTGACGGCAGTCGTGTCACGGTTGGGCGATCGCATTACCCACTGGATGACGATCAACGAAATTCCTTGCTTTACCCACATGGGCTACGGCACAAAACAACCGCCCCATGCACCCGGAACCATCGTCAAAAGCTGGAAAGAAGTTTGGCAAACCTCACATCACGCGCTGCTGGCACACGGGCTAGGCTGTCAGGCAATTCGGGCGGCTTCTCCAGTTGCCTGCTCGGTAGCGCTGGTAGACAACCCTGCTGTGACGGTGCCCATTGACGAGTCGCCTGCTAACGTAACCGCTGCTCAAAAAGCTTTTCATACCTGCGGACAAAATGGCGGGATCGCGTTTCCGGCGCTAACGGGTGCCTACAGTCTTGCTTTGCTTGAACAGCTTGGGAATCAAGCTCCCGATGTTCAAGAGGGTGATTTAGCAACGATTCACCAACCGCTCGATGCGATCGGACTGAACATTTACACCGGAACCTATGTTCGGGCGGCAGATAATTCCCAGGGCTATGAACTGCTCAGCTTTCCTAAAAGCTATCCCCGACTGCATATGCCCTGGCTCTACGTGTTGCCTGACGCGCTGTACTGGGGCATTCGCCATGTCAGTGAAACTTTGGGGAGAGCAGATTTGCCTGTGCTAATTACAGAAAATGGCTGTGCGGTTGAAGATGAGTTGACCCGTCAAGGAGAGGTGCTGGATTGCGATCGCATCCTCTACCTGCGCGAATACCTCAAAGCCGTTCACCGAGCCACCAGCGAAAACTATCCAATCCGAGGCTACTTCGTCTGGAGTCTAATGGATAATTTCGAGTGGGCATGGGGTTACAGCCGCCGCTTTGGAATTACTTACATCGACTACAAAACCCAGACTCGGATTCCCAAGTCCAGTTTCAACTGGTACGCCGAATGCATCCGCCAAAACCGAGTCGTTTAAAAATTGTGTTTAGTTTTTTGTATAGAACCGATTTGACATCTTTATAATGGTGAATGAAGGCACCTACAACCCTCTAATCTACTGGCTATGGCATATTCGAGCAGTCTGACTGATGCAGAATGGGAAATTCTTGAACCCTGTTATC
>JAAUTN010000100.1 GCA_012031415.1 Leptolyngbyaceae cyanobacterium SM1_4_3 | reverse complement strand
GCTCTAACAGGCAGCACCGCCTCATCCCGCAATGATGTAGAACTACTACATATAGCTGTTATAAACAACTTCAGGCGATCGCATCTCAGCATTCAACTCAATATGACTCAGCAAAATTGCTTGATTTTAATCCCTCTTCTGGCAAACGTTAAGTTAAATTAAAAATTACACTTTTCTGAGACAAAATGTTTCTTTTTCATACTTTTTGCTCGTCCTGAAAATCTAGTGTGGCTACACACCAACCTCAAACGGGTGATGAGAGGCTAACCTCACGAAGATTCGCCCCTCACAACCTGCCCATCCTAGAACTGATTTAGAACCGCTATATGATTCAAAAAACTCGTGGAGCGATCGCAGCTGGCAATTCTCAAACGGCTGAAGCAGGAATTGAAATGTTGCGATTAGGCGGAAATGCCTTTGATGCCGCAGTCGCCGCAGTTTTGGCTTCCTGTGTGACCGAGGCGACGCTGACTTCTCTAGCTGGCGGCGGTTTTCTACTCGCTCACACACAGCATAACGAAAACATTTTGTTTGATTTTTTTACTCAAACTCCGAGACAAAAACGGGATGTTAAACACGTTGACTTTTGTCCTGTTGGAGTTAATTTTGGCAGCGTTATCCAGGAGTTTCACGTTGGGCTGGGGGCGATCGCTGTTCCCGGAACTGCTAAAGGGCTTTTTCACATCCACAAACGATTAGGTAGACTACCTCTTCATGTAATTGTTGAGCCTGCCATCCATTACGCTAAAACGGGTGTCCTTTTAGGTGAGTTTCAGTCTTACTGCTTTTCCATTCTGCAACCTATTTTGCTGCGTACCGCAGGGTCGCGTGAAATATTTGCTCCCGGTGGAACATTACTTCAATCTGGCGAAACCTTTGCAATCCCGGATCTAGCAGACACACTCACTTACATGGTAGAGGAAGGAATTGAAGCCTTCTATGAAGGAGAAATTGCTCAACAGCTTGTCAAAGATTGCCAGGAGAAAGGAGGCTACTTGACCTTAAAAGACCTGAAGGAATATCAGGTGATTGAACGAAAGCCTCTGAAAATTAGTTATCGGGGCAACACCCTTTTGACCAACCCTCCCCCTAGTTCTGGCGGCAGTTTGATCGCGTTTACCTTATCATTACTATCTCAATTAGATTTGTCTACCGTTGGCTTTGGCACAACTGAGCATCTGAAAATTTTATCCAACACAATTCGATTGACCAATCAAGCTCGAACTGATGGATATGACGCTAACCTATATCAACCTGACATAGCACAAAACTTCCTGAACCCTGAACATATCAGTCAATACGCAGATCAACTCACTCATGTGGCAAATAAGTGGGGCAGCACAACTCACTTAAGCGTGATTGACGCAGAAGGAAATGCCGCCAGTGTCACCTCTTCCAATGGTGAAGGTTCCTCATACGTTATTCCTGGCACTGGAGTAATGACTAATAATATGCTGGGCGAAGCAGATTTGCATCCGATTGGATTTCACCAGTGGCAAAACAATGCCAGGATCTCTTCAATGATGTCACCTACTATGGTGCTAAAACATCATCAACCTGAAATCGTTTTAGGTTCTGGTGGCTCTAACCGTATCAGGACTGCAATCCTACAGGTTATTTCCAATGTCATTGACTTTAATATGTCGGTGGATGACGCAGTCAACAGTTCTCGAATGCACTGGGAGAATGATGTGCTGAGCCTTGAACCTGGATTTCACCAGTCAGATTTTGATAAAACATCTTTTCCTTTTACGGGAGAAGTAGTGCTTTGGAAGAATCACAGTATGTTTTTTGGTGGAGTACATACTGTGATACAGCATTCCGATGGCACGATTAGCGGGGGAGGCGATCGCCGTCGCAACGGTTCAGTTGCTTCTTGCTAAATCTCCTGCCGAGATGTGGTTAATTAAAATTTATAATTAATCACATCCCATCAAGATTGGGACTTACATTGCCAACAGATCCTCTAACTCATTCAATGCTTCACATCCTACGCTCGATCGCTGACTAAACGCTGCCGAATCTAAGAAGTGGACATTTGAAGCTCCATCCAAAGACTTCCCGCGTCCGTACAGATACTCATCTGAGTAGCGACGGAAGACAGCTTCCACAGCAGCACGGGCATTTTTAAGTCCCCACTCGGCGGCAATCAGTTCAGCTTTGTCGAGGACATCCTGGCTTAGCCTTACTTTGTTGTCATACATAGTTGTGTATCGTTAGATAAAAGAAACAAACCACGAACATTTGCAAACTGAGGATCACCCATCACAGTAAACAATTTCCGCCCTGCCAACCGCTCTGCAATCAGGTGAGAACCTCCTCCTGTTACTAAAAATCGGGTCACTCTCGCCATGTAAGGCGTGTATTGGGCTTTGATGGTCTGAAAAATTCCTTTAAACCAAGAATCTAAATGCTCTTCCAGCCAGGGTGCCCAGGTTAACTCTGTATCTGCATAGGTATGCCCTACTCGGAAACCGTCCATCACGATACTAGGATCTGCGGTTGTGCCGAGAATGTCAGTTAAACGTCTATCAAAACTAATTGAAGCGGCTAACTCGTAGGTTCCTCCCCGATCCATGACGTTTTCATCAATCACTTCACCTTCTGCATCAACTAAACGAGTGAGCCAGGTTCCTCCGCCAATGTCAACCACAATCGTGTATCCATTGTTAGGAATGTGTCCCTGCTTACGGGCATAGTGATAAGCTCCCATGCCTTCCCGCTCAACCTCAACCTGTTCTACATTGACCCGAAACTCAATGCCGTTGCGAACAAACTCATGTAGACCCAGAAGCTGCTCTCGAATCGCCTCTTCACTTTTGGCAGGTTCAGGAGTTGAGACGTAAAGGTTTAAGGGAAACTCAGAAACTTCTCCACCCATAAGTTCGAGACAGGCATACAGATGTAGCTTTGCTAATTCAACTTTATTTTCAACTACAGTTTGCTGCTGCCGTCTGTACTTGTATGCTTGTGCACCAAAGTGGTAGCGCGTACCGTCGGGTAGCTCAATCAGAGGTGAAGCTTCAGAATAACGAACAGCATCTCGACCTTGAGGTAACTGGAAGCGAACAGACCGGATCGCCTTTGGATGCCCCGTGCCGTCATAAAACTTGAGGTCATAGTTACCCGCATCCAGTGCCAGTGTCCGAGTCGCTGCTACAGGAGTTGGGTCTTTACTAACTCTTCTCTGTCTGGTACCTATAGTCATGTGTCTCCCCCTGTTTCCAGGTGTGCAGGTTTGTCCCCATCAGTACATAAGTACTATAGCACCACAATTAACGATATGGGTCAACAGACGTTGATCATCCGTTATAAAATCTTTACCTACAGAGTTTTTCATCTGAACAGTCTTTACAAACTTTACAGGGAAGACTGCTATACTTGTTTACTGTTTGCGCCGATGTGGCTCAGTGGTAGAGCACTCGATTCGTAATCGAGCGGTCGCGGGTTCAAATCCCGCCATCGGCTTCCAGGGTTTCAGGCTAAAAAAGGCTCTCTGATCGCGTGTCAGGGAGCCTTTTGTTTTGGCTGCCGCCAGCACGCTGGGTCTTTTTAGACAGGCTTGGGGTGAGAATCGGGGTAAATTTGGAGTAAGATTTTCAGGGCGCTTGTATTGCTTACAGGAGCAGCCCAGTATCGAAAGCTGGCTCAGATGAAAGCCTCTGAAATTGAAGAGGATATTCTCCACGAGCGATTTGACCCAACGCTAGAGAAATACAAGATCAAGCAAGGACTGAAGGCGCAGGAAAAGCGTAAATTTCCCTGCAATTTGAAAGTTCAAGCAATTTTAAGAGGGATCAAGCGAGAAAATGCACAACCCTCTGACCTGCTTTTCCCCAGCCCAGAAGGTAAGTACATTGACTTTCACAATTTCAGAAATCTTGCCTGGAAAACTATTTTGAAGAATTTGGACATTCCCTATCGTAAGACTTCCCAGACTCGGCACACTTTCATGACTCTGGCGCTTGAGAATGGATTGGATGACAAGGATGTAGCGCGTTGGGTTGGCAACTCTCCCGAAGTGATATACCGTTGCTACATGGGTAATAAGCGAGAACTGTTTGTGCCTGAGTTCTAAAGGCAGTTAGAAATGGGCGATCGCTTTGAAAAAGAAATTTCTCAGGTAAGGTCCCGCCTTCCTGAGGAACCTTACCCAGAAATCAAGTACAAGTTTCCTAGCCCTGTAGCTGCAAAACTTTAAATATCGCAAGGCTGATCTGGCTGTCCAAGGGCAGCCCTCTTTCTGTCAAAAACCTGCTCATCGAGCCACGAGATTGCAGGATTGATAGCATTCAAGCAGTTTTGAAGATATTTGATGTCAGCCTGATCAACAGCATCTTTATTTGAACAAAATTTGCCGCACTCCCCATCCTCGCTAGCAGGGTGGGGGCAAGGCAAGGCAGTCGTAGCTAAGGCGAAGACTGCCAATAATCTTTCGGCTAATCGTCATACCCCTGTTCCTCAATATATTGTTTGAGTACAGCCAAGCTTGCCCCACCAGCACTCACCACGCTGTACCCACGCTTCCAGAAAACAAGCTTCCAGTAGAAGGGACGTAAATGTTCTGCAAACTCTTTACGGATCTCCCTGCTGCTAATAGTTTTGAGCGTGTTGACCAACCTGGAAATAGCCACATCAGGAGCCATATCAACCAGTAGATGAATGTGGTCTTTCTTCCCCAAGTCAGCTTTGCATTCCAGTAGTAGACATTTTTGAGTTTTACAGATTCGCTTAAATAGTTCTAGCATCCGCGCTTCCATTTGCTCAGTGATACACGAATGGCGCTATTTTGTGACAAATACTGTGTGCAGAATTCATCTGCAAATACAGTGAGCGAAAAACCTAAAGCCCTTTGCATAATCAACACAGACATTTAGTGGGCGTGATTTACACACATTGGTCAGAATTGGGAGGGTTATCAAGTCAGCAAGTCATCCCTACTATAGAACGATTAATTCATCAAACTACGCAAAACCCAGACGTGAAATACCCATCGTTTGACAGGGTTATTTCATAAGTTTCCGAGCTACTTTGGAGAATAAGACAGAACATAGAGACATTCCACCGTGATGGCTTTTGCCAGTCCCATTTGCTGAAGATGCACCGCTAACTGAGCCTGCATTTTTTGCTTGTGCATTGGATTGTTATCCAGAATGATGCAGAGTTTGGTGTAGCCAAGTTTTACACACTCCAAACATAACTCTGCTAAATACTCACAAACATCATCGGTTTTCGAGCCTGGGCTGAGGCGGAGAAACTCTTCTCCACTGAGAGCGTCGCCACTGGCATCGACAATTTTGGGGTTTGATAGTGCCAGGTTTCTTCTTTGAGCAAGGCATTACTGCCGACAGCTTCACTTAAGGTTTGCACGAAGGAGCGATGCACACTGCGTCCATGATTTTCTTGCAGGTCTGCGACTAATCGCAGACTGCTCATCTCGGCATATTTGTGGCTAATCTGTTTAGCAAATCGAGGGGTGGCAGTAACAATCACTCGTCCATCCACTTCTAACGGACAAAGCGTTGTCCCACTGCTGCTACTCTGACAAACATGACGGTTGATTTCTACGATTCCATAAGGCGTTTGATATGGTTTTAGGCAGTGCCCCTTGACTCGTCCAGGATGTCCCAACCCTCTCAATCGCGCTACCATCTGTATCAAACTGTTTGAGGGCTTCCCCTGTGGCAAGCGTACCTGCTTCATTAAGCACCCTCTGAATCGTCTCTTCGCTCTCTAGAAGAGAAGCAGAACTCAAAAGAACTTTGACTCAACTGTGACAAAATCTGTATCTCTAGCAGTTATTGAGGCTGTTATTCCCTAATCTTCCTGATCTCCTAATAGCCCTAATCAAAGAATAACAGCTCTACTAATTACATCAGATTTCGGTCATACCCGATGAGAACGGCATAGATTTCGCTGATGCGCTTCACCTGGCACAGAGCAAAAACTGCTCTGCAATCTACACGTTTGATACTAAATTTGTGAATAGAGCTAAAGGACTAACTGAGTGTGAAGTTCAGCAGCCTGATTGAATGCTTAATCGTTTGTCTCCTAAACTTGTGCTAACTGTAGATTTACATTCATTGACTTGTTCGACTGCGACTATTACTTTTTATCCTCCCAATGCGCTCCTACTCCCTGATTGCCCCCGCTAAGATTAACCTTCATTTGGAAATTATTGGCGATCGCCCCGACAGATACCATGAGCTAGCAATGGTTCTCCAGGGAATCGATCTAGCCGACCAAATCGACATCAACGCCAATGGAACCGATCAGTTTCGGCTGCACTGCGACCACCCAGAGGTGCCTGCGGACGAGAGCAATTTGGCTTACAAAGCTGCAAAGCTGATGGCGCAAGAGTTTCCCGATGCGTTTGAGCAATATGGTGGGGCGAATATTGCGATTCACAAGCATATTCCAGTGGGGGCTGGGTTGGCGGGTGGCTCCACCAATGGGGCGGCGGTGCTGGTAGGGCTGGATTTGATTTGGGGGCTGGGATTGACTCAGGGAGAATTGCAGGATTTGGCGGCCAGGCTGGGGTCAGATGTGCCGTTTTGCATCGCGGGGGGGACGGCGATCGCCACCGGACGGGGCGAGCAGCTTTCCCCATTGCCTGGACTTGACTCCCTTTATGCTGTACTTGCCAAATACCGCAGCTTAAGCGTTTCGACTGCCTGGGCATATCAGACCTACCGTAAACAGTTTGGGGATTCCTATCCTCCCATTGCTGCGACGGGTTCTGTTCCTGGAACTACTCCGCCAAAGCAGCGTGCCCACGCAGGTGAAATTGTGTCCGCAATCATGCAGCACGACGGAGCCAAAATCGGCAAGCTGTTGCACAATGATCTGGAAAAAGTTGTTTTGCCTGCCTATCCACAGGTGACTGAGTTGCGAGAAACTTTGCAGCAGTTCAATCCGTTGGGCGCGATGATGTCGGGGTCGGGGCCAACGGTTTTTGCTCTGGCTGAGTCTCAAAAAGAGGCAGAATATTTGCAGCAACAAATTCAAGCGGCGTTGCCTGATCCGGATCTGCAAACCTGGGTGACGCGGTTTAGGGCTGGTGGGATTCAGATTGTGTAGTGTGTAAATCCCCTTGAGGGCGTAGCATTCGGGCAAGAATTGTAGAGGGGTTGGAGGATTTGTCTGCTGAATGCTGCGCCCCTATGTCTTTGGATGACGGATCGGAGAAGACAAGCCTTCCGCACCGTTGCTCGATATCATTTGAGAACTACCGTTTGTAGAACATACACCAATGCGCTATGGCAGACCTACCTTCACCAGATCCTTCTCAGCAAAACAAAAATTCTGCGGGTGAAACGCCGCCTACGCCGCTGCGCTGTTTTACGGGGGCGATAATTTCAGGGGCGATCGGCGCGCTCCTCTACCTGCTCAATCAGTCAATTGTTCAAGGGCTAGCCGCAAAACCGTTGCCTACAAGCAATGTGACTGCAACCAACATTGCCATTGCGGTGAGGACGTTGGTGATCGGTCTGAGTACACTAGCAACGGCGATCTTTGCGATCGCCACCCTCGGACTGATTGCCCTGGGAATTCAGCTTTTAATTCAGCAACTGCGTCAACCCTCGTCGAATCAAAAGTAGCCATGTCCAAAAAATTTGCTATCACATTAACCAGCTACTTTGACGCTTGAGACAGAACTATATGCTGCTCGGAAAACGAGACTGGTTTCGGGATACCTTAAAAATTCGAGGATCGGTGATCCCAGCCGTGTTGCCTCGCACTATCATCTGCGGTTTATTTGGGTTACTGGTTTCGCTATTACATCAGCTTGAAGTGCCCGTCTCGTTACCTGTACTGGCCAGCATCATTCCAAATATTGTGCTGGGCTTGATGCTAGTGTTTCGTACCAATACAGCCTATGAGCGATTTTGGGAGGGGCGAAAACTGTGGGGTAGTCTAGTCAACGCGACTCGCAACCTGGCGCGGCAAATTTGGGTGAGTGTGCTGGAAAAGGATGAGGGCGATCGCCTGGGCAAGGAAACCGCTCTCAGGCTACTGGTTGCTTTTGCAGTCGCAACTAAGCTGCATCTGCGTCAGGAGCCTGTAAACCAGGAATTAGAAGACTTGATTTCTCCATCCCGCTACTTCAGGCTAAAGTCAATGAACAATCCGCCTCTAGAGGTAGCATTTTGGATTGGTGATTATCTACAGCAGCAGCATGAGCGCGATCGCCTCAATGTCTACCAACTCACCGCCATACAGCAGCTTTTGAACATCATGGTAGATAATCTGGGTGGCTGCGAGCGAATTTTGAAAACGCCGATACCCATGGCCTACGCCATTCATCTCAGGCAGTTACTGTTAATTTATTGCCTGACTTTGCCATTTCAATTGATTGGCGATTTGGGCTGGTGGACAGGTTTAATCGTTGCTCTAATTAGCTTCACTCTATTCGGCATTGAAGCAATCGGAATTGAGATCGAAAACCCCTTTGGGCGAGATCCAAACGACCTTCCGCTAGATGCAATCTGCCAAACCATGCTGCGAAATATAGAAGATCTGATGTCACTGTCTCCCTGCGGGGCAACCCTCTCAACAGATTTGGAAATCTAACAGAATTCCTAAAGCACGGATACCTCAACTCTCAGGCTATGCTAGGTCAACATAGGCTGGCAAACAGATTTGCTGTTTACCGCCAAGCGACCTTTAAAGTGTGGGGTTTAAAAGTCATGCGGGTTCTACTGCTTTATCCATTGTTTCCTAAAACCTTCTGGTCTTACGAAAAGATTTTAGAATTGGTTAATCGTAAGGTTTTGCTGCCTCCTTTGGGTTTAGTCACCGTAGCAGCAATCTTGCCTCAAACATGGGAATTTAAGCTAGTAGATCGAAATGTTCGGGCAGTTACAGAGGCAGAGTGGGAATGGGCAGAAGTTGTAATCATCTCTGCCATGATTGTGCAAAAGCAAGACCTGCTCGACCAGATTCGGGAGGCAAAGCGACGCAGCAAACGGGTTGCAGTGGGTGGCCCCTACCCCACTTCTGTACCAGAGGAGCCGCTATCCGCCGGAGCAGATTACCTGATTCTGGATGAAGGTGAGATTACGCTGCCCATGTTTGTTGAGGCCGTTCAACGAGGGGAGTCTCAGGGCGTTTTTCGGACTAATGAGAAACCCGACGTGACGACTACACCCGTGCCCCGATTTGACCTGCTAGAGTTTGACGCTTACGACTCTATGTCGGTGCAGTTTTCGCGGGGATGCCCATTTCAGTGTGAATTTTGCGACATTATTGTCCTCTATGGACGCAAGCCACGCACCAAAACTCCCGCTCAGCTATTAAAGGAATTGGATTACCTGTATGAACTCGGCTGGCGGCGCAGCGTGTTTATGGTGGATGACAACTTCATTGGCAATAAGCGCAATGTCAAGCTGTTTCTCAAGGAGTTAAAGATTTGGCAGACGGAACACCAATATCCTTTCCGCTTTAATACTGAGGCATCCGTTGACCTGGCGCAGGATCAAGAGTTGCTGGACTTGATGGTTGATTGCTTTTTTGATGCCGTATTCTTAGGCATTGAAACGCCAGACGAAGACAGTTTGGCGATGACTAAGAAGTTTCAAAACACACGCAATTCCCTTGCTGAATCGGTAGAAGCGATTACTAAAGCTGGTTTGCGGGTGATGGCAGGATTCATCATTGGGTTTGATGGGGAGAAGAAAGGGGCGGGCGATCGCATTGTTCGCTTTACCGAGCAAACTGCCATTCCCACCACTACCTTTGCCATGCTGCAAGCATTGCCCAACACGGCACTATGGCATCGACTGGAAAAAGAAGGGCGACTTCGGGCAGGCAAAGATGGCAACATCAACCAGACCACTCTAATGAACTTCGTGCCGACGCGATCGCTCGAAGACATCGCTAGAGAATATGTCGATGCCTTCTGGCGAATCTATGAACCCAAAACTTATCTCGATCGCACCTACCGCCACTTCCTCATGCTGGGTGCGCCCCGCTGCAAACCACCCGCCAAACTGCCCAGTTGGGTTGACCTACGAGCCTTGCTGATTGTCTGCTGGCGACAGGGCATCAAGCGCAATACCCGCTGGATGTTCTGGCATCACCTGTTTGGCATTCTCAAACACAATTCCGGCGTGTTTGAACACTACCTGGCTGTCTGCGCCCACAACGAACATTTCCTGGAATATCGCCAGATCGTTAAAGATGAAATTGAAGCGCAGCTTCAGGAATTCTTTGCAGAAGAGGCGCGTTTACAATCCAGCCAGGATTCGCAAGCAGATGAGAAGACGGTAGAAGCCCTCGCCTACAAGGTTTAAGGTCTTCAACTTCTCGGCTCAGAATAAACTGTAGATTGGGTGAAGTAAAGTGGAATCTAATAAAATCTGAGCGAATGTTAGATTCTACGTCATTTCACTCAACTTATACCAATTCTTTGTGAAGCTGCATAGAACAAGGGGCTTAAGCCCCTTGTTTCACCAGGGTTCATTCTGTGCAAGCTCACATTAGATTGGTATTACATCATCAGTTACGGCACTTCATCTAAACTCAGGAACGTGATGGGTTTCATAGTTTTCAATTAGAACCCCAATCACATCCATCATTGAAGCAAGTGGATGCGTTTCATCTTCGCCGACTTGATCAATCAAGTTATCCAATAGCTTAACCAGACGCTGATACTCCTCTTCAGAATGAGGAACAAATATGGTGTTGGCAACAGGTTGCCAAGCTTCAATAGTTTTATCAAGGTTAAGATTTTGAATCATTTTTTCCACGTCCCTTTGTTATATTCTTCGTGTGTTAGTACCGCCCGAATATAGACTTTCTTGCGGTTGTAATGAATAGCTGTAACAAGTCGAACTTTATTTCCTCCGATGTTAAAGACGGTTAATTTTCCAACTTGGTCAGCAGAAGGGAAAAGTTTGCGAAGTTCAACAAAAGAGGTAAAGTCGTTTCGCTTAATGAGGGTATACCACTGAGCTAAGGCATTTTGCGTATCAGGATGGAGTCTAGCAAACTCATTGAGTCGCTTGCGTGTAATCATATGCAGACTAGTTTGCTCATCCCTCCTCCTTTTCAAGATTTAATTTTGTCAATAGGGACTGATTGTTTTGCCTTTAATATCGCATTCTGATTTGGGAGATGCCACAATGCAAACGAGTGCTGGTTCGTATGCCAAAATCAGGTTTAGAGTAGAGCTTGCACCTTCATCACCTGACTTGCCCAGTTTGACCTGACCTGACGGACTCATCATGATGCGACCGGATTTACAGGGTTTAGAAATTACCAGGGGAGAGCTACGCAAGCTAAGCGGTGTGGATACCAGTCAGATGTTTCGTCGGTCGGTGATGCGAGATGCTCAGAAGCGATCGCACTTTCTCATCCGTCAAACGTTAGAGATTTCGCTGCTGACGCTGCTGGGGTTTCTGCCCTTTGCCTTTGCCTTCAACCAGTTTTCGCCTGAGCTTCAGCCGATTCGACAGGAATATATGATTTTTGGCTCAGCGGCGACGATTGCGCTATCAGTAGCAACGGTGATTCAGGCAATTCGAGTGAAGAAAAGTACAACTTCACCGCTGGTTGGCTTGCTAGATGAAGTCGATCGCCACAATGCGATGATTCGAGCGATTGACATCAACGATCAGATTGAAGCTGCCGGAAATTTGCGTGTGCGGCTGAGTAATCGCTACAAGGTAATCGAGGCGCTGAAAATCACCAGAGCCAACTTGGTTCGTGCCCTCAAGACCGAGCGAATTTTGCGGGAAAATAAGCGATTTATTGACCGCAACCCCGAACTCTTTGCCGATAGCCTGATGGCGCTGCGGGCGCTTCAGGTGAGCGACCAGGCGAGTGAGCATGGACGACTTTTGAATGAAGCCCTGGAGATTGGGCTAAGTGTGCAAGATGAGATGAGAAAATTACAGAGTCGGCCCTAAACCAGCGCTGGCATGAACAATGACGCGATGTGATCGAGCTTATGTCTACCAAACCCAAAATTATCGTGCTGGATGATGACCCAACGGGTTCCCAGACGGTTCATAGCTGTCTACTGCTGACCCGCTGGGATGTCGATACGCTGCGGTTAGGCTTAGCCGATGAATCGCCAATTTTCTTTGTGCTAACCAATACGCGGGCAATGACTCCAGCACGAGCCGATGCGGTGACGCGGGAAGTTTGCCAGAATTTGAAGCAGGCGATCGCCGCTGAAAATATCCAGGATTTTTTGATCGTCAGTCGATCTGATTCGACGCTGCGGGGGCACTACCCCGTTGAGACCGATGCGATCGCCCAAGAACTCGGCTCCTTTGATGCCCACTTCCTTACGCCAGCTTTTTTTGAAGGCGGACGCATTACCCGCGACAGCATTCACTATCTAATAATTGACGGCGTTCCCACTCCGGTTCATGAAACCGAATTTGCCCGCGATTCGGTCTTTAGCTACAGCTACAGCTACCTGCCCGATTATGTCGAAGAGAAAACCAAAGGGCGAATTGCGGCTCAGTCCGTCGAGCGATTTTTGCTGGCAGATATTCGAGCAGGGAGCCTGGAAAGGCTGCTGCATCTGACCCATAACCCATGTGTGGTGGTCGATGCTGAAACGCAGTCAGACCTCGATCGCTTTGCCGCCGATGTGCGGGCTGCGGCTTCCGAGGGCAAGCGGTTTTTGTTTCGCAGTGCTGCCAGTTTGCTGACGGCTCTGGCTGCACTGCGCCTCAGCCCGTTGCCCCCGAAGATATGGCAACCTATACGCGCAACAGCAAACCGGGTGCTGTCTTAGTCGGCTCTCACGTTAAGAAAACCACTGAGCAGCTAGAAGATCTGCTGCAAGCTCCCGGTGTGGTTGGCGTTGAGGTTGAGGTTGAGCAATTGTTAGAATCTGCCGCCCAGCGCAACACCCTATTAGAACAGGTGCTTCAGCGGGTTTATGCAGTTCACCAGGAGGGTAAAACGCCTGTTATCTACACCAGCCGTCAAGAGCTACCCTTGAGGATGTGCAGACGCGGCTCAACTTTGGCGTACTCGTCTCAGCGTTGCTGATGGACATCGTGCGCGGGTTGCCGTCTGATATCGGGTTTTTAATCAGCAAAGGCGGAATCACTTCTAACGATGTACTCAGTAGCGGACTGGCGCTGACTTCGGCGCGGCTGCTAGGGCAAATTCTACCTGGCTGCTCGATGGTTCGCACTCCGGACGACCATCCCCAATTTCCCAATTTGCCTGTCGTGCTGTTTCCTGGAAATGTGGGCGATCGCCATGCCCTTACTGCTGTCTATCAGCGACTGAGTAAAGTAAAGTAGGCGGCTTACTGCTGTCTAATTTTCTACTTGTAGGTTGCAAAATTTCAGCTTCAGTTGGCAAAATAGCCGAATTTAAAGTTTTCTGAAATTGCAGCTAAGTTTGCTACTTGTTACTTACTGAAAGATGGGCGATCGCTGTGTCAGAAGCAGACTAAAAACCGCTTTTCTTCCAAGTCAAAGCGGTATAATCAGCCCATCTTTTACAAAAGTTTATTTTGCTGAGGTCGGTTCGCCTGCCATTCTCCCCCGCCATTCTTACTATGCTGAAAAGAAAAGATACTTCGGTAGTCACGCTGGCGCTGTTGCTTACCTTTGCTCCTGTTTCTAGTGTGCTAGCAGCTTACACTCTTTCACCGGTTCGGGATGAGTTATGGGTTCAAGCTCCTACGGCTCCTGGGGCTTTCCCGCTGCCCTCAGCCGTTCCTGCTGGAACAACCGTGAGAATTGATGGCTCCAGCAGCATGAGCGTGATTAATCAGGCGTTGAGACAGCAGTTTGAGCAGGAATATTCGGGTTCAACTGTTAACTTGGCGACTGGCGGCACACCTGCGGCTCTGGAAGCTCTGATTAACGGGGAAATTGACCTGGCGGCAGTTGGGCGACCCCTCACGCAACAGGAAAGAAGTCAGGGGCTAGTCGAAGTTCCGATTAGCCGCGAAAAAATCGCCATTGTCGTTGGCCCGGACAATCTGTTTCAGGGCAATCTCACGTTTGAGCAATTTGCCAGAATCTTTCGAGGTGAAATCACCAACTGGTCTGAAGTTGGCGGGCAGCCTGGGCCAATTCGCTTTGTCGATCGCCCTGATTTGAGCGATACTCGTCAGTCGCTCAGCAACTATCAGGTATTTCGAGTTGCGCCGTTTGAGACGGGGGCAAGTGCAGTTCAAACTCAGCAGGATGATACTGCCGCAATTGTTCAAGCGTTGGGGGCAGATGGCGTTAGCTACGCGATCGCCAGCCAGGTCCTAGACCAAGACAACGTGCGGGTGATCTCCATGCACAACACCCTGCCTGACGACCCGCGCTATCCCTTTTCTCAGCCACGCGGCTATGTCTATTACCAAACTCCCAGTCCCGTTGTGCAGGCGTTTTTGGGATATGCGACTTCGACCGAAGGGCAAGCGGCAGTTGCAGACGCAAAACAGACCGAAGCCGAAGCCGTTGCTACAGGCGATTCTCTTGATTCAACCACCGCTTCTGGCGAAGTAGAAGCCACCAGTCCCGATGGCAGCACGATCGCCAGGGGCAATGCAGATGGCACCGTCCAGCTTTTTGATGCTCAAGGCAACCCAACCGGAGAGCCGTTCCGAGTTGCAGATGGGGCAGTGAGTGCGATCGCCTTTAACCCCGACGGCACAGAACTGGTGACAGGCAGCGCAGACGGCGTTGTGCAAAGGTGGGATTTGCAAGGCAGCGCCATTGGGGAACCCTTCACGGGGCACACAGGCGCGGTGACTGCGGTTGCATTCAACCCCGGTGGCACCAGCATCATTAGCAGCAGTGCAGACAATCCTGAACTGATCTCAGATTTAGCAGGAAATTTAGTTGCGGAAGAGGGAGCGATCGCCAACGCCGATAATACCAACGCCGACAATACAGAGGGTGCAGGCGATGCAACCAATGCAGACGCAGCCAGTCCAGTCTGGTGGTGGCTATTGCCACTGGTGCTGCTGGGAGTGCTGCTGGGGTGGCTGTTTAGAAAACGGGCTACATCTGGCGCAGTTGCGGTCAGCCCAGCCGCTCCAGCGCCTCTGACTCCTGCCGCATCCGTTCCTGGTGCCGCCAGCGGTGTTGCTTCCCCCTCTCTAGCAGGATCAGGGACACACTCTGCTTCTGGGGAAGACCCTACAGCAGCCAGTCCAGCCGCCAACGCAACCCCGATTGCTGGTGCTTTGACAAGTGGGGCGGCGGCGGCTGTTGGGTCGTCTCCGCTGAGCGATCGCCCTGACGCAATTCCTGAATATCAGGCGCTTTACAATCGGGGCATGGTGCTAGCCGAATCAGGACTTTATGAAGAGGCGATCGCCAGCTTCGATCGGGCCATAGAAGCAAAACCCGATTTCTTTGCAGCCTGGGCTAGTAAAGGCGATGCGCTGCTCAGTGTCGATCGTCCAGAGGAAGCGATCGCCAGTTTTGATCAAGCCATTGATCTAAGCACCGCTTCAACGGCGGTGCTTGCTGCCGGATTAGGAGGAACCGCCCTCGCTGCAACCTGGGCAGGTAAAGGAAATGCGCTGGCTAACTTGGGACGGGCAGAGGAGGCGATCGCCAGCTTTGACAAAGCCCTCGAAATTGAACCCGCCTACGCAGAAGCACAGGCCAGCCGCAATGCCCTGATCGCCAGTCTCAGCACGGCTACACCCACCTCTATTCAGGCTGACCCCGCCCTGGAAAGCGTCCCTTCACTCGCGGATTCAGATTCAGTCCTGGCAGAAACGCCGCTGGTAGAAAGTGCAACAGACACCGCATTAGCCGATGCAGTATCAGCAAATCCGCTTGAGGGAATTTCGGCTGGAGATATTCCTAAAGTCAGAACCCAAATTGGCGGTGCAGTTTTAGCTGCGGGAACTGCGGCCTGGTCTGCGATGTCTGGCGATCGCATCCAAACCGACAAAATGCAGTCAAATGTAGAAGCTGCCAAATTCGACGTTGGCCAAACCGACGAAGTAGAGTCGCTAGCCGCTGTTGATGAAGACTTAGACGACTTGCCTGAAGGCTACGGCGAAAGCCGCATCGTCCTGATGCCGCGCGATCCGCAGTGGGCTTACGCTTACTGGGACATTCCCGCTGAGCATAAGGAAGCACTGCGTCAGCAGGGTGGTTCTTATCTAGCGCTACGGCTATACGACGTAACCGACATTGACCTGAATCACCAAAATCCGCACAGTCTCCAGCAGTTTGGCTGTGAAGAGATGGCGCGAGACTGGTATTTACCCATCCCAGTAAGCGATCGCGACTATCTGGTTGAAATCGGCTACACCACAAGTAGCGGCAACTGGCTCATGCTAGCCCGCTCGGACCAGACGCGCATTCCTCCTGTTTACCCCTCCGATTGGTTTGAAGACCAGTTTCTCACCCTCCCCTGGGATGAAGACCTGCGCGGCAAAACCTTCCTGACCCTCAGCCCTCCCCCGAAACCAGGCGAGTCCACAGGCGAATCTACCCTCTACAGCACCCTTTTTGGACTGGCACAATCAGCCGAATCAATGCGGGTTGCAGGCTCCCTGTTTGGCTCCATGCAGCAGATGCCCCAGCAAGCCATCAGTTCCTATATCTTCCCTTCAGGTGCAGCACTCTGGTCATTGCCTACCCTATCTGGCGTTGGGATGTCGGGCATCGGGATGTCGGGTGCTGGCTTCCCTGCCTCAATTCCGCCAATTCGCCCGCGTAAGTTCTGGCTAGTTGCCGATGCTGAACTCATCGTCTATGGCGCAACTGAACCCAACGCAACGGTCACAATTGACGGGCAGCCCATTCAACTCAACCCAGACGGCACCTTCCGCTTTCAAATGTCTTTCCAGGATGGCATGATTAACTACCCCATCATCGCCGTCGCCGTTGATGGAGAACAAAGCCGCTCAATCCACATGGAATTTGAACGGGAAACCCCAGAACGCAGCACCAACACTAAAGACGAAGCAACCGACGAGTGGCTGGAATAGCAGTTCTAGGCAATAGTCTAGTCTTTAGACCAATGGCACTAACTTAGGGGGGCAAGATCTGCGACTTCTTGAAGAAGTCGCAGATCTAAGCGCTGCATTTCTACTTATTTCAGTGCCATTCGTCTTTAGGCAATAATCTCTAGGCAATAGACAGTTGGCGAACTGGCATAGCAGTCGGGCATTGTGGCACAAAGCAATGTGCCAGTTAGCGATGGCTGAATTTGTAATCCTTGAATTCAAGAAAAACTTACCTGTGTCACTTCTCAAATCGCCATATTTAGATTTGAAGCTCTCTTCAGATTGCTTTATAGATATGGAGCATAAGGGTTTGAAAGGGCGAAACCATGAATCTTCAGCAAGAAATCTCGACCTCTCTCTATCAGATTGTTCAAGATAAGTATGAGAATGGACTATATCGAGATGCAATTCTAGCGGCAACCTTTTATTTAGAAAAAGTCATTTTAGACCAGTCCAATTGCACCAAAGAAGAAATCAGACATACCGGGTTAGGACGTTTGATCATGCAGGTCTTTGGTAGCCCGGAGCCAGTAATTCAAATCAATCGAATGCTAACCGTTGCTGAAGTTTATGAGCAAAAAGGATTAGAACAAACCCTATTAGGACTTCATCAGTTTATTACTTTCTCTAGAATTCACAGCGATTTTTCCGATAATCAAAAGACTGCTGATGCCATCATTATTTTCGTTAACTATTTAATTAGTCGCATTCAGAATCGATATCGAACAGATTTGAATAACCCTGTTTTAGGCTAGATTTGAGTTTAAGGAAGAGCTATTTTAACCGTGACAAAAGTTTTTTTACTGTTAATAGCTTTGGGCGATCGCTTTTCTAACTTCTACACCGCGCTTTGGATTTAGATAGGTGAACATATCCCCTACAAATTCTGAAAGGAAGCCTTCTCGGAAGGACTGATAGCGAAATATTTCTTGAACGTCAGACTTAGAGTTTTGTCCGCCTCTACAGCTTCTCTCGATTCAGCAACCCAATAAAATTACGTTTGGCTTTGTAAGTGGTGCGAAGGTGGGCGATGTACTGGTCATATTGCGATCGCAACTCCAGCCGCAGCATTAGCGATCGCACCTTTTTGATAAACTCCACCGCTTCTGCATAGCCGCTATTACTCGTCGTTTGAATCAGCGGTTCAACCTGATTCATATAAATTGACAGAGAATCTTCGGGGTGGTCTTGCTGGCGCAGATCTGCCAGTTTCAGCCAAAGCTGTTTTGCACATCCGCCTGTTTGGGCTTCTTGCCATGCCTGTTCAACATCCCCTTCCCACAAGAAAATCTCGACCAGAAGGGAACAGTCCCGATAGGTAAAGGCAAGCATTCCGGTTTTTTGCTGTTTGGCTTGCTTGATTTGCTGACGGATATGGGCGATCGCCTGTTCACGCCACTTTATCCACTGGTTGCCGCGCTCTGCCTCGGCTTTGAGCTTTTGGTAGTTGTTGAGAGAAGGATGTTCAGTAAACATCTTCCAGGTAAGGGCGATCGCCTCCTCAAACCGACCTCGCTTCTGGTATTCCCCAATCAAAAAGTCATTGAGGCGAGAATCGGGGCGATCGGGAAAGGCTTTTAGCCCATCTTCTGCCCACTTCAACGCTGACTCAGGCTTGCCTGCTTCGAGATACAGTTGAGCAATGTTGAGGTAGGAATAGGGCTGGGACAGGTCGCGCCGTTTGACGGCAACAATCGCTTCTACATCGCCTGACTGCTGCGCCAACCGTTCCATAATGCTGCTGAGTCGCCAGCGTTTTGAGTCAAAACTGGTGCGCTGACTGGCGGTGAGGGGCGGCAACTCTGCCCATGCCGCTTCTGCCAGTTGCCGATATCGGACAATTCCTGCGTCGCCCAAAATCTCAGCATAGGTGTCTACTGCCCCATAAAATGTGTCAGAACTTGTGCCCATTTCAAACTCAAACAGCCGTTCAGCTAAAGCAATTGGGTCGGGTTTGACTTGCTCACAGGCTCGGTGGTGCAAGTCCTGTAATTCTTCTAAAACTCCTCCCACATAGCCATTAGAATCATCAACCGAATTCATCGCCGTCTCGACCAGGGGAATGGCATATTCACATAGCTCTATGACGGCTTGAGCCTGCCCCTCGGTTAATAGGTTGGCGATCGCATCCAGCACCTTCTCAATGCCACGCGCATAGCTTTTCACTTCGCCATATTCCACATAGCCGCGAATGGTAATGGCATTCTTTAGGGCACGTTCAAAGGTTTTTCGATCAACGCCTTTGGGCTGAAGGGCCGCCACCTTTAGCAATAGCTGCTCTCGCCAATCTGAGTCTTTCGCAACGCGATCGAGAATTAATTTCACCAGGTCAGACTTTTCCTGCTGCTCCAGATAGCGCTGCACGTCCTGCATCGTGGTTGAGGGCGATCGCCCCTTCCCCTTAGCCTCAGCAGGCTTTGCTAACCAGGCTAGCCCCACAGAAACGCAGTGTTTACAAAAGTCGCCATCCAGCCCAACCGGACAGTCACACTCAAATCCTAGTTTTCTGCTCTCAGCCCGCAGCATTACCTCATACGGCTCTGTGCCTACGACTGTAGCCGTAATCTCATCTCCAGATTCCATCAGCGACTGCACGTGCCCTGCCGAAAGTAGGCTTCGCCTCGCTCGTAGGAGCGATCGCCGCCAGGTTTT
>JAAUTN010000492.1 GCA_012031415.1 Leptolyngbyaceae cyanobacterium SM1_4_3 | reverse complement strand
TTCCGCATAGCTGCTGCGTGGTTCCGCACTGCTGCTGCGTCATTCTGCATAGCTGCTGCGTGGTTCTGCATAGCTGCTGCGTCATTCTGCATAGCTGCTGGGTCATTCCGCATAGCTGCTGAGTTGCAATGTCTAACTTCTTGAAGGTTCTTGTGGGCAGGATAGACATCTTGCCCACCCAAATCAAGCAGGCATCTTGCCTGCTCCACAGGAAACTCTAGTTTCCAGAAATTTAGTTGCACATCGCGTTATTGGTGATTGGTCATTGGTGAATGGTGAATGGTGATTAGCAGGTTACAACTGGCGAATGACAGATAACAAATAACTAACGTATTGCGGCAGGTTCACAAAGCGGTATAAGTTTATAAGATTAGGTGAAAAGCTTATCCTGACTGTAGTAGCAGCTATTGCGCTTCAACCCTTTAGGTCAGGTTTGGTCAGGGCAAAGTAGGCGAAATAGATAGTCATGGCACTGATTGTCCAAAAGTACGGCGGCACTTCTGTTGGCTCGGTTGAACGAATTCAGGCGGTTGCACAGCGAGTCTTGAAAGCAACACAGGCGGGGAACTCGCTGGTCGTGGTGGTTTCGGCGATGGGCAAGACGACCGATGGCCTAGTCAAGCTGGCAAACCAGATTTCAACTAGTCCCAGTCGGCGCGAGATGGATATGCTGCTGTCTACAGGGGAGCAAGTGTCGATCGCCCTGCTGAGCATGGCGCTTCAGGAGCTTGGGCAACCCGCCATTTCGCTGACAGGTGCCCAGGTTGGCATCGTCACAGAAGCCGAACACACTCGCGCTCGTATTCTCAACATTCAGCCTGCTCGGATCGAGCGACACCTAAAAGACGGCAAAGTGGTTGTCGTCGCGGGGTTCCAAGGAATTAGCAGCACGACTGATTTAGAAATTACCACGCTAGGACGAGGCGGCTCAGACACTTCAGCCGTTGCTCTGGCGGCGGCACTGCAAGCGGATGCCTGCGAAATCTACACCGACGTACCGGGAATTTTGACGGCTGATCCTCGGATTGTGCCTGACGCGCAGTTGATGACCGATATCACTTCCGATGAAATGCTGGAGCTAGCTAGCCTCGGCGCAAAGGTGCTGCATCCCCGTGCGGTCGAGATTGCTAAAAATTATGGCGTAACGCTGGTCGTGCGCTCAAGCTGGACGGATGAGCCGGGTACTCGCGTGGTTTCGCCGATTCCCCAATTGCGATCGCTTGAAGGGTTAGAAATTGCCCATCCTGTCGATGCGGTTGAGTTTGACACTGACCAGGCAAAGGTGGCGCTACTGCGAATTCCCGATCGCCCCGGCATTGCGGCTCGGCTGTTTGGCGAAATTGCGGTGCAGGATTTGGATGTTGACCTGATTATCCAGTCGATTCACGAAGGCAATACCAATGACATTGCCTTCACCGTCACTCAACATTCGCTAAATCGGGCTGAGGCAGTCGCGGCGGCGATCGCCCCGGCTCTGCGTGGACACGCCGCTACCCCGCTAGACGAAGCCGAAGTCATGGTCGAGCGTCAGATGGCAAAGGTGAGTATTGCGGGTGCGGGAATGATTGGGCGACCAGGAGTTGCGGCACAGATGTTTTCGACCCTTGCCGCAGCGGGCGTTAACATTCAAATGATCTCAACTTCAGAGGTAAAGGTAAGCTGTGCGATCGCCGCTGAAGATTGCGATCGGGCGATCGCCGCACTCTGCCAGGTCTTCAACATCGCCAGTTCTCCGGTGCGCCTATCAGCGCCTCAAGTTGCCGAGAGCCACGCCACGCCTGTTCGGGGTGCAGCCCTTGATGTCAACCAGGCGCAGCTAGCCATTCGCCATGTGCCCGATCGCCCCGGCATGGCCGCAAGCATCTTTCAACTGCTGGCAGACCACAATGTTAGCGTCGATATGATTATTCAATCCCAACGCTGCCGTCTGATCAATGGCATTGTGACCCGAGACATTGCCTTTACGGTGGCTCAAATGGACGCGATCGCCGCTCAAAAAGCGCTTCAAGAGGCTGCTCCAGAGCTAGGCTGCGGAGAAATCACGGTGGCCTGGGCGATCGCCAAAGTCAGTATCGTCGGCATTGGCATGGTTGGGCGACCCGGCATTGCTGCCCGGATGTTTGAGGCGATCGCCCACCAGCAAATCAACATTCAGATGATTGCCACCTCAGAAATCAAGATTAGCTGCGTCGTTGCCGAAGCCGATGGCGTAAAAGCACTTCAGTCCGTCCACGCTGCTTTTGGGCTGGCAGGACGCGAAACCATCCAAATCTCTGCTTAGAGGATGTTTGAGAAGTAGCAAATGTCCCCTGTAAGGGCGTAGCATTCGGCAGATAACCCTGGAATAACCCGAAAGTCTTTGCCCGAATGCTACGCCCCTACAGACTTATGGGTTACAGACTAGACTTTTCAAACACCCGCTAAGCCCACCTGCCATTTTCATCCTATAGAGATGATTTATGGCAAGCAAGCCTAAGCTGCAATCTGTAAACCTGCTCTAGCCAAAATCTGAATAATCAAAGAGTTAATTAGTCCTAGCAACACTGCGCCTAATATGGCACTCAAAAAACCTTTTTCAAGTCGAAACCCTTGCACAAGATAGGCTGCCAGTCCAAAGATGATTGCGTTAATCACAATTGCGAATAGCCCTAATGTTAGAAAAGTGATTGGGAAAGCCAAAAATCTCAGAATTGGACCCAATAGAGCATTCAAGATGCCAAAAACTGCCGCTGAAATCAAAGCCTTTTGAGGGCTAGAAATCACTACTCCAACAAAGGGCAGTTTGGAGATAATGTACAAACTGGCAGCGGTGATTAACCAAATAATTAGAACTCCAACAATCCAGGGCATGGTAGGGACTCCTCATCTAATTTGATTGGTCTAAAGCTTTAAAATCAGCAACTTTGAGCTAAGAACAACCCTTAACCCAAAATCCGTCCCCATTATCCCTGATTTAGTGAGAAGACATACCGTTCAGGAGAATTTCTTCAAATAGAGAATTCCTGTCTATGGTGTAGCAGGCTGGGGCGTAGAAGGAGCAGGCTCTACCCCCGAACCACCAGGAGCGCTAGGGAAGGATTCCAATCCTGGGAATAGGTCTTGATTGGGGGCAAGCGGATCGGTCGTGCCCGGTGCGCCCGATCCACCCGGTATGCCAAAGGGGTCGTAGGGGGTGGCTTGGGGGTCGGGAATCAGTCCTGGCACTTCAGTATCAGCAGCGGATTCGGGTAGGGTTGCCAGGGCGACGCGATCGCCCCCCACCGAGCGCAGCAAATCAATTACGCCAACCACCTCTTCATACCGCGCCTCTCGCGATGCGTACAGCACCATCAACCCGTCTGGGCTAGACTGCTGATAGTTCAGAATGACTCCTAAAAGCTGGTCCTGGGTAACGGGCTGCTGTTCTACATAGACTTGGCCGATGGGGTCAATGCTGACGATCAGCATTTCGCGCATCTGTGGCGTACCCGTCGAAGCCGTCGGTAAATCAACCCCAATCGCAGACTGTCGAGTTAACCCCACCGCCGCCAAAATGAAGAACGTTAAGATGCAAAAAATTACGTCAATCAGCGGAATAATCTCAATCCGTACTTCTTCTGCTGGAGAATCCAAATTAATTTTCATGGCGATCGCGGTTTAGTATTTTGCTATTTGCAAGATGCATTTTAAAGTCCACTGCCTCTTCCAAAATCGGACGTAGCATCAGGGTTGATGGGTCTTGCTATGGGGTTGCTTCGCAGCGCCCAATTTTTTCGATAAATTAGCTCTAGCTCATTACCAGATTGCCGAAATAGTTTTGCCTGACCAAACACAAGACCTTGAAAAACGCGATAGAAAGCAAGGCTGGCGATCGCAATAATCAGTCCTACCGCAGTTGTGATCAGTGCTTCCGCGATCCCCAGCGTCACCCCAGCCGTTGAAGCAGTCCCCAAATCTCCCAAGCGAATCGAGCCGAGTGAGCTAATCAAACCCAGCACCGTTCCGAGCAACCCTAACAAAGGTGAAATAGCAATCACCGCCTCTAGAATTTTGTCGCCCCGCCGCATGGCTGCCAGTTCCTCGTCCGCAGTCGATTCTAAGGCAAGCTGAAACACCTCTGGGTCAGGGTTGTTCAACTCCAAAGCTGAGTAGAGAAATCGTCCAATCGGTTTATCGCTGGCTTTCCTGGCGATTTCGGTCGCATCGTTCCATTCGCGCCGCGCTGCTTCTAGCACCCGTCCTGCGATTTCACGCTCACGACTCAAGATCTTTGACCAAAACCAAATCCGCTCAATGATGGTGCTGAGTGCCAAAATCGACAACAGCAGCAGCGGCCACATGGCGGGGCCACCCCTAGCAAATAGCTCTGGAATATTCACAGCCTCGTTCTACCTCCGTTTCTCATACCCAGCCCAATTTTGCCAGAAAGCAGGGCATCTCAGTTTGTAGGGCATCTCAATTTTAGAGACTTAACCTTCATACGCAACAAAAGTCTAACCTCCGAAAAGATTAGACCTTGATTCTAAGAAAAAGGTCAGCTAAGGAAAGTCAGTCGTGGGCGGCCAAACTTGGAGAAA
>JAAUTN010000491.1 GCA_012031415.1 Leptolyngbyaceae cyanobacterium SM1_4_3 | reverse complement strand
GGGCGCGTACCGTAATTTTCTTGGTGACAGGTGCCAGCAAGCAAAATGCGCTAGCACACGTTTTAGCAGAAATTGGAGACGAAAACAGCCTACCCCGCTCGTCTAATCCAGCCGCAAGGACAACTTTGGTGGCTGCTAGATCAGGCAGCAGCCGAAAACCTTGATCCATCTTTGCTTGCTTCAAAGTAGAACTTTTTGATTTAATCAATAGGTTTTTGCCAAAACGACTCAGAAAACGACAGAATGGGAATCTGGGGTGGCGCAGGCAACTCGATTGCTCCTAGCGTCGATTAAATGGATTCGTGTCCTTGTGGGGCAAAGCTAAAAAATTCTCTATTCAAAACCTGGCACTCCTTTATGATGTCGATAGAGCGAGAAATGGCATGATTGTTTGTCCTAATTGCAATCACCAAAACCCGGATGGAGCCGTTCAGTGTGAGGCTTGCTATACGCCTCTGCCGATGATGATGAGTTGCCCCAACTGTGGCTCAACTGTTCAGGCAGATGCTAGCTTTTGCGGGCAATGTGGCTTTAATCTGCGAACTGCTGCGGTCAAAGCTGAGTCCGCAGAGCTACCTCCAACTGTAGCCCCTATTGAAATCCCCGATTTGCTGCCCGCAGAGCCGCTGGTGGAACCAGAGCCATTGATGGCGGGTGTTCCTCAGGCTGAATCGGAAGTTGGAACTGCCAATTCTTTCGAGCATTCTTTTGAGCAAGCGCCTTCCGCTGTGGGCGAGAGCCATGCTGCCCACAGTTCAGCGCCGCCGCCAGCAGTAGCACCAGCACCTTCGGCTGACTTTAAGACGCAGCTTCAAATTCAGTCGGCACGGTTGCTGCACGTACAGACGGATACTACGGTTGAATTACCTCAAAATCTGTCGGTAATCCATTTAGGTAAACCGAATGATCGGATTCCTCCTGATGTAGATGTTTCCGGATTTCCGAATTCTGAAATTGTTTCTAGAATTCATGCAGACATTCGGGTTGAGGGAGGTATTTATTACATTGAAGATGTAGGTAGCTCAAATGGAACTTACATTAACAATGCGCCGCTTCCTATGGGCAATCGTCATCGGCTGCGGTCGGGCGATCGCATTGCCTTAGGAAAGGGCGATCGCGTCACCTTTGTTTCAGCTTGCTTGATCCAAACTGAAATATTGGTTATGAATAGTCGAATAATTTGTTATTAGTAAGGGCAACTGTCAGTCCAGAATTCATTGATTCGATTTTGAGCAAAGCAGCTTAGCATATAAACAGTTTCAAGTTGAATTCAAGTTGAATCTTAAGGTTACTTCCGTTTATTCCAGTCCTTCTCAGACTCCTAGTTGCCAGTGTGATTACTCTGTCTCTCTTACATCCACTTAAGCAAATTCCGGTTCAGGTCTGGACTTTTGAGAATGAGTCTGTGATTCGTATTGGTCGCTCGACCGACAATCATGTGATTCTCTACAGTGCGGTGGTGTCTCGCCACCATGTAGAGCTACGTCGGGTTGGGGCAAACTGGGAAATTTTAAACCTGGGAACGAATGGCACTTACCTAGACGGCAAACGCATTACCCAGGTGCCAATTTTGGATGGAGCGGTGATGCGTCTGGCGCGATCTGGCCCAAACATTCAGATTCGGATTGGCACTGAGTCTAACAAGGATCTGCCTAATACCATGACTGGCGATCGCACCATTAGCCAGCGCACCGACTCTGCCTTTTCCGATACTGAAATTACGGGACGCAGCAGTGAGCCTCCTTCTGAATTTGGCGATACCGAAAGCGGCATAGACACCCCTAAAAAACCAGTATCTCCGTCTGTGGGAATGATCCCAGTGCCGCCGCATTTGCAAATTCCAGCGGAGCCTATTAGCGATATTCCGAGAACTGCTCCTCAAGCCCCAAATTCTTTTGCAAAGGCGATCGCGACCGATCCCTCTAACAGACTGAACGAGGTTGAGACGTTTGAGGCAGAATGCACTCACCAGCGGGGCGGCGGTCTGTTTTGTGTGGACTGTGGGCAACCGCTGCAAGTGCTGCAAATTGTTGGGGAATATCAGCTTGTTAAGGTGTTGGGCGAGGGAGAGATTGGCATTACTTACCTGGCCTGGCGGAATGGGCAAAATCTGGCGCTGAAAACGTTAAACCCAGACTGGGTTGATAACCCTAAAGCGCAGGCCGCGTTAGAGTGTGAAGCAGAAATCTTACGGCAGATCAACCATCCTCAAATTCCCCGACTGGTTGATTTTTTTGCGATCGCCCAGCGTCCCTATCTGGTAGCGGAAATGATGTCTGGCAACACAATTGCTCAACAGATGATGGTAGAAGGTCCTCTTCAGTTGACTCCGGCAATTAACTGGATTCTCGAAATCTGCGGACTGCTGGATTATCTCCACGCCTTCACGCCACCCATTCTACATCGCGGCATTCGCCCGACCAGCTTGATCTACCAGAGTACTCCGTTTGCAGCAGGTGAAATAGCCCTGGTTGACTTTGGGGCAGCCAAAGCCGTGATTTTAGGGCAAGAAACGCCTGCCGGGTCTACGGGCTACTCCGCCCCAGAACAGCTAAACATTGACGCAACCCCTGCGGTTGATCTGTATGCTTTAGGTCCACTGCTAGCATTTTTGCTGACGGGTCAAAATCCAATTTCGTTTTATGGCGATCGCGGTGAAGGATATCGATTTCACGCAGAATCAGTGCCCAACATTTCACCCGCCCTGAGAGCAGTGATGCAGAAGGTAACTGACCCAGACCCAGAACAACGCTATGCTTCGGCGAGCGAGCTTGCTGAAGCGCTACGACAGGCGCAGCAACAAGATTAAATTCTGTCGGATTGCTGAACTAGCCCTAAGCCAGTCCGCGCTAAATTACCTCTGAGCTAGAGCAAAGATAGGGGAACATGGGGGACACATAGAGGCACTATGGCGCGAGCAGATCAAATCTATGTGATGCGTCCGTTTCTTGGAAGAGAAGGGGTCTACGAGCATCATGGCATCGACTGCGGCGATGGCACTGTCATTCACTATCGCAAGGTGGGTGAGGCAACCATTAGCCGCACCTCTATAGAATCGTTTGCGGCAGGCAATCCAATTTTTGTCAAACATCAGCCTGCGTCTTACATTTCCGATATTGTGATGCAGCGGGCTGAGAGTCGTCTGGGTGAGCAACAGTACAACCTGGTATCAAATAACTGTGAGCATTTCGCCAACTGGTGTAAGACTGGCTTGAATGAAAGCCAGCAGTTGAATAATTTTGGGTTGGGAATCGGTGGCATTGGCGCGGCAACATCGCGGGGATTAATTGAAGAGGCAGCAACGGAGTCTGACCCGGTTCAATCCATTCACCTGCTGGATCATGCCTTACAGAATATTGCGATCGCCAAAGCCCAGCTTCAACCCCAGTACGAGCGAACACAAGCCGATGTAGACACCTGGCATCGAGTTGCCCAACTCGCACTCAAACAGGGCAGAAAAGAACGAATCGTGCGGGCGGCCCTAGAGCGAAAGGTTGCCGCTAAACGCCGAGCCGCAGACTTTAAAGCACAGATTGATCAACTGAGTGCAATGCAGGCAGATTTACTGCGAAATCAGTTGGTGTTGCAGCAGAGGATGGTCATGCCTTCCAGGTAAGGTGATGGGCAATGGTCGCGATGAATCAAGCAATCTCCAGCCTAACAAGGGGCTTAAGCCTCTTGTTCTACAGGGGATGCATTCAGGGTTCATCTGGGTTGTCTTGATAGTCTCAACTAACAAGGGGCTTAAGCCCCTTGTTCTATATAGGGGATGTGCGTAACTGGCGTTCAGTGGCTTTACGATTAAAGGAATATAACCTGTACAGGACTTCCAACACACAGTTGCAGTTGGGCTTGAGCATTGCCGCCACTCACTGCAACCTCAACCCAATTGTGACTCCCTATTAGCGCTAGTAAATCCCCTGTAGGAGTGTCTGCATAAGTATGTTTTCCTGGAATCGTCATCTCACCGATCGCCACTAACCAACTCTTATCTATCACTTCATTTCCAGGAATGTTGGTGATCAGGTTGCCAAAGTGGTCGATGTGCTGAATTGTGCCTGCGATCGCCCCTGCCATTTTGGTACAGGCAACTAATGGTATTCGTTTGAGCGAAGTCAAATCAATCGCAGTTCCAAGCTTTTCCAGGGCAACACCCGATGCGAGATGCGCCCCAACTGGAGCAAAGATGTCGCGTCCATGAAAAGTTGCGCTGGGTTGGGAGGTGCGCCAGTAATCAGAGTTAGTTAGCTCAACCGCAGCGATCGCTAAATGCTGGTCGAGAATGCCGCTCAACAAACCATTGTCTGGCCCAACCAAAAAACCATCTTGAAGCTGAATGGCGATCGCCCTCCTCTCACTTCCCACACCCGGATCAACTACCGCGATATGCACGGTTCTTGGGGGAAAGTATGGATATGCACTCATCAGGTGAAATCGCCCTGCCGTAATGTCTTGTGGTAGAACTTGATGAGTCAGGTCAATGACGGTCAGAGTGGCGTTAACTTGGGCGATCGCCCCTTCATCATCCCAACATAAGCATCTTGCAAACCGAAATCAGTCAGCA
>JAAUTN010000490.1 GCA_012031415.1 Leptolyngbyaceae cyanobacterium SM1_4_3 | reverse complement strand
TGCCACTACCGATCAAAGATGGGTTTTAACTAATGATGGTTTCATCAGAAATACCCTATCTGGAAGATGTATTGATGTGGCTGGAGCGCCAGGACAAAACAATACAGCAATTCTACAACTTTGGGATTGTGAATCATCCGGACATAACCGCGATAATGGTACACCTACAGATCAAAGGTGGACTTTTACAAGTGATGGTCTAATCAGAAACATTTTGTCTGGAAAGTGTATTGATGTGGATGGTATTCCAGGTGTAAATAATGGTGCACGACTACACCTTTTTGATTGTGAGTTTTCAGGACGTGATCCTTTCAGAGGTGCTCCTACAGATCAGAGGTGGAGACTAGAGTAATATTTCAGAAGATCTCAAAAAGACTACTCTTTCCTCGTGTTTTACAAATAGTAGTACCAGTTCGCGGTCTAACAATCCTGGTGCAGCGGATTGACCCAAATCACTTGGCAAAGGTGCAGGGCGATCGACAACCGCTGACCAGGAACGTTAGCCTGCCAAGCCTCCGTTGTGGTGGTTCTTTTAACTTCTCTGTTGTGGGGAGTCGAGGTTAAGTCACTGTCTGTTGAGAACGATCGCCCAGTTTGGCAATTCAATGTTGTTAGTCCAGCAGACGATCAAATGCCACTCAATTTTGCCACCATAAGCCTGTTCATCAAGTAACTCAATGAAATCGGGAGAAATTCAAAAGGACTTTACTTTACCCAACACATTTCAATTTAGATTAGCTACACTGTTTAGTATGGGTTCTACCAAAGTTTGCTTGGTTCGAGACTGCTTCTAGATAACGTTGTTTAGAAGCTTAGTTAACTTTCAGAGGAGCACTTAAGCTAAATGAATTTGGATTACGTAGGTTAATCTGATCTATTGACTTTCAGAGTCTGGTTACTCTAGGGTTCGTGAGGTGAATGTGAATTGCCCTCTCGTACATTCTAGGTTGTAATGGCTGCACTCTTTGTCCTATCACATCTTCTCAATCGTTGAACGCAGTCATATCTTAGAAATAGATATGGCTTTTTGATGCGAGGTTCAGGTACTCACTTTTATCAATACTAACAGGAGTACAAGGGTGACAAAGATCAATAAAATCAATGAGCCTCATTGGCTCGTGTGGATTGTCGTAACAATTCTTGCTGCCTTTATTTCATCAGTAGGTTTTTTTGGGAGGGGCTTTTTAGTAAAAGATACTCCTGATATAAATCCAACCCCCACTTCTTCAATTCAACCCAGTCCTACTCCAAGTAACAACCAGGCAACCCCTGCACCAGACGTTTCCCATACTCCACCAGAAGAAAATTCCCATTCCCTTCCTCCTTCTCCTCAGCCTCCGTCAAACTCTGACAAAGAAATATTTTTTGAGTACGTTTCTACCGCTAAAACTGCTTTAGAGAGTATGAAGCCTGATTTACCAGTTATGTTCCCTTTAGGTGTAAATCATCCTCTAAGTGCTAAGAGAGAAACAACATCTCCTCAAGAGTTAATAGAAGTGATTGGTTACCTAGATGAACCTTCGGGACAAGTTAAGAATTTGACTCCTGCTGAGTTGATTCAACTTTTGGATCAGCGAGCAGATGTTTTGTATGACCAACTTTCAGAGCGTACTACTCACTCAGACACTGTTCTCACAGTTGACTTAATTGCATACAAGCCACAGACCCAGCAATTTTATGTTTTGAGTAACGTAGATGCATCTGATGTGTTGAGAGACGTAGTAAATGCAGGTTTGAACGGTGAGTTAAGAGAGAACATGTACGATACCAGCAACTTACCGTTGAATCGCTAGAGTCTGAGGTTATTTGTAAGATCCCCTACCACTACTACACAAGGCTGCAACCAAATGAAGAATTCGTTCGTGAAAAAGCTAGCATTGCTAAGCGTAGCTATTCTTGTTACGGCTCTCTCTATCTTTTGGGGAAATCACGCGAACGCTGTCACATCTTCTCCCACGATTCCCGGATTAATCGTAAGAACTCCAGCAGAAATGGGGCTTGAGTATCTTCAAGAACCAATTCCGCGTCCAATCGCAAGTCTAGTTGACTCAATCATTCCCGCAGCACGCGAGAGGGTTCAGCGTTCTGACAACATTCAGGTAGCAGTTCTTATCCCACGTAGAGGAACTGTTACTCCCGTAGCTAATCGAGCAGGATTAAGTGGTACTCCAAACAGTTTGACTGTGATAAACCCAACTACTGGCAGGGAGGATGTGACTAACTTAAGACCGCAACAATTAGCCGTTGTGGGCAACCGAATGCCAGATGGAAGAGTTGAAGCCCTTACTCCAACCAGTTTGGATGGTATGTTTGCTGAAGAAGCGAGAAGAGGTGGCTCCTTTCGCAACCCACCTCGTACTGCCAATAATCTGATTCATGAGCATGAGTATTTAGTAGCAGATGCTAGTGGTCAGTATGCTCAAGCTAATGCCATTCTAACTTTCACCTTAATTGCAATTGATCAAGATTCGGGGGATGTCCTTGAAATTCCTGGTGTAGAGGCTGATTCTTTTTGTATTGATGCTTTGAATGCGGTTTTCGACAATGCACTGATAGATTCTAATTTTGATGCATCTTCCCTGAATACACCTAGAACACCTAGACTTAGGCTGCCGTCGTGGTGAGTTCTGAGGCATATTGTCATTTCAATGTCAGGGTGTATTCTGCTCTATGTTCCTTTTGAAATGGTGGATTAGAACATGAAACTCAAGCTAGCTCAACCTTTAGTTTGGACTAAATGAGTTCTACAGTTATGCAAAAGGATGAGACGAAAAATAGGTTCAACCGTGCGTCACAGTTGAACTAAATAGATTGGATACAAACACACTCAAAACTAAGCTGCTGTTGGGTCAGAGCGACTCAGGGATTGCTTGGAGGATTTGGGTTTAGAGATACGTTTTTTTACCGTTGGATAGCGAGGACGCGGAGGTAGTTTTTGTCCGCTTGCCCGACCCGGAGATTTACCTCGTAGTTTGGGCGGAGGGGCTGGGGTGCCAATCGCGGCAAGAATAGGGGCAAAGGCTTGAGCGACGCGACCTGGGGAGAGTGCAACTTGGGGCGATTGCCAGGGCAAGGGGCGATCCTCACAGTCGGCTCGTGCCCACCAGAGTTGCCAGGTGAGCAACGGCATCAGCCCACTCCAGGTCTCGGTTGCAGCCAGGGACGTAAACTGAGGATGTGTCCAATATAACCGTTGCTTGGCAAAGCGATACCAATGTTCCAGGGCAAAGCGACGGAGGTACTTTAATCCCAGGCACTCTAAGGGGGGCATTGTCTTGCCCAACCAAGCTAACCAGATTGGCTGAAAGCGGCGTTTGCTTGTGTTGCTCTCCAACACCTCCACGCGCAGGATCTGCATGGGACGATTCGGGGACTTGCGGAAGTGGTACTCGCTCCAGCGAGTGAGTCGCACTCGTCCCAGCTTCGCGTCTTCGACCTCCAGAGTTTGGGTGGGCAAACTCCAAGTCTGGGGGGCATTGAGCTTCATCTTATGCCCATGTTTGGCAGGTGCTCCCCGTCCCTGGTATTTGCCAGCTTTACCATACACGCAGCGGTTGGAGGCAAGGCGCAGCAGCAGGTCTGCCTCAACCCCTACCGTCTGATTAACAAAGCTAGCATTGCCATAGCCTCGGTCATACACCGCTAAGGGACGCACACTCATCTGGCGAGTCACTTGCTCAAGTTGAAGGGCAGCTTTGCTCACAGGGGTCTCAAAGCTAGTAATGCGCTCATGGCACACAGGCAAACCCCAACTCCCTTCTGCTTCGGGTATCCACGCTAAGCTACTGTAGCTGTGTCCCACGCTGATGCCACTGCTCCCTCCTGCCCAAAAGCTGCGGTCTTGCAACGTCTTCGCACTAGGACGATTCCACCGACTACTATCGCCTGCCAGCAACGGTTGTGAATCTGTGGCAATCTGACTCACCAACAGCTTCATTATCTTTACTCGCTGCAACCGACTCGCTTGCAGCGCCGCGTAAGTGCTCGACCATTGCCGACGAAATACGGGACTTTGCGACAGACTCACAAACGAGCTGATGCTCCCACTTACCAGGACTGCATCCATCAGATCAAACACCGCATCCCGAGCATTGCCAAGCAACCCATACAGCCTGTGGCGAAATTTCTGTAGTTGATTGAAAATCATAAGGTCAATGTTGCTTGTTACTTCATTGACCTTACGGCAGTCGATGAAAAACATCGACTGCCTCTCTCGACGAAATTAGTCCAAACTCAAGGATCTGAATGTAGCCGATATTATCGCTCAAGTCGTACAGCCCCTGGGGAATCGCTACCCCTTCTGCGAGCGTTGCCCAATCATGGTCAAACACTTCGACTCCCTGCTCTTGGGTGTATAGTTGCCCTGCTCGATACAACTGACCAAATTAGTTCTCTTTTTTTGTGTCCATACTCAAGACGGGATTGCCAGCGGCTTGATAGCGGTCTTTCAACTGCTCAATCCGCTCAAATTGCTCATTGCGATGCTCACTCTCTCCGGTCGCCATGCGCTTTCACCGTCTTTGCGTTTGCGAAAGTTGTGCTTCTCCAACAACTGATCAACCACCGTCACACT
>JAAUTN010000099.1 GCA_012031415.1 Leptolyngbyaceae cyanobacterium SM1_4_3 | reverse complement strand
GATCTGAAGGAATTAATCACGCTAAGGTTAGCGATCTTCTGATTATGCTTTGGCTTTCTGGTTTAATGCCAGGTCTGATCAGGCTGCTGAGTCTCTGGGACGCTGCTTGTTAGAAGAACCTAGACAGAAAGCAGGAGCGCCTGATCTAGTTTTGTATGTTGGCGATCGCTTTCCCCAGTGGCGAGAAGGCGAACCCCGTCGAATTAACCTCGACCAATGGCGAGTCCCTGATTTAGTTGGCGAAATTGCCGATACAACCCTGGCGACTGACCTAGATGAGAAAAAGCAAATTTATGCCGCGCTGCAAATTCCTGAATATTGGGTAATCGACGTAATGGGAAGGCGGGTGCTTGCCTTTCAACTCCACGAAGACGGAAAGTATCAGCAGTGTTTGCATTCCTCAGCATTGACCAACTTACCGATCGCCCTGATTGACCAGACTTTACAGCGGCTCAGTGAAGGAACTAACATCAGTGCTGCAAACTGGTTTGCTCAGCAAATTGCAAACTTACCAAAGAGTGCGGATTTACCGGAAAGCTCTGATTTCCTAGAAAGTTCTGACTCAACTGAGGGATAGGGGCGATCGCTCTTCGGTTTGCAGTCGCATGAAAACAATTGCCTACTCCTACACCGATCCTTTACTAGAATCTGCGCCGGATGCCGCAATTTGGGGTTGGGAGGTGGACCGAATTTATCAGGATTTTGGCGATCGCCACCAACTTCAGCAATTACTTCAAGATTGCCAGTCAGAAGCAAATTCCTCAGAAATCTACTTGCTGGTGCGTCGGTTGGAGGAGTTGGGAGATTCGGTGCAGGCAGTAGGTGATCGCCTGACAGAACTTGAAACTTTGGGCGTTTATCTGATCGCGACTGAGGAAAAAGTGGGCGCAGACAGTCAGCCGCTTACCCGTGCAGATCTGCTGAAACTGTTGCGATCGCTTCAAGATAGCCAGCACAGCCGCCACATCCGCAGAGGTCACGCTCGAAATCGGATTAAAGCATTGCCACCTCCCGGCAAAGTGCCCTACGGCTATCGTCGTGGCAAGGATCGCTACATTGTTGATCGCAGCGCTGCACCGATTGTCAAAGAATTTTTTGAAAACTTCCTGCTCTATGGCTCACTCAGGGGAAGCGTTCGCCATTTAGAGAAGAAATACGGCAAAAAAATCTCGGTTTCTACCGGAAAACGCTGGCTCACCAGCCCAGTCTATCGGGGTGACCTGCTTTACCAAAATGGGGAGGTTATTTCAGATACCCATGCGGCTATCGTGTCACGCGAAGAAGCAGCCCAGGTCGATCGTCTGCTGCGCCGCAACCGCCGCCTGTCTCCCCGTGCTGCCAGTGCGCCGCGATCGCTTGCAGGGCTGGTGTTTTGTGCAGACTGCAACTCACCCATGACAGTCACTCGCGTTACAGCCGTGCGTAAGCAACGAGAATACCTCTATTTACGCCCAATCGCCTGCCCCAATCGCCCTAAATGTCGCGCCCTGCCCTATGAACAAATCCTAAAGCAAACGATTCAACGAATTTGCGAAGACCTGCCTATTGCCGTCAGCGGAGCAGAAATGCCTGACTTGGAGCAAATCAAACAAGGCGTTTTAGCCCAGATGTCCGCAAAGCAAGCTGTCCTGGAACAGTTACCAAACTTAGTAACAGGCGGTGTTTTGGATGTGGAAACGGCTGAACTAAGGGCTTACAAAGTTCGTACAGAAATATCGGCGCTGCAAGCTCAACTTGCCCAGTTTCCGCCTGTGAATTTGAAGGCGATCGCCCAAACCGTCTCCATTCCACAATTTTGGCTAGACCTATCAGAGGCAGAACGACGGTTCTACTTTCGAGAATTCATTCGCCAAGTTCAAATTTCTCGCCAGGAAAAAGACTGGCATATTCAGCTTAATTTCATCTTCTAGCATTAGCGCTACTACATCAAAAGATCTGCCAATTAATCAGCGTCCCTCAATCATCGAAAGTAGCATCGCTACTCCTAGGATTAGCATCACTTCGCCTGCCCGAATTTCGCACCCGCATGACTTTACTTAATAGGTCATACCAAAAAGATGCGCCCATTGATAATGCAATACCAGAGATAAACCAGCCAATAATGCGTCTGAGATACGGCACTCTAAAAAATGGAATCAGCGAATACTGGCTTTCTATCGTCTGAGCAGACGTGTTTGCCTGATTCCAGCCAATCGGCAGAGACAATCCCTGCAACGCATCATCTACAGCATCTCTAATGTTGCGTAAGCGAACTGCCTCAGCCGAATCAGGATTGGCAGCGGCTTGACCCACTTCAGGCTCAACTGGTAGCGGAGCAGAGGGCAGCGGTTCAACGGCTTCAGGCTCAAATTCTTCTGGTGCAGATGCCGCTGGCTCAGAGGGCAAACTAGCGGGAGTCTGAAGCGGTTGAGCGACCAGTTGATCTGCCGCATTAGAAATTGTCGATCGCAAAATTGAATCTTTAGATAACCGATTCACAATATGAAAGGTGTCCGCATTGCTGATGATAGCAACGAGAAAACCAATGGCGATCGCAATTCCCTTAGAATTGCGCTTGTAAACTCCCGATGATCTCTCCATTGAATGGTCAAACCAGGTTGCAATTTCTTGCTCTAACTGCTGCACTCCCGTCTGCAAACTATTAGCTTTAAACTGAGCTTGCCGAGCCAAAGAAACCAAATTCTGCCGTAATTGTTCAGGAATTTCTGGATTTCTTTCGTTAATTCGAGCAACAATTTTGGCAATTTGAGGCGACAGATTTTTCTGATTCGATTTGTCTAAAATAATTGCTAAAACTTCAGAAACAGTAGGCTCCATGCGTTTAAGGGCGATCGCCTGTCTCAAATACGGCAACCGTCTACGAATAATCTCTTGGCAGTGATGATTATCCGAGAGACTCGATTCTGTATTATCAACAAATTGCTTAAGCTGCTCAGCGGTTTGATCAATTGCAGCAGTAAAAGTAATTCTGCCTCTAACAAAATTGTCAAAAACATCGGTAAGTGCGTCTTCCAAAGCTTGAAGTTCGCTAACCAGCAAAGAGTCGTCTCCAAGACTAATTCTAAGATCTTGTAGAACCTGTTTAACCAACTCCAGCTTATCTTTGTTGAACTTTTGAACCGTTAATTCACTAACCTTCTGGCTCAATAGCTCCAAATCAAGCTTCTGCAAAACTGCTGTAGCAAATGCTTCTGAGGGAATGTAAGAAGGTCCGCTCCGCTGATTGCCAAAGGCATTACGCATACCTGTATTGACCGATAAAAGTCGCCAATCGCATGGCTGATTTTACGAAAAGATCTGGCAACTTTACCTTTGGCTTCTTGATTAAGCGCCTTAAGCGGTGGACTATTGTACAGATCATCAACAAATTTTTGATGAATTGAGCCGTTTTCGACTTCTCCAGTCAGTAAGATATCAATTGCTTTTTTAAGATGTTCAGCCCGCCACTGCAACAGAGTTGCAGTGAGTTCCTGAATCTCAGAAGTTAACAAACTTAGAATTAAGTAAATAAAAATTAAACCAATCGCAATATCAAACACCAGAGGTAAATTCATCCTCTAACAAGCTCCTGAAGTAGCTGAAAATAACGCTTACTGAAGCATGGGGTAATATATAGCACAACTTATCTGTGTCTGTATCTATTTGAACAAGTTTAAAGCTGAAAAAAGGGTTCAGCTATGACAATCTGCCATAGCTGAACCCTTAGTATATGGATAGTTTCTTAAGGAATGGTGAACAAAGTAAGACCAAAGAAATACCCTACTAACAAACCAAATCAAGTGAATCAACTAAACGTTCTAGCTTCTTAACCTGTCGCTGATTTGTGGCGATCGCCGATGAAAGATTGGGCATTTCTTGCCAGCAATGCGGGCAAAACCAATAAACGCTGTTGTGGCGAGCGTGACGGAGCAACTGTTCAGAGCAGCAAGGACAAGTGTTCATAATATTTTTAAAGGGAGTTTAAAGTGAGGATAAATTTCTTAATCATCAGGGCTAACAGCACAACTTTAAAGACAGAGTTGCTGATAGTAAGCTGAGCAGCAAATGAATGCAAACTAGATGAAAGAACCTGATTAAATTGTCGCCTTAACTACAAAGTGATGAAATCTAACTTGAGAAGCATTTGCGCCGTTAAAGGCTTGTTCTTACTAGCCTATTCACTCTGCTCCTAAATGGAACAGGTCAACACAAAAGTTTATAGAATGAAGTTAAACTGACTGCGCTCCTTTGACTAAAACTGTTCTATCTTTGCTAGACAAGTTAACGAACGTTTAGGAGACCTGGTTTGGTCATGGCGTTTAGCTGATTTTTCTGGGGCAGCTTGGAAATGCCGAAAAACCAGGTGCTTCAGATTAGGGATCAAGCTTTTCCCTATGCAAACTCACTAGACAACTAAAATAAATAGCTCAAGAGTCAGGGCTTAGAACCCTAACCGTGAGAGAAAAGGTGACACAAATTACCTTTTTCTAATTTGAAAGACTTATAGCGATCGCAACCTCATTTCAACATGAGAGATACCCGCCTCCTCAAACACTTCACCCCGCTGCTCAAAGCCCAGCTTCTGATAGAAGTCTTTGACATAAAGCTGGGCGTTAACTTTAGTTTCAGGAATATTTTTTGTATTCAAAAAGACAATTGCCTCTTCCATCAGTCGCTTACCAATGCCCTGTCCACGACAGCTTGATAGCACTGCAACTCGTTCAATTTTGGCAAGCTGTTCGCTGAGCAAGCGGATTCTAGCGGTTCCTACTGGCTCAGCCTCTATCTGTGCCAACAGATGAATTGCGGTTTCGTCCTGTCCGTCAAACTCAAGCGCCGGATCAACTCCCTGCTCAACCTGAAACACCTGATGCCGGATGGCTTGAATTGCGGTTTTCTCTGCTGTATATGAAACAACCCTGATCACCAAATTGCTCATTCCGTACTCCTGATTGACTTTAAGAACTCCATGAAGCATCACATAACCTAAGTGGTTGTCGAATTCTCTGAACGGTTTTGCAACGCCATGCGGCGCTACACGCCTTGCTCAAGACGTTGATGCCTCGTTTTCAGGCTTTTGCTGCTTCAGAAGCTCTGCCTTCTCTAGCCAGATGAGGCAGAGCCTTCCTGCCAAGCCGAAGCTTGACAACGAGTTGCACTACAAAAAAATGGGATATGCGTGGCACTCCCATTTTTTCTGCTAAGTTAAGCAAAATTTTTGCCTACAAGGATGACCAGGCAAAGGTTATTCGTCCTCATCTGCCTCAGAAGGCAGTCCTAGCATTGAGTTCTTTAGTAGCTTCAGTCCCTTCTTAACTCGTCGGGAGACCGTGACAGCGCTAATACCCAGCCGTTCAGCCGTTTCTTTCTGGGTCAGGTCGTGGAGGAACACAAATTCCAGAACTTCTCTAGTGCGCTTTTCTAACTGAATTAGGGCTTGCTGTAAACGGATCTGGTCTTCTTGAGCAAGCTGGAAGCTTTTGTATCGCGGGTCAGGAATGATTTCGCCTAGGCAGGTAGAGCCTTCATCTTCATCACGCATGGGAGCATCTAGGCTCAGCGGAGCGCGGTTGCGGCAGGCCAGCTTGATCTCCTGCCATTCACATAGCGGGATTTGCAGGGCGATCGCCACTTCACTGTCTGTTGGCTGCCGACGTAGTTTTGTCTGTAACTCCCTGGTTACACAAGCTGCTTGATGTTGCAGGGCTTGCCAGCGTCTAGGAATCCGAATGGGCGAACCCTTATCCCGCAGGTAGTGCTGAATTTCTCCCCGAATGTAGGGAATTGCAAAAGAACTGAAGGCGTGTCCTTTGGACATATCAAATCGTTCGATTGCTCGAATCAGTCCCAAACTCCCTACTTGCAGCAAATCTTCATAGCTCTCCGTACATTGGTTAATCCAATGGTGAGCTTCCTTCCTGACCAATCCAAAATTAAGCTGCACTAACTGGTTGCGAATTTCCGCAGAAGGAGCCTTCTGGTATTCCCGCAGCAGTTGCAAACTCTCACTTTTCAATTCGGTTGTGACGATGGTAGACATGACGAGATTCAGGTAGGTAGAGCGCGTTACTTTACAGAAGTCTGTACAGATTCCCCAATGTCAAAACAGCTTAAAGACTGATGCCGCTTTAGGCAAGCCCTTGACCAGGTTAGTACATCAAAAATTTAATCAGAGATACTCGACACGGCTCTAAATCGCTACGGTATCAGCATTGGATTGAGAATCAATAAACCTTAGACAGTCGCAGGAGTTTGAGATTCCTGTGTATCTAAGGTTTAGTAGCTTTGTGGAATAGATCAAACCTATTCGCTGTAGATAGGTATAAGCAACGGCATTATTACTGAACCTGTCTTAAAGCAGCAATCTCTGCATAAAAAAGGGGGAAGATTTCCCCCTTGAGTGACCTTATTTCAAACTGAAAATATAAGAGGGTGTTTGAAAAGTAGCAAATGTTCCCTGTAAAGGCATAGCATTGGCAGGTAAGCCCTAAATCTTGCCCGAATGCTACGCCCCTACAAGCTTTTGGGTTACAGATTAGACTTTTCAAACATCCTCTAAGACTGATTGACGCTGCCGAGCTTAAGCTTGAGTAGGCTCAATCTGAGCATAGAATAACCCTCGAATTTTTACGTCTACGGGAGCGGCTGTTCCCATGTCGGTGTCGGAGGGCTGAACGCTTTCAAAGGTGCCTGCGATCTCGCCTGTTACGTTGTCCACTTTGGCGACTTGCAGAGAGATGCTGCCTCTGCCCATGTCAAAGCTTTTGATATTTTCCCTTAACAGTTCTTCACTATCGCCTCGGCTAGGAAGGGCAACTGCGGTGTCATAGCCAGTTGCAAGACCCCGACCTTTGGGATCTAAGAAGTTAGAGGTGCGATACGAAGGAACTTTAAATTCACCCTCGAAATCTGTAGATGTATTGATGCTTTGCAGCCCAGACTGGCTTTGTGCAACCAACCCTTTAACGCTAAACAAGAAAGGAATCTGTTCTCCACCGGGCAGTTGGACGGTGATTGCCTGGAAGTCAAATCCATCTTCTTCAACAAACTTCAGGCTGCTATCGGACTGAACCTTGATTTCACCGCTTACCTGATCAATGGTGGAAGTGTAGCGAGTTAGGGGTTTGCCTGCGACAAATTCTGCCTGTTGTCGCTTGTTGATAGGTTCTTCTTTGACGAAGAAGCTAGTTGGTTCAAGACATAGACCTGTTAGGGTGAAAGTTTGGTCAGGGCTAATGGGGATGGAGCCTCGGCTGGTTTCTCCGAGTTGGGGGCAGGAATTAGCAAGACCAGTGCCTCGAATCTGATCGTAAGTGAGCGGGCCGCTTGCAGCGGATGGGCTTTCGCTACAAGCAGTCAAGAAGCCCAGACAAAGTGCCAGGAATGCAACAATTAAAGCGCGATACCTCATGGTCAACCTCAATATAAATGTAAAAATCCCGCTAGTATCATCTTAAAGAGAGAGCAGGCTTTGGCGATTCAAGCAGGAGCGTGACTTGAAGCCATCTCAAGGAAGGAAATCTTTCGCCAGATTTGACTTGTGCTTGTGGAAAAGTTGCGATCGCCAGAGACTTAACGAACCCTTGCCCAGATGGGATAAATGCTTATGAAGCAGCCTGGAATAGCTCGAATTAAGCCTCATACTGAATTCTACAAGACCTTGTTACCTTTGCTTGATTCTAGCCAGTGCAACTCAACGAATTTAGGTTAAGTTCTAGTCAAACCTGCTTTGAAATTGCGTCTCTCCGTACTATCTTGTGGAGCATTTGGGATATGGTGTTGGCTGAGTCTATAGGAATAGAGGGTATGGCTGACAAAGAAGCTCGACCTTCTTTAAGTGCGGCAGTTTTAGGCAGTGTCAGGACTATAGAAATGGAGCAAGATCAAACCGCAGGGGCAACTGAGCTAGAGGCGATCGCTACGGTTGTGCTGCATGAAGCAGAGCGCCGACGGGGAGAGGGGCGATCGCTATTGGCACTCTTACGACTCTTAGAAGCGCTGCACCGAGAAATTCGTGATGGGCTGTTTCAAGAGTCCTTGCCTGTCAACCGCCAAGCGCTGTATGCACTGCTCAAAGACATGGAAGCTGAGGGCGGCTGGCCCTACATCCATCGCATGAAGCTGAAGGAGGTTTTGGTGAACTTATTAGAGGAGTCGGGCAAAGACAATGTGCCTGCTCAGGAGCCTTCTAAGCACGGCTAATAGGGTTAGACGACTCGTAGAGGGCGTTGAGTTCGAGAAATTACTACTGCGTCTGAAGCTAATGCGCTACGGGGAATCACTACAATGAGAGAAGATTTGTGGAAGAGAGAGCTACATGATTCCTACCGTTATTGAACAATCTGGTCGGGGCGATCGCGCCTTTGATATCTATTCTCGGCTGTTGCGAGAGCGGATCGTTTTTTTGGGACAGCAGGTTGATTCTGACCTGGCAAACCTGATTGTGGCTCAGATGCTATTTCTTGAAGCAGAAGACCCTGAGAAAGATATTTATCTCTACATCAACTCTCCGGGTGGCTCGGTGATGGCAGGCTTGGGCATTTTTGACACGATGAACCACATTCGCCCAGACGTTTGCACAATTTGTGTGGGGTTAGCCGCTAGCATGGGTGCTTTCCTGCTCAGTGCTGGAACGAAGGGCAAGCGAATGAGCCTACCCCATTCCCGCATCATGATTCACCAGCCGTTAGGTGGCGCTCAGGGACAAGCGGCTGACATTGAGATTCAGGCAAAAGAAATTCTGTATCACAAGCGCAGGCTTAACGAGTGGCTGGCTGACCATACAGGGCAACCCCTGGAGCGAATCGAGCAGGATACCGAGCGCGACTTCTTTATGTCGGCGGCTGAGGCAATGGACTATGGCTTGATTGATCAGGTGATTGACAAGCAGGCGATTGGTAGCCGTCCTGAGCCTGTTAACGCTTAGATTGGTTATTGCTCACTGGTCTTAATGACCCGTCTATGGCTGTGACTCCAGGTAATGGAGAAAGTCGAGCAGTTCTTCGTCAGTAAGTTGCTGACGCGATCGCTTCCCATAGGTTTGCTCAAGGTGCTTGCGTCCCTGATCTCTGCCCCAGCCCAAGCGCCTTAGCTCTACGTCGGTCTGAGCGATTACATCGGAGTTGTCGAGCGGCTCTTCGAGGGAGGGAGTGAAGGATTCTACGGGTTTGGGTTCAGTGCTGGATTTGCCATTCTTTTTGGGACGGGAAGATTTGGGGCTGGGGAAAGGTGTGGAACCGCTGGCTTGCAGAGATTCTTCCTGAGATCCAGGGTCAGACAAGGGATCATCGCTCGAAAACTCGTCTCTGTCGGGGTTAGATAGGTAGAACTCGGTGTTGTCGATGTTGAATTCAGTACTAAAGTCAGCATCTGGTTCTAGACCGATGGCTGTGCTGCTGGGAAATGCGGGGGCTTCGGGAAGTGAGGGGGCGATCGCCCCGGATGGGGAAGAGGCGATCGCGTCTGCGCCAACCTGTGACAACCGCGCCATAGAAGCTGTCAAATCCAGAGATCCAGGTTGAAGCTTGCTTGAAGTGACAGGCAGTGGTGAATCCAGCAAAGCGGTTGGCGAAGGCATGATTCCTAAAGCTTCTAAGGCCCTAGCCTTAGCCCGGTCTTCGGCTGCTTCAATATCGACAGCGGCGGCCATTCCGCTTGCTAGTGTCGTTCCCCCAAGCTGAACTAGCGCCCGCACCACATAGTTTCCCTCATGGACGGTAAGCAGTTCCGAGATGAGGCTGCTTGTCGGATAGCGGCTTTGCAGTTGAACGATCAGGTGGTGCATTACAGGGAGGCGATGACGATAGCGATATGAACTCTCTAGTATTGCAGGCTTACGGTACAGGCTATGTCTTTATTCTAGGAGGTGGCTAGGAACTCTGGTTCCTTAAAACCGCTTTGAAATTATCTGGTTTGAGAATGTAGCGATCCTAAATAATTCGTGAAAGTGTCTGCCCTTAGGGTGGGCACTTTCACGAATTATCTTTTTCACAAATCAAATAGGACTGCTATGTAAGAATTATGAGGTTAAGCTGAATGAGGGGATTGCTATCCTCAAACGGGTGCTTTTAGCATCTATTTTGTTGGCTTTTGAACTAAGAAATCGCTAATTAATGTTAGATCAACTGCTAGATTTATCTCCCGGCGGGATGGATACCCTGCTGCTGCTGCCTGTCCTAATTGCTCTGGAGGCGGTGCTTTCAGCAGATAATGCGATCGCCCTGGCGGCGATCGCTCAGGGACTTGAAGGCGGAGCCATGCAGCGACGTGCGCTCAATTTTGGGCTGGTAGTGGCCTTTGCGCTGAGAGTCGTTCTGATCTTGACGGCAACCTGGGTTGTTCAATTCTGGCAGTTTGAGCTATTAGGAGCCGCATACCTGCTGTGGCTTGTGTTCCAATATTTCACCTCAAATGACGATAAAGAGCATCATCATGGCCCTCGTTTTGCTTCGCTTTGGCAAGCAATTCCAGTCATTGCTGTGACCGACCTGGCATTTTCCTTAGATAGCGTGACGACGGCGATCGCCATTTCTCAGGAAACCTGGCTGGTTTTGACGGGAGGGGCGATCGGGGTGATAACACTGCGATTTATGGCAGGGCTATTTATTCGCTGGCTCGACGAATTTGTTCATTTGGAAGATGCAGGGTATGTCACCGTTGCGCTGGTTGGTCTAAGGCTGTTGGCTAGAGTCATTAACTCGGAGTTTGTGCCTCCTGAATGGTTAATGGTTGCTATGATTGCGCTGCTATTTGCCTGGGGCTTTTCAAAACGAGTTGAGCCTAAAGAAAATCAATCTGACGAGCTTTTGGCGGCTGGATTGGGCGATGAGGTAGATTTGGAGGCGATCGCAGCAGAAAAAGAAGCTCAAGAAGTTTCTGCGGAATAGGGCTATGGATCTGCATTTTGTCAGCCAATCGATACCTGAGAACTGACAAAAATCATGAGCCAGTTCACCCAACATATGCAGCGTTGGACGAGCTTGCCTGTTCGACAACGAGGCACTCTGATTATTGCCATTCCAATGGTTTGCCTGTTTACCTCCCTTGCCTCTTTTGCCTGGTTGAAGTCTAGCCTGGTCGAAGATGAGGCTTGGGTGCAGCACACTCAGAGCGTTCGGCTAGAAACAAATCGTTTACTGACGGCTTTGGTAGATGCTGAAACGGGCGTGAGAGGCTATGGGTTAACCCGACGAGTAGCTTTTGTAGAACCCTACACTGATGCCCGTGAGGTAATTCCTGAAACTCTGGCAGAATTGCAGCAGCTTGTACAGGACAATCCTGAACAAACCCAAAGGCTGCTAGGAATTCAGGAGCTAGTTGAGCAAACATTAAGCTTGCTAGACCAGAAGCTGACTTTGCAGCAGGAACTTCAGGAGATCAGCGGACGGGAAGAATTAGTTGTGCCAACCGCGCTGCTGTATGACTGGTTGGAGGAAGGCAGGGCAACAATGGATATGGCGCGAGAGGCGATCGCCCGCTTCGCCGCAGAAGAAGAACGCCTCCTCCACAAACGCAAACAACATCTGGAACTCTACCGCCAAATTAGCTGGACCGTTCTATGTTTGTCCGCTATGGTCGGTACGATTGGTGGGCTACTGGCGATTCATCTATTTCGACAGCTTGACCGGGAATTGGCTGCACGAGAGGCCAATTTGCGAGAAACCAATTATCAGTTGGTGCAGGCCTGCGACCAGCTTCAGCGCTTTACTGCTAATGCTTCTCATGAACTGCGGGCACCCCTTGCCGCAATTCTCAGTAACGCCCAGGTCGGGCTGATGGCTCCTGCTAATCACTCAGGTTCACCCCGTCAACGCCTGGAAAAAATTGTTGACTTGGCAAAGTCGATGAGTCATTTGGTGAGTGAACTGTTGTTTTTAGCCCGACATGATGGGGTAAGTCTACAGGAATCTTTTCAATCTACTGATCTGGTTAATTTGCTAAACACCATTGCGGCAGAATGGCAGCCTCAAGCAACTTCCAAAAGTCTCACTTTGATGTGTAATTTGCCCGACCACCCCGTTTGGGTAATGGCTGACCCAAACCTGCTGCGCCAAGCTGTAATTAATCTGCTCAGTAATGCTTGTCGCTATACCTCGGCTAGCGGCAAGGTTCAGTTGAGGCTTTTGGTGAGGGGCGATCGCACGCTCATTCAAGTTGAAGACACGGGCATTGGCATCCCCGCAGAAGCACTTCCCCATATTTTTGAGCGCTTCTACCGAGTAGACAAAACCCGCAGCAGAGGCACGGGAGGGTTTGGACTGGGGTTGGCGATCGCCCAACAAATCATCCACGCCCACAACGGTCAAATCACCGTCACCAGCACCGTGGGACAAGGAACTCTATTTCAGGTCGAAATGCCGTTGAGAAGGGATGAGGGATGAAGAGTGAAGGGCAAATTTAGCACCGAGTCAGTAGTTCCTGTCACTTTCCTGTCATCACAACTTCCTAATTTAAGAACATCAACCCTTTAGGAGGTTTAGGCAATGAAACGAGCAATTTCGATTGCATTGACTTCAGCAATTATGGCCGTGAGTATTCCAGCTTTGGCACAAGTTCCAATTGGAGAGTTGCAGAGACGCTCCGGAACCACTATTTCTGGCACCGTTCGGAGTGTTGTTGGAAATGAGTTTATCCTGGATGACGGAACTGGACAAATCATCGTCGATGCTGGACCGCGCTGGTACCAGGAGATCAATGTCTCTGAAGGTGAACAAGTCACCGTGACAGGTGAGTATGATGACTACGATTTTGATGCCTTCAGCATTACCCGCTCCAGCGGCGAAGTGATTCAAGTTCGCTCTGGCCCGGGTCGTCCCCCCTGGGCGGGCGGTCCAAATCGTCGTAGATGATATAAAACTCACTCACGCTGATGGCGCTACGATTGACTATAGTAATCGCCGAGGCGACAGAACCAGGATGGTGTTTTGGAACCCGCGCTCGGCGCGGGTTCTAAAACACCACTTGTCCTAACCATCTCGACAGTTGCTATAGCGGTACTCATGCAAGTTAGGACATTTCTGTACGCAAAGCAGATGTCCTGTGAACAAGGGGCTTAAGCCCCTTGTCCTAACCTGTGTGCATACAGCTATATATTTTGAAAGTTTGTAAAACTACTCCCAAACTTTGGCTGTGTTGTCCGATGAAAGATCAGAGACGTAGTTGATAAATGAGTGAGAGGAGTGAGTACACTACGGAGCTAGATAGGTATAGCGGCTGAGGCTGTGTTCGTAGTTTTGCAGCAGCAGTTGTGACTCCTGGATAGTGATTTTCTTCTCCTGTAGAGCCTGTTCTGCCTGCTGGCGAACGCTTTCAATCAGGTCTTCTGAGTCATATTGCACATAGCCCAGCACCTCTGTCATCGTGTCACCTTTGACGACGTGTTCGATTTGATAGCCTTTGGGTGAAAGGTGAATGTGAACCGTGTTGGTGTCGCCAAACAGGTTGTGCAGGTTGCCCATGATTTCCTGGTATGCACCGCCCAAAAACATACTCAAGTAGTATGGCTCTCCGGGCTTGAGGGAATGCAGTTCCAGGACGGATTTTACGTCGCGCAGGTCAATGAACTGGTCGATTTTGCCATCGCTGTCACAGGTGAGGTCGGCTAATGTGGCGCGTTCGGTCGGCTCTTCATCCAGACGGTGAATTGGCATAATCGGGAATAGCTGGTCGATCGCCCAACTATCTGGTGCAGACTGAAACACCGAGAGGTTGATGTAGTAGATCGAAGCCATGATTTTTTCCAGGTCTTCTAGGTCGTCGGGCACGTAGTCTTGCTGACGGGCGATCGCCAAGATCTTCTGACAGCAAGCCCAATACAGCCGCTCTGCTCGTGCCCGCTCTGTCAGGCTGAGGTAGCCAAAGCCAAACAAACTCACCGCCTCTTCCTTGAACTGGGTCGCGTCATGATACATCTCCTGGTAGTTCTCAACGGAGATAGAGCGGTAAGTTTCGTAGAGGTTGCGAATGATCAGATGCTCTCGCTCTTGCAGCGGTTCGGGCAGTTCTGACAGCACATCGCTGGTGCCCAGCACGTCAAATACAAGAACCGATTGGTGAGAGGCGATCGCCCTCCCACTTTCACTAACCAGCGTCGGTACAGGTAAATTTCGCTCTGCACAAGCCTCTTTCACTTCGGCGACCACATCATTTGCGTAGTTCTGCATATTGTAGTTTTTGGAGGCGTGAAAGTTAGTTTTGGAGCCGTCATAGTCCACGCCTAAACCGCCGCCCACGTCGAGGTACTGCATCGCTGCGCCCAGTTTTGCCAGTTCTACGTAAATTTGGCTGGCTTCGCGCAAGGCATCCTTAACCACGCTAATGGAAGAAATTTGAGAGCCAATGTGAAAGTGCAGCAGTTGCAGCGACCCCAGCATATCTGCCTGTCGAAGCTGGTCTACGGCACTGATAATTTCAGGAATGGTTAAACCGAATTTGGCGCGATCGCCCGCCGAAGTGCCCCAACGCCCAATTCCCTTCGCGCTGAGCTTCGCCCGAACGCCTAAAATTGGCTGAATGCCCAGTTTTTGCTGCGCCTCGATCACCAACTGCACTTCTTCAATTTGCTCTAGCACAATGATCGGCGTATGCCCCAACCGCTGTGCTAGCATTGCCGTCTCAATGTATTCCCGGTCTTTGTAGCCGTTGCAAATCAGCAGTGCGCCCGGTGTTTTGAGTGTTGCCAGAGCAATCATTAACTCCGGCTTTGAGCCAGCTTCTAAGCCAAACTGATGCGGTTTGCCAAAACGAACCAAATCTTCAACTAAGTGGCGCTGCTGGTTACATTTAACCGGGAATACGCCGCGATAGACACCGGGATAGTTGTAGCGGGCGATCGCCTTGCTAAAACAGGCATTCAGCCGCTCGATCCGGTCTTCTAGAATATCGGAAAAGCGAATTAGCAGCGGCAACCCCAGATTTCGCTGTTTCAAGGCATTCACCAGTTCAAACAGGTCGAGGGAACCACCGCGATCGCCCTTCGGCGAGACCGTAATGTGCCCCGCCGCGTTGATTGAGAAATAGGGTTCACCCCAGCCTTGAATTCGGTATAGTTCCTCGCTGTCCTCAATCGTCCAGTGAGGTTGAGTCGTGTCTAGCTGATCGGGCAGATGAAGCATCGGCTTCTCTAGCTCAACCTGAACCCCTTTGGGCTGAATCCCCATTTCGCATCCCCCGCAAATATTGTTGAATAGGCCAGTCTAGCGTATCGTTTCTATAAACAGGCTACATCCGTGAAGGGGTAAGGGTTTCAATTAAGTTGCGCTTAAAGCTTAGATAAGAATAAGCAATTCGGACTTTACAAACGATCACATTTTTCTGAGCATAGAGAAGGTCTAAGACACAACATATTAGGAGCAGATTTGTGGAACGGACATTTTTAGCGATCAAACCAGATGGCGTTCAGCGTGGACTCATCGGTGAAATCATCCGTCGCTACGAGACAAAAGGCTTTACGCTCGTCGGCTTGAAGCTAATGAACGTCAGCCGCGAACTGGCAGAAAAGCACTATGGCGTTCACAAGGAAAAGCCCTTTTTCCCTGGACTGGTTGAGTTCATCACCTCTGGTCCCGTTGTCGCAATGGTGTGGGAAGGGGAAGGCGTAATTGCCTCAGCCCGTAAAATCATTGGTGCAACTAATCCGCTAAATGCAGAGCCAGGAACTATCCGAGGTGACTACGGCGTGAGCATTGGTCGCAATATCATTCACGGCTCTGATGCGCCAGAAACCGCCCAAAGTGAAATTGCGCTCTGGTTTACTTCGGAAGAATTAGCAGGTTGGCAACCCACGATCAATCCCTGGGTGTACGAATAGGGGCTATTCGGGGTTGCTGTAAGTGACTGAACGATAAACGTCTTCCTGTCACTGACGCGATGCGTCACCTTCTAACCCCTACACGGGTGAGGGTTGAGCTACTCTTGCTCAACCCTCTCTCTAAAGGAAGGAATTGGAGGATGAGGGCTTGTAGGATGAGCAAAGGGCGATGCGAAGCAGTTCCCCTTTTGGGGTAATCGCCCATGCCCATCGCTTAAAATTGACTCATCTAAATGGGTACGTTTGCTTCGCCCATTCTACATCCTACAATTCTTGCTAAATGGGCACGCTGGTTTTGCCCATCCTACAACTCAAAATTGGCATTGATGGGGTTAAAAACCGAATCGATGGGGTCAAAAACAGAAATGGCTAGAAAATTTTGGCATCAATGGGGTTAAAAGTCGAATCGATGGGGTCGAAAACCGAATCGATGGGGTCGAAAACAGAAATGGCGGTCAAAAATTTGCGTCGATGGGGTTAAAAGCCGAATCGATGGAGTAAAAAATGGCATTGATGGGGTCAAAGACCGAATCGGCAAGGTCGAAAACAGGATTTTTCAAAGCTTAACGACCGTTGTTGAGCAACGAGGAGCGAGTCGAGATAAGTAAAGATGCGATCGCCTTTTCCAATTGCGCTAAGCTCAGTTTCTTTTAGCGTTAATCAGCCTGGTTTGTTTTGTTTGAGCAGTGCTGCTAAAGAACGCTGCGTACATTTTTAATTTGCATGAGGGGCTTGCCAAAACTCTTGCTTTAGCGTAGTCTCGTATCTCACAACCTAAAATATCTCGGACTTAAAGCGTTCCCTGAAGGTGGTACCAACACCCTCAAGGAACTAACCCCCAAACTGAGAAAGCAGTCTGGTGGGCTAGTTAGGCAGTTTAGCACTTCCTCTAGCCACCCTTGTTTTGCTGCACAAAATTGCAACGGGGGTGGCTTTGAGTTTTGGGGGCTAATAACTCAACGGAGTTCTACACTGCCATGACTGACACCAGTTTGTTTGATTTTGATCGCTTTGATAATGCTGACCCGCGAATTCTCACTTTGATTGTGATTGGCACAGAAGAGAATGTGAGAGCGCATATTCTCAGGCAACATACATTAGGTGTGGCTGAGGCAGGGCTATGGAGTAAACCGTTACCGTTGGCTAACTGTCCTGGGAAGGTAAGGAGTATTCTCAGCCGTGTTTTAGCTTGAATGGTAGAGTCCCTTATCCATCAATTCCACCGTCACCAGAACGTTCAGTGACAACAACCTGCTAAACCCAAACTCTCGCAATAGTCTTACAGCAATTTTTGTTTGAATAGGCCACATCAAAGAGTGTGAGCGTCTCGCTTACGTATGTGAGCAAGACGCTCGCACTGTGGCTTACTTGATTGAGAAACGCTGTAAATTCTGAATGGACTTGTTTGAAGATGACTTGTTTGAAGATGACTTGTTTGAAGATACTGAGAGCCTCATCATAAGACAAGGACTCCATCGCCTCTCTCTACCAATCCAGCCAAATAGCAAGTTATCGTGGATGCGGAAAGATGCCACGGAGCTTGCTATGAGTTTAGCAATTTTGTCAGTCTGGCGCGGCTTGGGCTTAAAACGCCTGAGCCTGAGCGCGATCGCCCTCTTGAGCATTTTGATTTGGGGATGCTCAAAGCAAGTCACCTTAAATTCGGCGGTTCGGCAAATTCTCACGGTAAATTCGGCGACTCAGCCCGGTTCAGAGATATCCTATTCGCAAATCGAAGCTCATGTGATTGAGCTAAGTGGTTCTCCATCTGACGACAAAATGGGAGGAATAATAGCAGCCGATGTCAATGATGATGGTCAAAAAGATTTTGTGATCTCTCAGCCCGGTTCTATTCAAACCTACAGCTACAGCGGCGAAGAACTGTGGAATCATGAAGCACAGCTTAATTTAAGCGGTAAATCTGAAGAGGAGGGTCTACCGGGGCTTCACGGTGCTGGTGTACAAGTAGGAGACGTTGATGGAGATGGAAAAGCTGAACTCCTTTACGTCACCTCTGACAACAAGCTTGAAATCCTAGAGGGCGCAACTGGCAACTTCAAATACAGTATCCAATTGCCATCCGTTGAGTCAAAGTTTGATCGATGGGAACACGCTATTATTGCAAATTTTCGGGGGCAGGGAGACACTGACCTTCTACTCCAGGCTAGCCGTAACGTTAGTGATAAAGATGATTACATTCGAGACGATATCCAGGCAGCATTCAGCATTCAAAGCTTGATTGCGTCCGGTTCGTCAGCGCGTCCTCTGTGGCAACAAACTGATTTTGTCTCAGCCTCTCACGGTCCTGCCAGGGTTGTAGATCTGGATAGTGATGGTCAAGACGAGGTAGTTGGTGGCACCATTCTGGGTGCAGACGGTCGCCGACTCCACGATATTGGTATTTCAAATCGCGGATTTCCTCACATTGATTCGATTGCCATTGGCGACATTGCTCCTGATCGCCCCGGCCTCGAAGTTATGATTCCAGAGGAGCGTGGACGGAAGCGTATCATCCTTTACGATGAGACAGACACAATTTGGGAATCTGACCATCGGCAGCGTTCCTCTGACGACGATGGCGATAAAGTTGCAGTCGGCAATTTTGACCCCGCTCGACCCGGACTGGAAATGTGGTTTCGGGGGAATGAATCTGAGCATTTCACGGTACTCGATGCTCGCGGTGATGTGATTGCCGATTATCAAATTAACGATCGCAAGCCTAACACCTGGACTAATCGAGGATTTGAAGTGATCCACAGCATTCACTGGACCGGAGACGGACAGCAACACATTGTTGCCAAAGAGCGCCATGAAGCAGGTGACGTGGGCATTTTTGACGCGATGACAGGACAGGCGATCGCCCTATTTTCAGCCGCAGTAGACCGTCTCTATGTCGCGGACGTGGTGGGTGACTGGCGAGAGGAGATCATCACCATCGAAGGGACAACCCTCAAAATTTACCAGAACCCCGAAGCCAATCCCTCACCCGATCGCGCTTCCCTCTGGGAGCAAGCACACTACCGTCGCCAAAAGATGACGTGGAACTACTACAGTCCTTAAATGCAAGCCAGGAATCGTTTCAAGCCACCGAAGCAGATATTGAAATGCTCACAGAGATAGCGGTTGGGTACTCAACCCAGCAGTGATTAGTCCACTTGGATTGCAATGCATTACGCTACCGCTAATGCATCCTACAGTAATATGCAGCTTCATAAGAATTGGTATGAGCCTACAATCTGAATAGGGTTCTAAAAGGGTGCATTCACATACCCGTTTAGCTTGTCCGGTTCTCGGAAGGTGCAGGTCATGGTTACTCAGGTTACATCAAAAGATTGGCGACCGATTGTTAAAGCCTTTGAGCAGGCGATCGGCAAAAATGGCGTAATCCAAAAGCGCGAAGAACTGTTGGTGTATGAATGTGACGGGCTAACCAGCTATCGCCAGCGTCCCGCTGTCGTCGTCCTACCCCGCACCACCGAGCAAGTCGCCGCCGCCGTAAAAATCTGCAACCAGTACAACATTCCTTTCATTGCGCGAGGTGCTGGCACGGGGCTATCTGGCGGCGCATTGCCTACCGAAAACTGCGTCCTCATCGTCACCGCCCTGATGCGCCAAATTCTCGACATTGACCTGGAAAATCAGCGCGTCGTTGTTCAACCCGGCGTAATCAACAACTGGGTGACGCAAGCGGTTAGCGGTTCCGGCTTTTACTATGCCCCCGACCCCTCCAGCCAGATCGTCTGCTCCATCGGTGGCAACGTTGCCGAAAATTCCGGTGGCGTTCACTGCCTCAAATATGGCGTGACAACCAATCATGTCTTAGGGCTGAAAGTTGTCCTCCCCGACGGCTCTATCATGACACGGGCAGCAAAATTCCTGAAATGCCAGGGTATGACCTGACGGGCTTGTTTGTCGGCTCAGAAGGTACACTGGGCATCGCCACCGAAATCACTTTGAGAATTCTCAAGC
>JAAUTN010000489.1 GCA_012031415.1 Leptolyngbyaceae cyanobacterium SM1_4_3 | reverse complement strand
AACCCGATCGCGCCGATCGCGTTGGCATTGTGGCGGCATTTTGCTTGAAGATGGGCTGTCTCAGTCTGCGATAGAGCAATTGGTTGATACATTTCCCAATCAGGCGATCGACTTTTTGGAGCATTGCGATCGCGCCTCTACGACGAACAGGTACGCAAATTCATTCACGAAGTCGGATTCGATCGCGTTTCACTGCGCGTCGTCAACAGTAACGATCGCCCCCCCGAATTCCACAAACCCGACTTTAGCCTGTCCAACCTGACCGAGTTGGGCAACCAGATGGTGACAGAGCAGCAGCGTGTTCAGCAAATGCGGCTGGGGCGCGAATACTTGGGCAGAGAGTACAACGAAACTCGCCGCGAAGTCCAGACGCAGCTCTCAGAGACTTCTGCAAACGCCACTCGCCAAAACTGGTCAGCCTCCGATCGCCCCAACTCTACTCCCACCAACACCCTCTCAAACGGACACAGCAGCAACGGCAGTTCTCACTCCTCCCCCTCTCCCCCCACCTCCCCCCTCTCCCCTTCTCCTCCAACCCCACCCGCGCAACCTCCTACGAAGGCTCAAGCTCCGGCTCCAGACTCGGTTTAGAAATGGTGCAGCAAGTGCGTGACATCTTGAGGAGCGGTCAAAAGCTAGGAATTGAGTATGTCAGCGATCGCCGTTTTCGTACTAACTCCTGGCAGAGCTACGCTACGGTTCAAGGCAACGAGGCAGAGGCGATCGCCGCCCTTGAAGCCTGCCTCAACGAACACGACCGGGACTACATTCGCCTGGTGGGAATTGACTCGAATGCCAGACAGCGAGTGTTAGAAACGATCATTCAACGACCTGATAGCAGGAATTAGCGATAACCCGATTGTAGGAAGTGGCGATCGCTCAATTCCTGAGATGATCCTTGTCCACAACGCGATCTGCAACTTTTTCCTGGCTCCATGTGGAATGGGCATCTTGCCCGTTCAAAATTAAGCAGGCAAGATGCCTGCTCCACAGGAAACCAGGGTTTCAGGAACCTCAGTTGCCCATCGCGTCCATGCAGTCCTCACTCAAGGAAATCTCAAACGGTGAATCAGGCAAAGAAAAACGTCTCGCTGCTGGTTGCCTGTCAAGCATTAGCCATGACGGGCAGCACCATTTTATTCACCGTAGCCGCCCTGATTGGCGTTGCCCTTTCATCCGATAGATCGCTTGCCACATTGCCGTTAGCGCTGTTGCAGCTTGCCACTATGACTGCCACGATTCCGGCAGCGCTGCTGTTGCGACAAGTTGGGCGACGATTGGGGTTTATGGTTGGGGTGATGATTGGGGCGATCGCCGCTGGCTTAGGCGTTTTTGCAATTTTTCAGTCTAGCTTTAGCCTATTTTGTCTGGCGACCACCCTGTTTGGCTGTTTCAACGGCTTTGTCGGCTATTACCGATTTGCCGCCGCCGATGCAGCGACCGAAGCTTTTCGCAGTCAGGCAATTTCCTTTGTCGTCGCCGGGGGAATTGTGGCGGCGATCGCTGGCCCCGGCTTAGCCATCTGGTCAAAGGATTGGTTTGTCAACCTACCTTCTAATGAGCCACTGCTAAATCAAGCTGCCTCAGCCGAATATGCAGGCTGTCTGCTAGTGATCGTGATTCTGCAACTTGCGACACTGGTGTTGCTATCCGGCATTAATATTCCTCCCCTGTCTGAACAAGAGCAGCAGAAAAGCGGGCGAAGTTTGGGGGCGATCGCCCAACAGCCCACCTTCATCGTCGCCGTCCTGGGCAGTATGCTGGGCTATGGCGTAATGGTAATGGTGATGACCGCTACCCCGCTGGCGATGGTTACCTTTGACCATTCCTTCAACACAGCCGCCTCAGTGATTCAGTGGCACATCTTAGGAATGTTTGTGCCGTCGCTGTTTACCGGATTTCTCATCGCCCGATTTGGCACCTTGAGAATTGTTTTTGTCGGAGCCATCCTCAGCACTCTGTGCATCGCCGTCAACCTGATGGGAACCGGAGCGCTACACTTTGGCATTGCTCTACTGCTGCTGGGAGTTGGCTGGAACTTTATGTTTGTCGGCTCCAGCACCCTGCTAACCCAGACCTACACCCCAGCAGAACGAGCAAAAACTCAGGCAATGCACGACTTCTTGATGTTTGCCTTTGTCGCCTTTGCCACCTTCCTCTCTGGCAGACTGCTAGAGCGCTTTAGCTGGGCAGCCGTCAACTACACAGGACTCCTGATGATTCTAATTGTGATTGTTGCGCTGGGCTGGTTTAAGCAGCAGGGAAGGGCGATCGCCAGAAGCCACAGCACTCTCTAACTCATCACTTCTTGTTGATGCATGGTCGGTTCCTGGCTACCCACATGACGCTACGCGCATACTTCAGGACACGTCTTCGTGGGAGAGCCGCAGGATTTCACTCCCTATCACTCGGCTAAAATACAGGCAGAGTTTTAAGTCAGGGTTCGCCGTGACAGATGCACTGTGAAGAGGGAGATATAACCATGACCACCACCCAGAATGCTGAATCAGAAGTCTATCAGGGCAGTTTGGCGAATTTACCATTACAAAGGGCGATCGCCAGGGCGTAATCCTCTACCGAACCGCGCTCATGATAGCAGCCCTCAGCTTTGCCTTAGGAGCTTTCCTGGTGCTGAAATTTGGTGACGATGCCTTTGTTCCCGTCGCCCTAAATATTCTCTACGTCTGCTTTTCCGCTGGATTAGCAGTGAGCTTGCTCACCATTCACATCTACCTAGCACCTTTACATCGAACGTTGCAGGCTTTTTGGCTAATTGGAACTGTAGCCGCGATCGCCATTGCCCTCACCCACCGTGAACCCCTCGCCCTGACGATTTACCATCAGCCCATCACGATTCTGGGCGTTGGGTTCATCTTTGCAGCCCTGACAGGGATCTTCTTCAAGGAAACCTTCTGCTTCAATCGACTAGAAACGAAGCTGCTGACTCCGCTGATTCCCCTGCTGCTGTTGGGACATCTGTTTGGAATTTTGTCAGTTGCTCTAGAGCAAGTTCTGCTGGGGCTGGGGGCAATTTTGTTTGTTGTTTTTGCCCTGCGAAAGGCGGTTCAACCTATCCCACCCGACATTGGTGACAAAAGTGTGTTTGCTTATCTAAAACAGCAAGCAGTGAGCTAAATCAGTCCTTTAACCTTTTACAAAAACTCAGCAGCAGGTAAGGAGCGTCAGTTGGGGGAACGTGCATTTTGGTTAGCCTGGTCACGCATTGAAGGAGTGGGACCAACCCTCCTGATGCGCCTCCATCATCATTTCAACAGTCTCGCAGAAGCATGGGAAGCTAGCCCAACCGATCTAGAACAGGTGGAAGGGTTTGGCTCCTACACCGCAACAACCGTAGCAGGCAGGCGATCGCGCTTTCACCCGGAAGAGATTTTGCAGCAGCACGAAAAGGAAAATCCTTACTTTTGGACACCCGCCGATGCCGACTATCCCAGACTGCTGCTAGAAATTTCTGACCCGCCGCCCGTCCTCTACTATCGTGGCACGGTGGTTCCAGAGGAGAATCAAGGAAAGATTCCGGCGATCGCCATCGTCGGCACCCGCGACCCCTCAGACTATGGCAGACGATGGACTCGCAAACTCAGCGCATCCCTGGCCCAAGCAGGCTTTACAGTCGTCTCAGGCTTGGCAGACGGCGTTGACACCGAAGCCCACCAGAGTTGCCTCAACGCAGGCGGACGCACCATCGCCGCTTTGGGAACTGGCGTAGATGTCGTTTACCCCTGGTCAAACCGCAACCTCGCCAAACAAATTCCAGAACAGGGTTTGCTGGTCAGCGAATATCCCGCAGGCACCCAGCCCGATCGGGTCAACTTTCCCCGCCGCAACCGCATCATTGCCGGACTCAGCCGCGCCATTCTGGTGCTAGAAGCGCCCATCGCTCAGGGGCGCTCATCACCGCTCGACTAGCAACCGACTACAACCGCGATGTCTACGCCCTCCCCGGTTCGCTAGACAACCCCCGCTCCAAAGGTTGCCTGGAACTGCTTAACACAGGCGCTCACGTCATCTTGGGCGAAAGCCATCTGCTAGAAATGCTGGGCGCAATGCCCCGCCTGCACGTCATGCCCTCCCCCCCTTCACAACTCTCGCTACTGGATGAAACTCTGACCGACCTGGAGCCTGACATCAAACAGGTTTTAGATGCAGTTCCCCTGGAGCCAACGTCTTTTGATTTGATTGCCCAAAAAGCCGGATTGCCCACCAGTTCTGTCCTCAGTGCCCTGATGCAACTGGAACTCATGGGTTTAGTCTCTCAATTACCAGGAATGCGCTATCAGAGGGGCTGAGAAGAATGTTCTTGCAACCCGCTGCTTAAATCACCAGATGGGGTGGAATTAAACAAAGCTTCAGCCAATTCTTTAATCTGAGCTACCAAAGTTACTGGATTTGCGACTGAAGCTCACAGCTACATAGCAGCACGAAACCTGGTTAGGACAGGCGCAAAGCGGCAAAGCTTTGACGAGCAAGTGTTCGACTTCATCCCTCATCCCTCATCCTTCATCCTTGCCCCCAGAACGTTCCCGACCATCTCCAGAACATTCCCGACCGCCTCCAGAAGGTTCCCGACCGCCTCCAGAAGGTTCCCGACCATCTCCA
>JAAUTN010000012.1 GCA_012031415.1 Leptolyngbyaceae cyanobacterium SM1_4_3 | reverse complement strand
GCTGGCTTCGTGAACGGCGAGGCTGGCTTCGTGAACGGCGAGGCTGGCTTCGTGAACGGTGAGGCTAGCCTAATGGGAAGTTAGGTCAGCCCAGTTACGGGTATGGCTGATACAAGGGGTAGGATCTGCGACTTCTCGAAGAAGTCGCAGATCTTAGCGATCGTTTAGTAAGGGCAGATTCAGCAGGTATCCCCATCCAGGTAAATTGATATTAGCCTTGAAATGAAGAGAGCCAGGACAGCCAGATTTGATCAGTCAAAAGTTTGGGCAGAGCCAGCCCCCGCAGTGGCAGCAGGGACAATTGCTGGAGATGGCGATCGCTGACCTCAGCAACAGCGGCGATGGCGTTGGGCGTTGGGAAGGGCGCGTGGTGTTTGTGCCCAATGCAGTACCAGGCGATCGCGCCTTAGTTCGGCTGGTGCGCGTCAAACCCCAGTATGCTCACGGCAAACTGCATCAGCTTCTAGAAGCATCTCCCCATCGAGTCCAGCCTGAATGCAGCGTTTCAGATAAATGTGGCGGCTACGAATGGCAGTTCATTGACTACAACTACCAGCTTCAGGTCAAGCGAGAGCAGATTGTTGACGCGATAGAGCGGATTGGCGGCATTGAGAACCCGCCCGTTGATGCTGTGCTTGCCTCAACTTCCTGGGGCTACCGCAACAAGGCAACCTTTCCGCTGGGTGTGTCGGCTTCTGGGCAGGTGCAGGCAGGCTACTACCAAAAAGGCACCCATCGTCTAGTGAATCTGGATCAGTGCCCCATTCAGGATGCGCGACTCAATCCACTGTTGGCAGAGGTGAAGCAAGATCTTCAGCAGCGCGGCTGGCCGACTTACAACGAAACGACGCATCAAGGAAAACTACGCCATCTTGCCCTGAGAATCGGTCGCCGCACCGGAGAAATGCTGCTCACCCTGGTGACAACGGACTGGCAGTTACCGGGAATTTCCGAGCAGGCGGAAGCGTGGCTCAGCCGCTATCCTCAACTGGTTGGTGTGGCGTTGAATTGGAATGGCGATCGCACCAACGTTATCTTCGGCACAGAAACCCGCTGCGTTGCAGGTCGTCCTTACATTCGAGAAATCTTTGCCGGATTAGAATTTCAGATTCGCCCCACCACCTTCTTTCAGGTCAACACCGAACAAGCCGAAGCGCTGCTTCAGGTGATTATGCAGGAATTGAATTTACAGGGAAATGAATTGCTGCTGGATGCCTACTGCGGCATTGGGACGCTCACTCTGCCGCTGGCAAAGCGAGTCTGGCAGGCGATCGGACTAGAGGTGCAGTCTGAATCCGTCGAGCAAGCCAAGCTAAATGCAACCCTCAACGGGATTGAGAATGTCAGCTTTCAAACAGGTGCAGTAGAAGATCTCTTACCGAGAATGGCGATCGCTGCGGATCACAATTCTGAGGAGTCCGTCCCCGATATCGTCCTGCTTGACCCACCCCGAAAAGGCTGCGACCCCGCCGTAATCAACGCTCTGCTACACAGCACACCCAACCGCATCGTCTACGTAAGCTGCAATCCCTCCACCCTGGCGCGTGACCTGAAGCTGCTGTGTCAGGCTAGATATCGCTTAACCCGCGTCCAGCCCGCCGACTTCTTCCCTCAAACGCCCCACGTCGAATGTGCAGCGTTTTTGTCTGCCTGTTGACGGCTGTACTACGTCCTTGTTAGCAACTTTTTACAACATGGATTAAATCTAGGTTTGCGGAGATGCGTTTAGTTGCTGCTGAAGCTGCTGTACTTCCTCAACTGACAAACCCGTACCCCGAGCAACAACCTCAACTGGCAAGTTATCTCGTAGAAAATTAAGGGCGATTTCGCGCTGTGTCCTCGCCTCAGCCCTCGCCTCGGCTTCTGCTTGAATAGAAGAAAAACTGTAGATTCTTGCATGATGTCCCTCCGCAATATGCGGTAAACGACCTCGTTCTCCAATCTTAACCCGGCCAAAATTGCAGAAGCAGAAGTTAAGTTTGCTTGCATTGTCGGATCTGAGATTCGATTAACGGCTTGAGCCGCTTGACGTAACGCTGCCTCTGGATCATCGGTTTGCCCCAAAGTTGCAAACGGAATCAGCCCAGGATATTGCAAAAAGAGGCTGCTGGATTGCTCCCACAGACGAACCACCTCAAAATTGTGACGAGTGTTTTCTAAAACAAAGCTGGCAAAACCAAACTAGGCGCAAGGGTGAGCTTCGTTGGTACGATTATCTACGCTGCCCGCCTGAATTAACACCATGAAATTTAGCCAACTCGCACAACAGATCGCTGCTGCCGATCGCACTAGCTTAGCCACCCATCCCAACGGCGATCCAGAAATCATCGGAGTGGCAGCGATCGAAGAGGCGACATCCGGCAATCTCAGCTATGTGGAAGGCTCAAAGTTTGCGGCGGAGGTGAGTAAAACGGCTGCCAGCGCCTTGATTTTGCCGCTAGATGAAGCATTGCAGACTCAGGCAACCACACGTCAGATTGCCTGGATTGCAACTTCACAGCCACGTCTGGCTTTTGCTCAAGCGATCGCCCTTTTCTATCAACCCTTTCGCCCTGCGCCTGAGATTCATCCAACAGCGGTGATTCATCCTTCCGCACAGGTCGGTGAGGAGGTGGCGATCGGTGCCCATGTGGTGATTCAGGCAGGGGTGAAAATTGGTAATCAGGTTTGCATTCACCCGAATGTGGTGATTTATCCAGAAGTGAAAGTTGGCGATCGCACCACTCTGCACGCTAACTGTGTGATTCACGAACGGGCTCAAATTGGTTCAAATTGCGTAATTCATAGCGGTGCGGCGATCGGCTCTGAAGGCTTTGGCTTTGTGCCCGTGCGAGAAGGCTGGTTCAAGATGGAGCAGTCGGGCTACACGGTCTTAGAAGATGGGGTTGAAGTCGGCTGCAATTCAGCGATCGATCGCCCCGCAGTTGGGGAAACCCGCGTTGCCCGCAACACCAAAATTGACAACATGGTTCACATTGCTCACGGCTGTCAGGTGGGTGAAGCCTGTGCAATGGCGGCGCAGGTAGGTCTGGCAGGTGGAGTCAAAGTCGGCAATCGGGTAATTTTGGCGGGTCAGGTGGGCTTGGCTAACGGGGCGCAAATGGGGGATGGGGCGATCGCCTCTGCTAAGACGGGCGTTCACGGTAACGTTCTACCAGGCGAGACGGTTTCAGGTTATCCAGCAGTTCCCCACAGGCTCTATCTCAAAGCCTCTGCGGTTTACAACCGTCTACCGGAGATGTATCAGACGTTGAAACGACTCCAGCGCCAGTTAGGGAATGACTCTTAAAGGATATTTGAAAATCCTGGCTTCTGTGGAGCAGGCATCTTGCCTGTATTGCTCTGGACGGGCAAGATGCCTGCTCCACTTTAATTGCCAGTTCCCCAACAACCCCTCAGTCCTGAGTTGCCAAAACGCCGTTCAGGAAAATGTCTGCCAGACCTTCTGCCATTTCCTGCATTGCCTGGGGAGAAGACCCTTCTACCATCACCGTGTCCTGGCTAAACCCAGCAATGGTAAACATCCCTAGAAATACCTGAGCCACAATTCTAGGATTCATCGGACGATAAATGCCCCGATCCATTGCGGTTTGGAAGAAGGCTTCGGCTACGTCGGTCATCTTGGCGATTACGTCAGACTGGATGCGATCGCGCAAATCAGGGTGAAACTGGGCTTCCATGAAGCAAACTCTGAGCATATCGGCGTTTTGGTGCAGGTTGAGCATTCGTCGCCGCATCACCTGGGCGATCGCCTTATAGCTGCCCATTTCGCTTAACTCGGTCAGCAAATCCGTAAGAATCTCTACCCAGCCCTGCGTTGCTACCTCAATCAAAATTGCTTTCTTGTTCTCAAAATGGCGAAACAGAGTACCCTCAGCGACCCCAGCCGCCTGTGCCAGATCGCGAGTGGTCGTGCCATCATAGCCCCGTCGGGCAAATAGCCGTTGGGCGGCTTTTAGAATGCGCGTTTGCGTCTCTACCTCAGTAGTGGGGGGACGATGGAAAATTTGCATAACCGAGGACTCAACGCCAACAAATATGTGTAGGAATATTGTCTACTACTTTATTAGCCAATCCGCAAATCGTTTACACAAAATTACGTTGGAATTTATTTTGTTTCTAACCAAACAAAATCTAGAACAAGGGGCTTAAGCCCCTTGTCTCAAGGAACCGAACCAAAGCTTTTGAAGGTGCGGTAATTGCGATTTCATTTAGGGATAGGAACCGAACCCAACCTATTTATCACCTCAGATACAGTAATAACAGATGAAGTTAAGGAATTAAAACTCTTGAACTTCTAAAGAAAATTGAGAGAATTGGAGACAATAACTATGGCACTGGTTCATTGGACACCGTTCAGAGAAATCGAGAGCTTGCAGCGGGAAATGAATCAACTGTTTGATACCCTTGCTCCCGCTACAGATGGAGATACAGGAAGAGTTTCATTCATTCCTGCCGCAGAAATTCAAGAAACACCTGAGGCAGTTCACCTAAAAGTTGAAGTCCCAGGTCTAGAAGCAAAAGATTTGGATGTCCAAGTGACTGCTGACGCAGTTTCTATTAGCGGCGAACGCAGGTCTGAAACTCGCACTGAGGAGAAGGGCGTGACTCGTTCAGAGTTCCGCTATGGTAGATTCCGCCGCGTTGTTCCCTTGCCTGCTAGAGTGCAAAACGACAAAGTAGAAGCCGACTACAAAGATGGCATTCTGACTTTGAACTTGCCTAAAGTTGAGGCAGAGAAGAACAAAGTCGTGAAGGTGAATGTGGGTTAGGAAGGATGAAGGATGAAGGGTGAAGGATAAGCGTAACTAGCAAAGTTGAGGTTTGTTGGAGCCTTTTTATCGGCATCCCTAATTTTTGGAAGTGGTATAACTTCGTCTGAGTGACTAAGTTCATGAAAAAGCGAGATCAGCTTGATCTCGCTTTTTTTAGTGCCCATTTGAATTAGAGCCGCGATGAATTCTGTACTGGCTTAGCACCGTCAAGCCCCTTGTGAGATTTGATCGGCCGCAAACTTTGGTTTAACTGGCACTATGGAGAGGAAGTGAACCTATAAAACCGGAGAACTTGAGCGGAGACATAACTTCGAGATGCTTTCACTCAGGAAATCCGGGTTTTATGAATTCACAATCTTAATGAAATTAGGTCAATCAGCAAAAGAAAAAATCTTTTGCTGCGACTGCCTTTTGCTATGACTGTGCTGGAGCCTAAAAACTGAGCCGTTGTGCTTTTTGCGATCGCCCTTATGAAAATCTGGTCAGCATTTCACAGAAGCTTGTGTAGGGTAGACCAACCTCACATAGGACTATCGCATCTAAGCAAACTAGCGACTAGCAGCAGCTAACGGCACCATTTCAGCTTCGTCATCTTCTGGAACCCTCAAGCTAGGGAACAGAAAATGATTTTCTTCAACGTATTGAGCGCCAAACAGCCCTTTCTCTGCCCAAAAGTACCGATCTGTGGTGTGTTCGTTTCGCTTCACAAGCAGCAAAGCTGGGGGCAAAATGCCTTCGGCTTGAATGAATTTTCGAGCTGCTGTGACGGGTTTCTCTTCGCCGCTTTCGATACTATATTGAGGCACCAATTCCAGGATTCTGCGCCCCTCCTGACGACGACGACTCTTACGCTTGCGTCTCCTTGCCAACCTCCTTACCTCCTCTCTTAACTGACAGGTGTAATCGTAGTTACAAAATACGAAAACCGTCGAAAGTATATCGGCTTGAGTTTAGGATTTCAACTTCCCTTAAATTTTCGATACAAAGTCTTAAGATATTCATAAAAGTTTCTTGCGCTATGCTGATAGCCTTATGCTGTACTGATCCCCGCTGTTTGCCTGAGCTAAAATTGGCGGGATCAGGTAGGAGTTGAGAGCGGGAATTTATAATTTTTGTAGTGAGTCATGAGAGCGATTACCCCAAAGAGGGAACTGCTTCGCATCGCCCCTATTTCCGCTGTACGCTGTGAAAGCACCTGGATCATCCTGGTGCTGGATTATAGCTGTCCTGCGATCGCTCTATGATTGCCCTAAGATCACCCGCCTGACTGTATGTTGATGCCTGCTAGCTCTGAATTTGTTGCTCTGTGCCGCGCCCAAATTGCGCTGCTGACACAGGGGCTAGGTGCATCCTTTAGTGCGGTTTACCTGACAGAAGAGTTAACCGATGGAAATGCAAACGCTCAGTTGATCCCCATTGTTACTTACCCAGAGGCAGAAACCTGGCGCGAAGAGCAAATGCCTGCCCTCTGGTCAACTCAAATAGGCACCAGTCCTAACTTGCGGCTATTGTTGCCTGAAGCCTCAGCTTCTCTACAGGAGGGCAATCTACCTGACAGCGAGAAACCAAATCGAGAGATCCATGCTCACGGCTATACACCCAAAAATAGGGCATCAGAGGAGCTTTCCTATCCGCAGCAGGTTGTTTTACCGCTGATCCATGAAGGGGTTGTTATGGGTTTGCTGGTGACGGCCAGACCGGAAGCAGATTGGACAGTGAGCGAACAGGCTCAAATTGAAAAAGTTGCTCGAACTTTGGCGATCGCCTGTGTCCTTGACCAGCGATCGCAGTGGCTTGACCAGGATTTGCGCCAGCAGCGCCTGTTGCAAACCCAACAGCATGATGTGTTTGATGACCTGCTGCACCAGTTTCGCAACCCGCTGACAGCGCTGAGAACCTTTGGCAAACTGCTGTTGCGCCGATTGACCTCAAATGATGCAAACCGCAATGTAGCGACTAGCATCGTGCGGGAAAGCGATCGCCTCCAGGAATTGTTGCAGCAGTTTGATGCCGCCATTGACATGGGTGAGGCAAATCTATTGCCGCCTGTAGACCCTTCAAAACCTGCGAGTTGGTCGGCTCAAATCGACAATTCCAACGCTGCAAATGATATTGTAGCTGCCCCTAAACCCGTTCCTTTGCTGCCTGGAACCCATTTCTTAACCGGAACTGCGCTAACCCTGGAGCCGCATTTGCTAAGTGAGGTGTTGGAACCGCTATTAGAGGCCGCAGAGGCGATCGCCCAAGACCGTCAGCTAGAGCTACGTGCGGTCATTCCGCCTAATCTGCCGCCCGTACAAACCAACCCAAAGGCACTCAGGGAAGTGTTGAATAATCTGATTGACAATGCGCTGAAATATACTCCTCCAGGGGGTAAGGTTTACGTCTGGGCAACCTCACGCCAGGGCAGGCAATCCGTAATTGTTGCCGATACGGGCAGCGGCATTCCCCTTGCAGACCAGGCGCACATTTTTGAGCGGCACTATCGCGGTGTGCAGGCAGAAACCGATATCCCTGGCAGTGGTTTAGGGCTGGCGATCGCCCACGATCTCGTGAATCGAATACAGGGTGAGATTCAAGTGTTTAGCCCCGTAGAGCGGCTATTTGGGCAAGCGGGGGGTGATTACCCCAAAGGGAGTGCTTCACATCGCCCAGCCGCATCGCCCAGCCAGGGCGGCACAGCTTTTGTCGTCTGGCTACCCGAAGCCAGCGTCTAGGAATGGACAATTAACTTATTCTGAAATCAAAGCATTTCTCCGGAGCTTCTTTTACTCAAGATGTAAGGATTATTGGGTTATACCAATTCAACTTGAGCTTGCACAGAATGAACTCTGGTGAGACAAGGGGCTTAAGCCCCTTGTTCTGTGTGGCTTCATAAAGAATTGGTATTAGTTATACCAATTTCTTATAGCGCCAATTTTTTATGCTAAAGCAAATTGAACCGTTCCTGAAAAATTTCAAATTAGGTAAAAAGTTTACGGCTTTACTACTTCTAATTTTTTTAGGAGGAATTGTAGTCAGCGGAGCCGCCTTGTCTAACATTTTGAACTATAACGCTCAGCGTGAGGTAACTTCTAAAGCCCTGATGCTGATGGAAACGATGAACTCTGTTCGTACCTACACCAACACTCAGGTTAACCCAGAACTAGCCGATCGCCTGGACACTGAATTTCTACCGGAAAGCGTACCGTCTTACTCGGCTCGCGAGGTGTTTGAGAAGTTTCGGGCTAACCCTTTCTACAGTGAATTCTTCTATAAAGAAGCGACGCTCAACCCAACAAATTTGCGGGATAAAGCAGATAGTTTTGAAACAGAAATCGTAGAGCGATTTCAGCAATCTAGTCATCTCAAAGAAGTAAGTGGATTTCGCTCTACTCCGGGTGGCGATCTCTTCTATACAGCCCGTCCAATCATCATCACGGATGCGACTTGCTTGCGCTGTCACAGCACCGTTGAAGCTGCACCCAAAAGCATGATTGAACGCTACGGCACGACGAACGGCTTCAACTGGGAAATGAACGTGCCCATCGGCGCACAGGTGATGTCTGTTCCCGCCAGTCAAGTTTTCAAAAGTGCCCGACAGTCGTTTGTGTTAATTATGGGGACGGTCGCAGGTGTGTTTGCGATCGCCATTCTCATGGTCAATCTCTGGCTCAAACAATACGTCGTTCGTCCTCTGCGGCAAATCTCAACGGCGGCTGAGGCCATCAGCATGGGCGATATGGACGCAGATTTTGAGTACCAGTCAAATGACGAGGTGGGCAGCCTTGCAGAAGCCTTTCGCCGGATGAAAATGAGTCTGGCGATCGCTATGAAACGACTCGACAAATATCGTCTGGGCCGCCGCAGTCCGGAGCAATCGCAGTGACGGTTGCGAGTAGCATTCATGTTGTAGGGGTGGGTTTAGCCGCTGAATCTCGACTCGATTCAAGTTTGTTTGCCAAACCCACCCCTACGAAGGTTGCTTTGCTAATGCCAGAATCTTTTGGGCGATCGCGTCTTCAACGGGCATGACCGACAGGCGATTGCCCTGACGCACAACCCAAAGGTCGTCTGGATCAAAGGTTTGCCGCAGCTTATCTAGCGGGATCAGGGCGTTGAACGCTTCCACAAATTCTACCGAGACGGTTTGCCAGCGAGGAGCTTCCGGCTTGGATTTGGCATCGTAGTATTTGCTTTTGGGGTCAAACTGCGTTGGGTCGTCAATGCCAGTGACCACTTTCATCAGTCCAACGATTCCCAGTGGGTTGGTGTTGGAATGGTAGAAAAAAATTAGATCACCGGGCTGCATTTCGCGCAAAAAGTTTCGCGCCTGATAGTTGCGAACGCCATCCCAAATGGTTTGGCGATCGCGCTTCAGGTCAGCAATGCCGTAGACATCCGGTTCAGATTTCATTAGCCAGTAGCGCATGGGGAATGAATCAGATTATTTGTCAAATTATTTGTCAGAACTGAATTCTGTATTGAAGTTGAATGAGTCATGGCTGCCGTTTTGGGAGGGGCGATCGCCTCACCAGTCGCCTCTTCACCAGTCGCCTCTTCCCAATAATCGGTAATTACCTCTTCGGTTGTGGATGTGCCATTAGCTTTAGCCCTGGAGTCTAAACGCTGAATCCGAATCTGGTGCAGCCTTGGACCCTCTGCCAGCGTCACCGTTAACTCATACTTGGCATATCGAAGCTGATCGCCAATGCTCGGAATTTTTTGTAGCTCATAAATCATAAATCCACCGACCGTTTGATAATCCTCAATCACAGGCAAATCTAGATTCAGCATCTCGTTTACTTCCTGAATATCTACCTGCGCTTGCACCAAAAAAGTTTGCTCGTTCAGGATTTGAATCGTCGGTTCTTCTTCATCTTCGGGTTCATGAGTCGTACCAATGATTTCAGCTACCAGGTCTTGAATCGTGATCAGCCCTGCCGTACCGCCAAACTCATCCACTACCATCACCATTTCCTGGGCAGAGCGCTGCATCTGGTTCAGCAATTCGTTTAACGGCACGTACTCTGGCACAAACCGCGCCGGACGAATCCAGGGTTGAATGGAGCTATCTGGGGTCAAAACTCCCTGCGCCAGCGGCTCTGCCAGTTCTTTAAAGTAAATGATGCCGCTGATGTCGTCCAAAGAGTCACCCATCACGGGATAGCGAGAATGCCCCGACTCGACCACTTCATGCAGCAGCATTTGAAAGGTCGCATCTCCCGGAATGGCCACAATGCTGGTACGCGGCACCATGACTTCGCCAGCCGAAACTTCAGCAAATTCAAACACGTTGGTCAGTAGCTCCCGCTCTTCGGCTTCTAAGCCAGGAGATTCGGTAGATGTGCTGATGATGAGTTGAAGTTCTTCTGGCGTAACGCGGTTATACCAGCCCTGTCCGGTATATTGAATGCCCACAAGCCGGAGCAACCAGCGGGTGGATTGATTTAAGATCCAAATGAAGGGGTTAAAGAAACGGGCGATCGCCAAGCTGGGCGGCCCTAGAAAACGGGCTAACTGCTCAGGATAAAGCAACGCCAGAGATTTGGGGCAAAGCTCCCCCAGCACAATTTGCAGGTAAGCAACCAGAAAAAAGGCAACCGGAATCGCCAAAGAGTGTGATAAGAACTGGTTAGTTTCGGGTGACAGCGGCAACCGAGAGAGCAAAATGGCAAGGGGCAGCGCCATTGTATTTTCGCTAATCCAGCCGAGCGCCAGACTGGATAGCGTAATGCCTAGCTGAGTGGTGGAGAGCAGGCGATCGATCCCACGCTGAAGATCTTGAACTGTTTTTGCCTGAATGTCTCCGGCTGAGGCAAGTTGATTGATGCGCGATCGCCGGACTGAAACAATCGAAAACTCTGCCGTTACAAAAAAAGCATTGATCGCAATTAGCAAAAAAACAGACAGCAGCCTGAAAAACACCTCAGATTGTGCAAGTGTAGTGGGTTTGGCTACCAAAAAAACTGAAGCAACTGAGACAAGGGGAATCATTCTTAGAAGCAAAAAAAGGCCACAGCAGAGCAGCAAAGCTCGAATGAGTTAAAGGCAAGAAGTCCATTGTTCACGTTTACGTTGCCTCATTCAACGGCTGCATCCCCATTCATCCGAGCTTCTACATCTGTTAAGATATCTGCTTCCTTCAATAGGACTAACTCATCCCGGCGAGGAGGGTTTCCATCTGACTCTCCTACACTGCTGGCAGGGCGAACATCGGGCTGGGTAATTCCCTGAAGCGCTTTGCGCCCCAGCGCATATCCCCAGGCGGCACTGACAACGCCTGCTGCAACCATTAAAGAAAGCAAAATCAGGGTTAGCGCTACGGTCGAGTTGAGTCTCATTTTGGAATTAGGGGTTAAAGGAGTAAGGGGCTAGGGGTTAGGGTTAGACCGGATAAGGAAAATCTTGCAGTAAACGATTGCTGAGGCCGTGAAAGAGTTTCTCAAAGCGGTAGGTGGGTTTTGTAAATCAGTTTTAGTGCGAATGTGTTTCAGTATGAATATGTTCTGTAAAAGGCTGGCTGTGTATTAAGAACTCAGGATACAATGTGGTCTTGTTAGAATGTTCAACAAATATTATTGCCAGGGTTGGCCGAGCGGTTTAGGCAGCGAACTCATAATTCGCCTCAGGCAGGTTCAACTCCTGCACCCTGGATTCTAAAAGCTTGACGTTACTGGGCGATCGCACATTTATCCTAGAAGCGCTAAACTAATGCTGCCTCTAACCTGAGATGAAATTTGGGGGGTAAGGTATCTCCATGCAGAAACTTTGCTCTGCCTAATTTTACTCGAAACCTCCGGCTCCACTCAGCCTGTCACGGATACGATTCGTTTATGGTAAATCAGTCCTCCAAATCGGCTCAGTCTATCTCACAGGTCAGTCAAACTGATCTAGAAACCGTTAAGCAATATCTCCTCGATTTGTTTTGCGAGGTGGCTTACCGGGAGGGCGACTTCACGCTCTCTTCTGGGCAGCGCAGCAGCTACTACATTAACGGCAAGCAGGTGACGCTGCATCCTCAGGGTGGGTTGGCGATGGGGCGGGTGCTGCTCGATCGGGTTCCGGCTGAGGCGCAGGCAGTTGCAGGGCTGACGTTAGGGGCTGACCCAATGGTGACAGCGGTGAGTGTAGTCGCAGCCTATGAGGGGCGATCGCTCACTGCCCTGATCGTCCGCAAAGAAGCCAAAGGGCACGGCACCCAGGCTTACATTGAGGGTCCAACCCTCCCGCCCGGTAGCTCCGTCGTCGTTTTAGAAGACGTAGTGACAACTGGACAATCTGCCCTCAAAGCCGTCGATCGGCTGAGGCAGGCAGGCTACACCGTCAATCAAATCATTGCTCTAGTAGACCGACAGCAGGGCGGAGCGGAGCTGTATCAGCAACAAGGCTTGCAGTTCAAAGCTGTCTTCTCGATTCAAGACATTCAAACCCGCTACGCGCAGTTACAGATTTAGGGCTTCTAAGAAACTCAAGTTCCTCACAACTCAATTCAAGACAAATGGGGTTAGTTTGGAAATGGAAATTACTTAAGGAACACTGTCTATGCCAACCTATACCGGGATTTCCAGTGAAGCTTTTCGCCATCCGTTAGACTATCAGGCAGAGCAAGCATTGCGAAGCGTTCCCGGATTTGACATTGTTGCCCGTAAGTTTGTGGAATTCATCTACGAACGCCCCCGCTACGTTTATCTCATGGGCAACAGTATTGAAGTAGGACCGCGCCAATATTCCACCGTTTACGGCATTTTTCGAGAGTGTGTGCGCGACTTGGACGTGCATCCGGAGCCAGTGCTGTTTGTTTCTCAGGCTCCTTTGATCAATGCCTATGCGCTGGGTCAGGAGCGTCCCTGCATTGTGTTAAACACTGCCTTATTAGATTTGTTAAATGAAGTAGAGCTGAGATCGGTGATTGCCCATGAGTTAGGTCACATTAAATGTGGACATACCATCCTGACTCAAATGGCGCTCTGGGCGATTAATTTAGTGTTTGGGTTAGCAGGGGCGACCTTTGGGTTGAGTAGTTTAGTGACAACGGGTTTGCTGTTGGCGTTCTATGAATGGCTGCGAAAAGCAGAACTGTCTGCCGATCGCGCTGCTCTCTTAGTCATGGATAACCTGACTCCGGTGATGCAAAACATGATGCAGCTTGCAGGTGGCAGCACTCGCTACGCCAACGAACTTAGTCTAGAGGAGTTTGTTCGCCAGTCAGAGCGCTATCAGGAACTCGATCAGGACAGTCTTAATCAGGTCTACAAATTCTTGCTTTACAACAACCTATCTCAAGGGATTTTTCTGACGCATCCGTTTACAGTTGAGCGGGTTCACTATTTGCGAGAGTGGTCTACATCTGAGGAATATCGCCAGATTCGGGCTGGAAACTATCGCCGCACAGGGCAGGGATCGGTTAACGTGCCAGCAGAAGCTTCACCTAGTGAAGTGGAAAGACTGCGCCGAGAAATTGAGGACTTGCAGCAGGAGATTGACCGAATCAGGCGATCGCAATCCAACGACTAACCCCCTACTCAATTCGCTCAAAGCAACAGCGGCTCAATTTTTGCTTGAACTTCCTCAATTACACTCTGGGGCACAGATTCAGCAAATTGCACAGTACGAGCCTGCCAGTCCAAACACTTAATCTGATCTGCAAGAATAACTCCCTGGATCTTCAACCCAATTGGCAGAAGAACCTCAAAAGGATAGCCTTTCTGCTGCTTGGTAATCGGCATGAATAGAGCCAGGGAGCTTTTTTCGTTGTAGATACGAGGCGAAATCACGAACGCAGGTCTGTGTCCTCTTTGCTCGTGCCCCTTAGTTGGGTCAAAGTTAAGATAAACGATATCTCCTCGATCTGGAATATAAAGATTTGACGGTGCTACCATTCATTCCCTACTGCTCCTCCAGCATCGATCTCTGCGTGAAGATTGTCTGGCGTAATTTCCATCACCAGTTCGCTGAGCGAGTAGCGTTTTCGGACTTTGGGCTTTAGAACTAAAGCTCCATTGATGACCTCCAGATCGATTTCGACCCCTTCAGCTAAGTTAATTTCTTTAGCGAGGTTTTGGGGGATGCGAATAGCAAGACTATTTCCCCACTTTGAAACCGTTGACACCATATCTGGATCTCCGTTTGACAAAGCAAAGTTAATACTTTCTGCTCTTTGGGTAGAAGTATCTACAGTGTGTCTACAGTATAGCGATAGTTACTCAAGTGAGGCTGGTTTCCAGGTGCCGTGAAAGCTAAGTGGAATAATGCTGGGCAGCGCTAAACGGCAGACGGGCTGCTCGTCAAGGCGATCGCCATCCAACACCCACACCTCACTACACTCTTGATTGCCGTCAAATACAACCGTCAGCACCCAGCCTTTGGTCGGGTCTGCGGCATCGGGTGCATAAATTGGCTCAGAGGGATAACAGTTTTTGCCCAGGTTTGCTTCAGTCAAGGTGTTTGTCTGATGGTCATAGCGGGCGATCGCCCCAAACACCTCTTGACTGATATCTACTTCTGGACGGTGCAGACTCAAGTAGGTAAAGCGGGACGGTTGACCCACTTCAGCCGGATGGACAACCGGAAACTCACAGCCTCGATCCAGCAGTTCCGAGGTTTCCAACATCCGACCCGACTGCGGATCGAGCCGCAGCCGCCAGAGGGTTCCCTTTGCAGCCGTGTGCGTTTTGCCAATGGTAACTTCCTGAAGATACTGGTTCGTCTGAAAGTCTTGATAGCGAACCAGATCTACAACTACAGCGCCGTCAGCGCCAACGTAGCCATTACTAAAATGCCACTGATACCAGGGTTCAACTTGGCTGCGGCTGATCACTTCCAGGCTTTCTCGATCGATTACCAAAACCTGAGTGCCCTTTTCAGGTTGCCAGGTGAGTGAATCGCTGTAGGTTTTAAGTCTGAGCAACACCGGAAACGGATTCAGGTGAACCGGAGGCGCAAAAAAGACCAGATAGCGACCTGCCAGGACAAAATCGTGAATCATTGGCAGACCCTCAAGGGCGATCGCATTTTGCTTCACAATTTGCCCAGAAGCACTGCTGCGGTAGACATTCAACACGCCTGTCTTGCCGTAGGCGATGCCAAAGTTGTAAATGTCGCCCGTGTGCGGATCGCGTTTGGGGTGAGCGGAGTAGCGTAAGTCTTGATGCAGTCCGCCCAGGTCATCTAGCCCAAAAGTATCGAGGGTTTGCAAATCTAGCGCGTGGGGCTTACCGCCTTCCCACAGCGTCAGTAATTTGTCAGATAGGGCTAGTACCGATGTGTTTCCAGCATTCTTTGTGTCACGTAGAAACCGCTGCCAGAAGCCACCCGTTGGCATCGTCCCGTATCCGCCAAACAGTAATTCACCAGCCTTTTCCTCTGCCTGATAGCCTCCGGTTTGGACAAAGCGATAAGTTCCGGTTGCGCCTGTAGGCGTGAAGTGGATGCCCAAAACTGCCCCGTCTCCGTCAAACCAGTGCCCAACCATGTATCTGCCTCGCGCTAGTCGAGCTGGTCCGTTGCGGTAAAGGGAACCCTGTAAGCCTGAAGGAAGGTTGCCTGAAAGCACCTCCAGCGGCGTGAGCGGAAATTCTGAGATTGGGCAGGCGATCGCATTTTCAGCCGTCTCAGGAATTGCCTTAGCCCAAGCGCGAGTCTGAGTTCGAGGAGCGGTACTAACCATTAGCAGTTTCAATTGTTACGACGAGGCACAGCCACCTGTAGCGGCAATCTTACCGTGAAGGTTGCGCTTACATTCAGTCTACTCTTTACTTCAATTACACCGTTGTGTAGCGCAGTAAATTCAGGAGTAAGCGGTATGACCCATGCTACCTATGCTGACCTTTTGCAGCCTGACGATAAACATCAGGCTCTAGCGTATGATCTCTTGCTAATTTTGGGAGTCTCCCTGCTGATCGGCTTGTCTGCTCAAGTTGCGATTCCTCTGCCTTTTAGCCCAGTTCCTATCACAGGGCAAACCCTGATGGTACTTTTAGCAGGCGCGACTCTAGGCAGTAAACGGGGCAGCCTTTGCCTGTTGGCTTATTTAGCAGAAGGGCTAACGGGTTTGCCAGTGTTTGCCGCAGGTGCAAGCGGGCTGTCTCAACTTTTGGGGCCAACGGGTGGGTATCTGATTGGCTTTGTTGTGGCGGCTTACATCACGGGGCAGTTGGCAGAGCAGGGCTGGGATCGACAAATCAGTACGACGGCTCTAGCAATGCTGTTTGGCAATGCAGTCATTTATGCGTTTGGTGTCACCTGGCTGACGGTGTTTGTGGGCTGGAAGCAGGCGATCGCAGTCGGTCTTTATCCATTCATCATTGGCGATGTCCTGAAGCTAATGATTGCAGCCCTCGCTTTGCCTTTTGGATGGAAGCTGCTGTCACATAGCCAGTTTCGCCCCTAGCTGAGAGGGGAAATCCCCGCCAAATCCAGAATTTTGGGAATCAGATCTTCTCGTTTAACGGCCATCAGGTGAACGCCCTGGCAAAGCTGGCGGGCAAGCTGCACCTGTTCTGCGGCGATCGCCACTCCCTCTTGCAGTGGCTCGGTTGCTTGCTCCAGGCGGTCAATGATAAGATCGGGAATGTGGACACCGGGTACGTTGCGGTTGATGAATCGGGCATTTTTGGCAGACTTCAACAGAAAAATGCCTGCTAGAACGGGCCTTTTGCAGCCTACTGCAATCTGATCCATAAATTTTTCCAGGCGATCGAAATCTGAAATGAGTTGGCTCTGAAAAAACTGCGCCCCCGCCTCTAGCTTGCGTTCAAACCGCCGCTGTAGCCCTGACCAACTGCCACACTGCGGGTCAATTGCCGCTCCTGCAAATAGCTCCGTTGCGCCATCGGTCAGCGGTTTCTCGTTAAAGTCTAGCCCCTGGTTGAGCTTGTCAATCAGCTTGAGCAAGCGCACCGATTCTAAATCAAACACGCCTTTTGCAGTGGGATGGTCGCCCGCTTTGATCGGGTCGCCTGTCAGCGCCAAAATGTTGCGAATGCCGAGGGCCTGTGCGCCCATCAGGTCAGCTTGCAGGGCAATGCAGTTGCGATCGCGGCAGGCCACCTGACAGATTGGCTCAATTCCCTGGTGAAGCAAAATCACCGACGAAGCCAGCGACGACATTCGCAATACCGCTCGACTGCCATCGGTAATATTGACGGCATGAACGCGATCGCTTAACAGTTTTGCCATCTCGATCATGTGCGCCGGATTTCCCCCTTTGGGCGGCATCACCTCAGCGGTGATGAGGAATTCTTTGGCTTGGACGGCGGTGCGGAGGCGAGAGGGGGGAAAAGGGCGATCGGACATTGCGGCGGAAGGGGTAGGGGAGCAGGGGGAAAGAGGATTTGTAAGGGGGTTACAGGGGCGTGGAATAGCCTAGAGCAGATTTGACCTTTGTGAGGGTAACGTTGGCGATCGCCTCCGCCTTTTCTCGCCCCTGACGCAGCACCGACTCTAGGTAGTCCTTGTCAGACATAATCGCATGATATTTGTCCTGAATCGGTTTCAGGGCGGCGATCGCCGTCTCAGCTAGCAGTGGCTTAAACTGTCCCCAGCCCATTTCCCGACACTCTTCTGCAACAGCTTCTTTGGTTTGACTGGAGAGCAGAGCGTAAAGCGTCAGCAAATTGTTGCATTCTGGCCGTTCCGGGTCATCAAACGTCAGTCCGCGAATCGGGTCGGTTTTGCAGCGCTTAACCTTATGCTGAATTTCCTCTGGCGAATCCAGCAGGTTAATTCGGCTTAGCTCTGAGGGGTCAGACTTTGACATCTTTCGAGTGCCGTCTGTCAAACTCATCACCCGCGCCCCTTCTTTGCGAATCATCGGGTCGGGTAACTTCAAAATCGGCTGGTTTTCTTTACCAAACTGATAGTTAAGCCGCGCCGCAATGTCTCGCGTTAGCTCCAGGTGTTGCTTCTGGTCTTCGCCCACAGGCACTTTGTCTGGCTCGTAGAGCAAAATGTCTGCCGCTTGCAGCACCGGATAGCACAGCAATCCTGCCCCCACGTTTTCACCCTGTTTAATCGCTTTCTCGCGATATTGCACCATGTCATAGAGCCAGTTTAGCGGCGTGATGCAGGTCAGCAGCCAGGACAGTTCAGTGTGAGCCGGAACGTGTGACTGAACAAAGATCGTGGCGCACTCTAAATCAATTCCGCAGGCTAAATAGGTTGCCGCAACCTTGTAGGTGTTTTCGGCTAGAACGGCGGGATTGTGAGGAACGGTCATGGCGTGAAGGTCAGCCATGAATAAAAAACTGTCAAAGTCGCGCTGGATCTCTACCCAGTTGCGAATTGCACCCAGGTAATTCCCCAAATGGAGATCGCCAGTAGGTTGAATCCCGGAAAGAACGCGCTGTTTGCCCATAGGTGTAAAGTAAATCTGGCTGCGGAACTCGCTGAATAATCAAGCCCTTACTTTTCTATCACTACCTACGCTGCAAACTCAACCGAACGCAGTGGTTTGAAAATGCTTCTCCTCAATAATAGGTCGCTTCACCGACATTGGTTCCGGGTTGGCTCCGGGTCGTTACAAAAAATTCAATCTTGAGGCTACCAACCTGCATTAAGTCCCCATCTTGAAGCGATCGCCGCTCCATCACGGGAATGCGCTGTCGATTGACCCAGGTGCCGTTGCTGCTGCCAATGTCGGTCACGCTAAATCCTGCATTGCGATGATGGCTAATGACTGCATGACAGCGGGACACCGAAGCGTCTTGAACTGTAATCGCACAGGTTAAGCTTCTGCCAATCAGCCAGCTAGAGGCGATCGCCGTATTATGGCTAATTTCAGACTGCATCAGGTTAGTAATGAGAAAAGATGTTCGCCCGATGGCAACTGCTTGAATGTAGAAGGATGCTATTTGACAACGTTTCTGAGCTTCTAAGGCAGGTCTGATTAACGTCGCAACTTGATCTAGATTAAAGTCACAGTCTGCACAAAGTGAGTCGGACAGAGATGGGTTTTGCTCTAAAAAACGCAGGGGACAGGGATTAGACACGACAGAGGTTTGCAAAGGTGACATATTAGCTAGCCAATTCTGCTCAATTTTGATTGAAGAGAATCATGGGGTTTCACAACTCATTGATGAATTCCTTGCAGATCAAAATCATTCCGATTGGGTATGAATCAATGTGCAAGAAATTCTTCACCCAAATAAAATTTGTAACTTTATTGATTAAGAATATTCTTGTGGAATTTTCCAATATGAATGGCTTGGTAGACACTCCAAAAAGTCTTCTCTGTAGTTGTACTGATGCACAGGCTATGGAGCATTAAACGCCAAAAAATCAGGGTTTGGCAATCCTAATTCGTGATAGTTTTATCGAAACTTTATACAATTTCTGCATCCTCAGATTTTCTTAAAGCTGCTTTGAATAAAATGCCCTGACGAGAAAACGAAGGAATAAGTGTTAGAAAATAGCTCAATCTTGTATAACGTTTCTAAAGAGATTTGAGAAAGGATCTCAACTTCATAAGCTTTGCCGTAAACTAACTACGGACCCTTAACCTCGCATTTTGTGATATCTTCGGCACGCTTCACAAATTTGTTGTCAAAGGTATACATTGCATAACAGTGCTGGCTGTATGCTAGATGAAAGGCATCTGCAAAATCTAAACCGCTCTCATGCCACACAAGAACTTGAGCAGTCAAGCCTATATTTGCCAGATGAACATTTGGTAGTCCAAAGAGGTTTCTAAGCGCTTTACAGATTTCAAACGGCTGAAATTTATATGCAAATCGTAAAACCCATTCTGTTTCGAGAATGACCGTATCTGGTATAAAAAACTCTTCCAACTTGAAGATTTGTACACTCTTCTGAAACTGTGCTTCGTCATCTTGAGTTAACAGTCGCACAATAATATTAGTGTCAACTGCGATCATTCCATTGCTCCTTAACACCAACTGAGACTGCATTTTCCATATCCTCCAAGCTTTGAGGACTGCCTGAATATTTTAGGCAACCTGCTACATCCTCTAAAGTGGTTTCTGAAAAAGCTTTTTTGGGCTTCAAGAGAATTCCGTCTCCTGTATCAATTGCCAACAATTCCTGTCCTGCTTCCCACCGATGAGCCTCTCGTAAGGCTTTAGGGATAATCACTTGACCTTCGCTGGTTAGTTTAGTTGTTTCCATTTTTTGTCTAATCAAGATTGACTAATTACCTGGAATAAGATTTAATCTTTCAATGCGACTTTGACAGAGTGAGTTCTTCCGAGTTGCAGACCCAAAAATTTAGTCGCGCTACCGAAAGTTGGTGACACAACTTCCGATAGCTGACCCTTTCGACTGTTCGCAGCAGTCTGGGGGCTGAAGGTATTTTATCCCTATTTTCAGCCGCCCCAGCTTGCAATGGAAACGCATCGGGGCGGCCGAATTTTTGGGTTTTCCTCCCTATCGTTTCTCTCAAGGAAAACCCATGCATTCCAACTTAATCACCAGTCCTATAGCCTTCACTGGAGCGCTACAGCCCATTCCCCTATCCGTTGCGCCCCGACAGCACCCCGCCGCCAACGGTCAGCCCTACCGCGAACCCATTCGACATTTGCTAATCGGCTCACCCACCCTAGTGCAGCACACCATCCACCAGCTCCACAACTTACATTACGCCGAAGCGGGGCTATGGAGTCCGGCGATCGCCCTCCCCAACGCCGAAACCACCATCACACTCAACCCCGGTGAAGTGCTGAGAATCTTGCTGCGCTATGTGGCAATCGGAGATGTAGTGGAGTAACGCCATACCTAGAGATTAAGATCTGCGACTTCTTCAAGAAGTCGCAGATCTTAGCAGTAACGTCTACTTAAATTAGGCTTGAATTTAAGCAAGTTTGAGGAAGCGGTAATGCTTACAAGAATGATCGATCTAGGTGATGCACAAGCCGATCTAAGAGAGTTAATCTCTCTAGTACTTGAAGGAACAGAAATTATTCTTACGGAAGATAGCACTCCACTCGCTCGGTTAGTGCCCATTAGCGCTAAAACTTCTCGTCAAGTTGGACTCGATGCTGGCGCAATTCAAATAAGCGATGATTTTGATGAACCTCTACCTGATGAATTTTGGACTTAGACAATTTGCCCAGTTATCACAATGACCCATTTGATCGCCTGCTTATTGCTCAAGCAAACGTTGAGAATGTTTTCCTAGTGAGCAAGGATGTAAAGATCGCCCGATACTCTCTACAACTCATTTGGTAGGGCGATCGCCCCTCCCATCGCATCAATCTCGCTATCAAATAATCACAAGAGAGGGTTCGTATACCAGCACCATCAACTTATCTGAAGGAACTGTTTCCATCGCATACGTTTTGCCTTCAGCATCGGAAAAATCAATTAGATAAGCCTGATCATTAAAACTTGTGAGGACAGTACCCACCTGCCCACGCTTAAGTAGGATTGGCTGCTTTGTTTCTTTGTGAATGGCTTGAATTTCGTCTGTTAAAGCAACTACATCATATTCTTTGATCATCATTACTTTCCCTCACCTATTTACAGGATAAACGTTTGTCAATCTAGGAAAGTCTTCACCTGCTTTCACAATCCAGCTCGATCGCCATTTGGTAATCTCATTTACTTCACGCCATTCAACCCCATGTTGATGACAAAGCCTATGACTCAAGCGATCGCTGAAAATGTTTTTCTAGTCAATAAGGAGATAGCGATCGCCCCCCAATCTCTACAACTTATCAGGAGGAGCGATCGCCCCTTCATCCCTCATCCTTCCTGTCACCATTCTCCCCTCAATGCCTGCCCACACCTCTGGTGATACCCGCACTGCGGCTTCTTTACATCGGACGATTAGCTCATTGGTATAAAAGTAGGCATTCAGAGCGTACACTTCATCTTCAGTGAGCTTTGCTACTTCTGGATCAAGATATAGTGCCTCAAGCCAGAGTTGCAAGGTTTGATCATCAAAGGCTCGTCGCACTTCATAAGGCAGATTATCGTCTAGCACTTGAACTCTAAGTACTTCGAGTTTGCTAATTAAGTCAGTGAAGTTAACGGATTTGAAGATTTTTATTTTTCTAAGTTCGTAGGCGAGGGCGAGGGCGAGAACAAGCGTATGGGCACGGGCGAGGACAAGGGCGCGATTGCGGACAAGAGCAAGGGCACGGGTGAGAGCAAGATCAAGGGCGTGAGCAAGTCCGAGGGTAGGAGCATGGGCGCGGTCAAGGGTGCGGTCAAGAGCATGGGCGAGATAAATTGCTACTGCTCGTTTAGCTGCTGAATTAAAGTTCCCTTCAGAGCCTTCCGTTACTTCCTCCGCCCATTGCAGTAAAGCTTGTAACTTGTGCGTGTTGAGATAAGCCTGCGCCCGCTGGTTCATTGATAGAAGCAGATTGTCTGTTCTACCTCGCATTAGTCCGGCTACTAATAGAAAGACTTCCCGCCAGCGTTCATCAGTGAGATACTGCTGAACCAATAGCTCAATCTGTTGATGGTCATCAATGTACTGAGCAGTAAGATATTCTTGTAACGTCAGGTGGGAGAAAGAATAGGTATCTTCTGCCCGTTTCACCAAAATTCCCTGCTGTACTGCGATCGCATCCAAAACTGCTTCACCGTCCAGATGCTTCGGAGCATTCAAATTGCTGGCTAGAAAGGTTTTGATTTTTTCAACAACGTCTCGCTGTGAGAAAAATAGGCGATCGGATTCAAAACCTTGATAGGCAATTTCAGAGAGCAAGATGTCCTCCAGCTCAATGCTCAATCCTTCATAAATTTTCTGTTGATTCTCTAGGCGTTTCTCCGCGGCCCATTCTTCTAATAAAATTCGCAATGCTTTTCGATACAGCGCACTACGATTGTTAGGGAAACTTTGAGAGCGGTCATAGACTAGACAAAGAAAAGTCAGCAACAGCGGTGTGTGGGCTAGCTCTTTGCTCCCCTGACTGTCTTGCTTCTGCAAAGCATTCCAGCATTTCTCAGACGTTTTTGCCCTGCGGTCTTCTTCAGTTTGAAACCAGTTCTGAATAAACCGTTGAATTTGTACATCGTTAAAGTCTGCCATTGCCACATCTGTAAAGCGGCAAAATCCACCGTGGTATGCAGCAGTACGACAAGAGACAATGTAGCGGTTTTGGTCGTAGCGATCGACGAAATCCTGGATTTTAACAACTGCTTGGTTCAAATTGTTCACGGGTACTTCATCTAGCCCATCCAGTAAAACCAGCAAGCGTCCCTGATCCAAAGCCTTGCAGGTAAATTTCCTTGCATCTGGAAAACCACAGGTTTGAAATTCTTCAGCAATAATCTTGACTAAATCAATTTCGCCAGAGGTAAGACGCTTTAACTCAATCAAGACAGGAATACAGGGATGTTGAAACTTGCTATCCCTGTCCTTCAACGCCTCTAAACCTACTCGACGCAAAAAAGTAGACTTACCCGCCCCCGGTCCCCCCAACACCATAAGAAACTGTTCATTACTAGCAACTTTCATTCCCTGGCGTTCACTCTCTGATTTAGTTTGGGAATGCTGCTGCTTTCTCCGAAAAGCAGCCTCTTGTGACTCGATAGAGACAAACTGACTAATCTCTGCATCATCTAGGAAACGAATGGTAGTGTAGACAGTCCCTAGATCTACAGGATTTCGCATTCCTAATACTTTCAATAAGCAATGCCGCTTTCTGTAGTTCTCAATATATTTCTGTGATGCAGTAAAAATTGTTTGTTTAATTCCTGTACTTACACTTTCGCCAATCAAACCAAAAAATCCACCTCCACTTTGCCAACCCGTTTCAATTACAAGCGTCGTTAACTTGTTGATAGCAGCGAGAGCAATCGTTGTAGAATCAACCATGTGACCAAAGAAAGTGTTGGAGTTAAGTCTAGGATAAGCGATCGCCCTTGATCATCCAGTCATAACCAGGATGAGGCTGATGGTTTTCTCGAACTAGTAGTCACAAAAGCAACCCGTTGCCTACCCATCTGCTGAATTTTTAGAAGATACCCGAAAAATCTAATCAATAACCCAAGACCCCGTAGGGGCGTAGCATTCGGGCAAAGATTTCTGGGTTATTCCAGCGTCTACCTGCCGAATGCTACGCCCTTACAGGGACAACAGCCACTCTCCCAACATCTTCCTATACCCATTCGTTGAATTTGCAAACTCGTTGATTGAATTTGCCTACCCGTTGGTTGAATTCATAAACCCGTTGATTGAATTTGCCTACCCATTTGTTGAATTCATAAACTCGTTGATTGAATTTGCCAACCCAATGATTGAATTCGTAAACCCGTTGATTGAATTCGCCTACCCATTTGTTGAATTTCAGTAGCTACGTCCTTAACTTATCGAAGTGACGACCGCGATTTTGCGGTTATTTTTCTAACCCAGCGATAAAATTGGCAGAAACTTTCGGGTAAACACCAGTGTCAAAAGGCGATCGCCCCTCTTACCTTAGCAATGTAAATTCAAGCATTGGGGTGTAAACCATGCCACGCTTAAAGCGCAGTTCCACTGTTCTAAACAAAGCCGAGCGTCGGGCCGCCGCACTGAAATCAATTAGTCCTTCTTTAGATTTGGGCAATGGGTTAACGCTCGAAACATTTGATGAGTTAATCCAGGATATGCAAGACAAGCTAGAAGCTTACAATATGGCACTTTCTGCGGTCGATGCAGCCCATAGCAAAGTAGAGGAATTAGAGCGATCGCTGCGAAATTTATCTGAACATATGCTGCTGGGCGTTGCCGTTAAGTATGGCAAAAACAGCGTTGAGTATGAGATGGCAGGCGGCACCCGTAAGAGCGATCGCAAACGCCCTGTGCGTAAAGCCAAAGTAGAGCCTGACGATTCTAAAGCCAGTTGAGCTTACAGCATCTCCTGGATGGGTAAACCCTTAGAGGATGTTTGAGAAGTAGCAAATGTCCCCTGTAAGGGCTTAGCATTTGGCAGGTAGGCTCTGAAATAAACCCAAAATCTTTGCCCGAATGCTAAGCCCCCCCAGTCCTTTGGGTTAGTCTCGTTATCAAGCTCTAGCTTGGTAGCAGTATATCGGAAGCTCCTGCTTCCAAGTAGCACGAAGGAACTTTCCAAATGCGGCAGGTGAGACTCGTCATTTGCAGGGGGAAGCAGGAGCTTCCTTATAGCATTGCCAAGCTGGAGCTTGGCAACGAGGGCAGCTTGGCAACGAGGGCAAGACCGCTCAAACACTGGAATGTAAGTTGCGATCGCACAGTCCAAAAAACATCCGCAGCAGTCCGAGCAAAATCGACATTTCACCAATGCCATACAGCAACGATTCAGACACTTCGCCCTGGGATGCTAGCTGGTAAAACTTCCACCCCTCACCATTGGTGACAATTCCGTAGATATCCATATCCCGCTCCATTTGACGGTTCACCCACTGGCAAGCGTGCATTTCTACCAAACACTGGGCAGCGCCTTGCTCGAAGTCATCTTTCTCTGCTGAGCCGCTTGAGTCATGGGTCAACGTGCAGAAGTGGTAATCCAACAATATAATGATTCGTGAGAATCACTCCTACCAATGGCTAGAGATATTTTTCATCAGCAGGTTAAAGCTGCCTTAGGAAAGGATGGATGGAATATCACCCATGATCCGTTCATCATTCGCATCAGTGAGGCAACTAAGCTACAAATTGATTTGGCAGCAGACAGTGCGATCGCAGCAGAGCGAAACTCAGAAAAAATTGCTGTTGAAATTAAGAGTTTTATTGGAGACTCAGATATAAGCGCATTTCACATGGCACTGGGTCAGTATCTTAATTATTGTCAAGCTCTCGAAGAGCATGAGCCAGATAGAATAATCTATCTAGCTATTCCGGTTGAGACTTACAAAGACTTTTTTCAGATGCCTTTTATCCAAAGATCACTGAGCCGTAATCAAGTCAAGCTTGTCATTTATGACCCGAAGCTAGAGGAGATTGAACAATGGATAAGCTAGCTCACTACCGACAAGTGATCAAGCAAATTCTGACAGAACACGCACAGATTTCAACCCCTACCGATACGGTGGAACCGCAGCTTATCTTTGACGAAGATCATGACCACTATCAACTAAACTATGTGGGCTGGCAGGGAGATAGGCGAATATTTGGACCTGTGATGCATTTTGACATCCAGAACGGCAAAATTTGGATTCAATACAACGGCACTGAAGAGGCTGTCGCCGAGAGGTTAGTTGAAATGGGTATTCCCGATTCAGATATTGTTTTAGGGTTTCACTCTGCGTTTAAGCGTCAGTTTACTCGCTACGCCGTTGGTTAAAGCTCTCCACCTCAGCTTCTAACTGACAAAGGATTCAGCCAGAGCAAAATTGCGTCTTTGAGCTGGTTCAAATCCCGATACACTTCCTGCTTAAAAAGCTGTCCGATCGCATCCAGCGGTGTAAATACAGCGCCAGTTTGCCATCCAACCTCTTGCCCTAAGGGGGTCAAGTGACTGCCTTTGAGAATTTTGAGCGCGGTCATGTCAGGAAAGCGATTGAGCAAAGCTTCTGTTAAGTCTTTGGTTTGATCAATATCGTCATTGGTGAACTTGAGCAGCAAGTTTCGCCGCACCTGATACTGTCGCTCAATCAGTTCGTTGGTTTCTTCAGGGGAAGGAACAAATTCAACGGCAAAGGCTGGCGAAAATTGGATGAATTGCTCCACTAGTGGAATCGATCGCCTTGCGGGAAAGTTGTTAAACGAGATTAAAATGTTTCCGGCTCGTTCCTGTGGGTAGAGACTGCCAATCAGTAGGTGCAGTTTGCAGCCCATGCTGTGACCAATGCCGTAGACGGGGAAATACCGCTTCTTAAAAACGTTGGTTTGCAGGTAGTCTTGGGCGACGATGAAGTTTTGCAGAACTTGACGGGCGATCGCCGTGTGATCCATCGTATTCACAAACGGCGTTGCCACAATCGCATAGCCCTGACGCGCCAGGTTTTCCAGTAGCCAGCGATAGGTGACTTGAGGAGCCGCTGCTACAAATGCGCCACCGAGAAAATGCACAATCGCCGTCGGTCGAGGGGGCACCAGAATCCAATTGCCTGAAACTTCTTGCCAATCCATTGCCCCAATCGTTCTCCAATCTGATTAACCTTCTTTATCCTAAGTGCTTGGATTGAAGATGTGGGAGGGGATTGGGTGTAGAGTAATTACCTCTTTTCCAGGCTCCGCCTGGAAATGCTGCTTCCGAGGCTTTGCCTCCTCCGGCGATGAATGGAGGCAGAGCCTCCAATTCCTGCATGACAAGGCAGAGCCTTGTCACGAGAAAAAAAGCAGAGCCTTGTCACGAGAAAAAAAGCTTGCAGCAACTAGACAATCCAGGGATCGGGAATCTCTTCGGGGATGAAAAATTCCTGGTTGCGTTCGGGCTGGGTAATTTCGAGATAAATGTGTTCTAGCTTTACCGGATGGCGCGAAACGGATTCTAGCGGAATGCCTGCAAAGCGATCGAGAATTTCCTTCAACTCCAACGTTTCTGGTAGCCAAAAGGCGAGGTCACTGCCATAGCGTCGGGGGGTGAATCCCTGTTCACGGGCACGGGCGATCGCTTCTTCTTCCTGCTCTGTTTTCACCACCACAATTTCCTTAGCAGGAATAGATTTCTGCAATTCTTCCAGAGTGCCTTCTGCCATCAATTGACCGCCCTTGAGAATGCCGATGCGCTGGCACAGTCGTTCTGCTTCGTCTAACAGGTGAGTAGTCAGTAAGACGGTAATTCCCTGTCCTTTAAGCTGACGAATGAGTTGCCAAATTTCATAGCGGGCTTCGATGTCTAATCCCGTTGTAGGTTCGTCTAGAATCACCAGTTTAGGACAGTGGACGAGGGCGATCGCCATGCTCAATCTTCGCTGCATTCCACCGCTGAGGGTTTCCACAGGACTGTTAGCGCGATCGCTCAAATTCACCGCTTTGAGGCAATCTTGCACCTGCTGCCGTCGTTGAACGCGAGGGAGTCCATAAATCTGAGCAAAAAAGTTGAGATTCTCAGCACAGGTGAGGCTGCGGTAAAGCAAATTTTCCTGAGGCGCAACGCCAATTAGCTTCTTTGTTGCTTCTGAAACTGTGCCTCCGCCAACTTTGACCGCGCCGCTGTCTGCCTGCAACAAATTACAAATAATGTTAATCGTGGTGGTTTTGCCTGCACCGTTTGGCCCAAGCAAACCGTAAATTTCGCCTGCATCAATGGACAGGTTCAGGTCTTGCAGAACGGGGCGATCGCCATAGCGCTTACTAAGATGTTGAATTTGCAGCACAGATGCTAAAGTCTCCTTTCCTGCCAAACCATTTGCCGATAGGCTAACCAACCGCCAGCCACCATCAGCACTGCAAAAATCACCAAAAACCAAAAGTGAAAGGAAATTTCGGATATTCCATCCCCAATCGCTGAAACGCCTGTCAACGCTGAATTCATGTGATAGATCGGATTGAATTCAGCAATTTCCAGCAATGTTTCTGGGAATAGCTCTGACGGCAGGAAGGCCCCGCCCAAAATCAGTAGCGGTACGCCAAAGGTCGCAACCAAAGCATTAACATCCTCAGTGCGACGAGCAAGTTGAGTACCGAGAATAAACCCGACTCCGACATAGGCGGCAATGCTGAGCAGGATGATGGCGATCGCCAACCCCAGCGATCCATTAAATTCTGCACCTAAGAGAGCGCGATCGCATACACCAGCAAACTCTGCCCAATTCCAATGCAGCTATGGGCCAAAAAGATTCCCAAAAAGTAAGACGTGCCGCTGAGCGGCGAGATAAATAGTCGCTTCAGCGTGTGCTGCTCTCGTTCAGAAACAACCGTCGAGACACTTCCGCCCAAACAGCTAAAAAACAGTGCCGCTCCTACTAACGTTGCTGGAGCCGCCCGCTCAAACGCATCTCCAATCGAAAGCTGTGCCTGTTCTGCCAAAATGTAGCCATTTAACAGCAGCACGGAGACTGGAAAGATTGCCCAGAAAATTAGCGATCGCCTTCGCCTGCCCAACTCAGTCAAAATCCGCTGCGCGACTGCCAGTGTTTCCCGCCAATACTTCAAAACCTTGTCCTTACTGACAGATCCGAAGTGATCATAACCTGAACAGTTGGTTTAGAGCTTCCCACTGAGAAAAGGACGAAAAACGGACTATCACGCTGGCATTTTCACAAAAAGCGATTGGTGATGCGATCGCCTTCCTCTAAGCCTGAAGTTTGACTAAAATTCTATCGGTCATTTACGGAATTCGGCAGATTGCAAGTGAAGTAAAGATTGGTAATGCTTTGATTACGGCAGCTACACAATCTAGATTCTTCTCATGCAAATTCCTTTAAAACTTCAGGCTCAACTCAATGCCTTACCTTCGACAGAAGTTGAAGAAATCAAGCGTCTATTTGCCAGCCTGCCTAATTGCGATCGCGAAATTCAAGCTTTAGTTGCAGATAACCTTGACGCGCTCATAGAAGTTTTCACAAGAAAGGTTGCTTAACGCCATTACCGCATCGAAACAGCCCAATCAAGGCATCAAAGCGACCAGAATACTGACTAGCAAGAGCGCTCCTAGAATAAGCCAAACGGCATTACGGCTGAGCCAGTTTTTTGCTAAATATGTCCGTCTGGGTTTGTATAGTGTGGTTGAATTTTGCTGAGACGAATTGACGTAAAGGGTACATTCTTTGGCGTAAGGGCGTTGGGGAAAGTTACAGGTGTCATCAACGTGGTAAAGGCAAGTTGCACAGAGATAGTCCTCCCCGGCAGCACGATGTAGGGGAATGCCAGGATGTCCAAAGGCTTTAAGCGGCAGACGGCAGTGGGGACAGGCGATCGCCTGCACATCAATCGGCTGATGACAGCGGGGACATTCAGACATCAACACACTCTCGATCAATTAACACGGCTAACCCAATCCTAGCCCAGCTTTAACGGGGACTAAGCTAATCCTCTGCGACCCGCAGATCGGGCAAATTCCACAACGGCCCGCTTAAAGAAGAATATTCTATGCCTTGAACGCTATTGCGAATGGCAGCCAGGTCTAAGGAGCTAACCAGATAGATGAACGGCAAGTTTTCCTGAATTAGCTGTTGTGCCTGAGCATAAACTTCTCGTCGCCCTGCTTCATCTAAAATCTGCGCTCCTCTCACATAAAGCTCAGCAATTTGTCGTTCCCAGTCGGCAAACTCCTGCCCATCAATAGAAGGCTGTCCAGCAGTTGGAGCCTGGTTGAAGGTGTGCAGCCCACCGTCCAGTGCCCAAATTGTAGCGGCCCCGTGCGGCTCAAGTCCGCCTGTGAAGCCGCCCAGATAGGCATCCCACTCAAAAGTATTGCCGAGGCGGTTAATTAATGTGTTGAAGTCAATTGGCTGAAAGTCAGCCTGAATGCCGATTTTTTCTAAGTCCTGCTTAATTTGTGCGCCAATAGTGGCAATGCGTCTGCCACCAGAGTTAGTTAACAGGGTAAAGCGGACGCGGTTGCCATCGGCATCTAGCAGTTCACCGTTTGGGCTGTACTGAAATCCAGCGCTGGTCAGCAGTTCTTTAGCTTGATCAAAATTGTAATCGTAAGTCTTTAAGCCCTCTTCGGGCGACAGATAATAAGGACTTTGTACTGGAATGGGAGAGTGTTGCGGTTCACCCAACCCCAAAAAAATGTTGTTGATCATCGCAGGACGATTAATCGCATGGGCTACCGCTTGGCGAAACTCCAGCGTATTGAACCAGCGTGACTTAATCGGATCGACCAATGGCTGACCATTACGGCTGGCTTTGTTGAGGTTAAAGCACATAAACAGAGTGCCAGTATCCGGGCCGCCTTCATAAATGCTGAAATTGCCGCGCTGCTCCTCTTTTTTGAGCAGTTGAAAGGTGGCGGAAGAGATTTCAATTAGGTCGGAGCCACCAGAGCGAAAGTCAAGTAGGGCAGTGTCGGTGTTTTCGATGATTTGCCAGACGAATCGTTCAATGTAGGGTTTGGGATTGCCTTGCTGATCTTGCTGCCAGTAGTGGGGGTTACGACGCATCACGACTCGCTCAGCGGGAGAGTAGCTCACCATGACGTAGGGGCCGTTGCCAACGATTTCTCTGGGGTCGGTGCCTGTACTCCAGGTGGAGAGAAATAGTGGTTCCCCGGCTGAATTTTTTGTGGCAACGGCTTCACGGAGTTTGTGGGCGGGCAAAATGGGTGCGCCACCGCCATAAAGCAGCAGGGGGGCAAAGGGTTCAGGAGAGACAAATTCGATTTGGCGATCGCCCACTTTCCTCACCGTTGGCAGTGCCCCACTTTCACCAATTCGCAGCACATCTCGCGAGGGAGCCGGAATTTCTTCGTTCAGGTAAACGTCATTGAAGCTAAAAATTACATCATCTGCTGTCAACGGTTCCCCGTCTGACCACTTCAACCCTTCGCGCAAGGTAAATGTAATTCGCAGGTTGTCGTCTGAGACTTCCCATGATTCTGCCTGGGCCGGAATAATTTCTCCGGTCATGCCATCAATAGTAATCAAGCCCTCGTAGATGTAGCCAAACACATTAGGAGATGACTGATTGAGCGCATAGTTAAAGGTTGCGGGATCGGTGCCGACAGCGGCAACCATTTGAGGCACCTGAGTAGCTTCGGCTTTGAAGCGATCGAGGCTGCATGAGCTGAGGGCGATCGCCAACACCGCCAATACCACCAGCATTTGCCGGGAAATTCTTGACCACACAGCAAAAATCATGAGACAGATCGGTTTAACGGAACTTCTTTGCATCATAAACGCTGATGCTCAAAGTCAGCACATAGATTAGTCACGAGTCATTTGTGACCCGTCAACGGGTTAAGGTCTGCGACTGCTTCGAGAAACTGCAAAGCCTAAGCGCTTTAAGTCCTGACTTGACTTACCCACACGGCAAAACCTACTTCTAGCAAGACAAAACCGATCTACGGTATGACGAAACCTATTTACGACACAACAGAATCCCTTTTCGGCAGGACAAAACCTATTTCTGGCGCGACAAAACCTATTTCTGGCGCGACAAAACCTATTTCTGGTGCGACAAAACCTATTTCTGACGTGATAGAACCTATTTCTGGCGTGATGGAACCCATTTACGGCTTAAAACTGAGACAACGGTGAAGTCTTTAAATAGTAACTAGTGCAGAGTCACCGCTTAATTTCAGGGGAATGCTTTGGCTCGTAGTTAGCGCTTCAGCGCTAAAGCACTGACTACCAGCCCTAATTTTTAGTGGTGACGCAGTACTAGATCGCTAAACTAGTACACCGTTTGCTAGAGGAGAAATTTTCTAGCTCAGAGCTAAAATCAGTTGAAACTGCTCAGAGGATGTTTGAGAAGTCTAATCTGTAACCCAAAAGTCTGTAGGGGCGTGGCATTCGGGCAAAGATTTTGGGTTGTTCTAAAGTCTACCTGCCGAATGCTACGCCCTTGCAGGGGACGTTAGCTACTTTTCAAACAACCTCTCAGGAAGTACCTGAAATAACCTAATTTCCTAATTCAGGGAGTTTCAGTTTTTGAGCCAAAATCTCTAGCTAACTATCTGTGTAAGTCCTAATTACTTGTAACAGCTATCGCAATATCACTTGTAACAGCTATCGCAATCAACCTTCAACTCTACTTCTGCCTCCATGAATTTTAATTTTTCTGACATTTTCTGGATTTTGCTGCTGATTGCCTCAATTCAGCCTGCATGGCAGCGACAAACGATTGAGCTACGTCGCGTCCAGGCACTCAAAGAATTTGAACGGCGACGGGGCGGCCGCGTGATCTTGCTGATTCACCGTCAAGAGTCGATTAGCCTATTAGGAATTCCCCTTTCACGCTTTATCAGCATTGAAGACTCAGAGCAAATTTTGCGGGCGATTCGCCTGACTCCGCCAGGAACTCCAATTGATCTAATCTTGCATACGCCGGGTGGACTGGTGTTGGCGACTGAGCAAATTGCTAGAGCGCTGATTCGCCATCCTTCTAAGGTGACGGTGTTTGTGCCTCACTATGCGATGAGTGGCGGCACAATGCTGGCTCTAGCATCTGACGAGATTGTGATGGATGAGAATGCAGTGCTGGGGCCCGTCGATCCGCAGTTGGGCAACTTTCCAGCCGCCAGCATTCTGCGAGTCAAACAAGACAAACCGATAGGGGAAGTGGATGACCAGACGCTGATCATGGCAGATATTGCTCAGAAGGCGATCGCCCAAGTCCAGCGTTTTGTCCGAACTTTGCTGGAAGATGACGTTCCCAAGAGGAAAATTTCGCCTGAAAAAATAGATTCGATCATTGAAGCAATCACAACAGGGCGCGTCACCCACGACTATCCCATTACGGTCGAAGAAGCGAAGGAAATGGGTTTGCCGATTAACACTGAGATGCCAACCCTGATCTATCAGCTAATGGATCTCTATCCTCAACCAGGTGGGGGTCGTCCCAGCGTACAATACATTCCAATGCCCTACGAACCTCGCCCCCGCCTACCAGAACCTGGAGGCACCTCACCCCAACCCCCCCGTTAGGAATTTGTTTTTGAGATGTGACATGAGTAATTCAGACCCCAACGAAGACAAAAACCTGATTAAAGTTGACGCTGCTACGCTCACTGCAATTATTGTTGCGCTGTTGCTGCTGCCCCTACTGTTGACTGGATTTATTGCTCAGTAAGCCTCAAGAAAACTGAAGTACCAGTCCAATTGAAAACTTTGCAGTGAATTATTCAATCGATGATCTAATTCTTGACTGCTTCTGGACGCGTTAAACATTAACGCTTTATTAAAGCTTCATAAGCCTGGTGCTTTTGCAGTGATTGCTTAAAGAACCAATAAATTTTATCTTGCATTCAGGAACTATCTATCCGTACTGACTAAGGTGTAACCAGTACGGATATTACGTGTGTTTGTCCAGCTAAGTGTGGCTTAAAATACACTAATCTTGGTGCCTCAGTTGAGCAGCCAGGACTTACGCATTCCTCTATAGAACAAGGGGCTTAAGCCCCTTGTTAACGCGACGATGCCTGGCTTTACGCTCTACTTGCATCAGTTCTGGAAGTTTTGCTTAGCCAAATAATCTTCCGACTTGTAGAAGCAACGCCTTACTGGGAGTTTCTCATATTCCAAAGAACTGCTGGGCACTTTGGATATAGGGGTGTATTGGTCAAAAAGTTTGAGCTATGTTCTAAGTCTTTGTGCTAAATATTACAGCTTGCGAAGGTAAGCTGGGTTTTCGCTGGTCACTCTCACTCACTCACCCCATGTCACCTAGCAAACAAAATCGGTCTAACGCAGTTCGCTCTGCTATTACGAAGACCAATCAAACAGATCGTTCATTGCCGATAGGAACGCTTGCTTCTATCCCTACTCTGATTCGGGCTGGCGGCAAGTCTCAACTGTTTACGTTGATTTATCGGGATAACCACAGGCTAGATCGGTCTAGTCTTAGTGGAAGAGACATTTTGGTAACGGGCCCAAAGGGGTTTAACCAGTTTGCTACGTTGTCTTCCGTTAGCTATCGCCATGCAGATCAGGTGGCGATCGCCACCTATCGCATTAACGCTCTGGGTGGCATCTGGGATCATACAGACAATGGTGTTTACAGGATTGCATTAACTGGAACGGTCAACGACTCCAGCAAAAATTTAGTCAGGAGGGGAAGTCTGGGCTACTTGCGGGTGGCAATACAAGTTCCAACGGTTAAGGCTTTTCAGCCTCCGGCGATCGCCCCAAACAGCAACACCGCCGATTTTCAAATCACCTACACTGACCAGAGCGGACTCAACATCTCCACCCTTGATTCGAGAGACATTCTAGTTACAAGTGCAAACGGATTTAGGCAGTTTGCCACACTCGTCAGCGTCAGCCCCGCTGGAGGCACCTCTCGCACCGCAACCTACCGAATTAAGACTGCTAGCGGTAGCTGGAATCACTCCGATAACGGCACCTACACCCTAGCGCTACAGGCTAACCAGGTTAAAAACAGCAGCGGTAACGCCGCCGTTGCCAGAACGATCGGCAGCTTCCAGATCAATCTGCCCGCTCCCGCACTTCACTACGGCAAAGCCCTGCAAAAGTCTTTCCTGTTCTACGAAGCCCAGCGTTCTGGTGATCTGCCCAGCAATCGGATTGAGTGGCGCGGCGACTCTGGACTCACCGACGGTGCTGACGTTGGAGTTGACCTGACGGGTGGCTATCACGACGCAGGCGATCACGTCAAGTTTGGGTTGCCTATGGCCAGTTCCATGACACTGCTCAGTTGGGGTGTAATCGAATATCGCAATGCCTATCAGAAGAGCGGACAACTGGATGAGGCGCTAGACGCAATCCGCTGGGGAACAGACTACATTCTCAAGGCACACATCGCCAATGAAGAGGGCACTCAGCAATTCTGGGGACAAGTGGGTAATGGTGAACTTGACCACAGCTACTGGGGAAAACCAGAGGCAATGTCCATGCCTCGCCCTGCCTACAAAATCGATCGCCAAAACCCCGGTTCTGATCTGGCAGGTGAAGCTGCCGCTGCCCTCGCTGCTGCTTCAATCGTCTTCCGCTCTACTGACCCCGCCTACGCTGATCGCCTGCTCAAAAATGCAGTTCAGCTTTTTGAATTTGCTGATACCTATCGTGCCAAGTACTCTGACTCTATTCTTGATGCCAGAGAGTTCTACGAATCCAATGGCTTTATTGACGAGTTAACCTGGAGCGCGGTCTGGCTATACAAAGCAACGGGCAACGAAACTTATTTAAGCAAGGCGGAAAAAACATACCAGGGCATCGGCCCAGATTGGACTCACGATTGGAACACCAAATCTTATGGTGCTGCTGTTCTTTTAGCCCAAGAAACAGACAATACAACATACAAAAACGAGATCAAGGCTTGGCTTGACGACTGGGCTGACGAAGGTGGCAGCGTCCGACACACTCAGGGTGGACTAGCCATGCCACCCACACGGGAATCTGAACCTCTATGGGGATCTCTCCGCTACAGTGCAAATACAGCTTTTTTAGCCGGGATCTACAGCGATAGGGTTGAGGATGTGGGCGATCGCTACTCTAACTTTGCCGAATCTCAAATTGACTACATCCTGGGAGTCAACCCTAACAACATCAGCTACCTGGTGGGTTTTGGGGAGAAATATCCGCAAAACCCTCATCACCGAGGAGCTTCCGGCACCAGCACTAAGGACAATCCAGACAACAATCGCCATGTCCTTTATGGCGCACTGGTGGGTGGGCCATCCAAACTCGATGATGCTAGCTATATAGATAGCCGCACCGACTACATCACTAACGAAGTTGCCCTTGACTACAACGCCGCTTTGACGGGTGCCCTGGCTCGAATGTACAGCAACTTTGGCGGCAACCCCTTGAGTGACGCGCAACTTAATAGCCTGCCTGGAATCACGGTTAACCCTGGCATTCTTTGACAGGTCATAGACCAGCCTAGCGACTATAGCCGTAGCCATATTGATTAGGACATTTTGGTGCAGCGGCGGAGCCGCTGCACCAAAATGTCCTTGCCCTGACCTAGCTGACTACAGCTATATCCTCAACGGGTTGAAAACGCTTCGTCAAAGCGCCGGGTAACAGGCTCAATCAAAAACGTCAGGATCGATTTTTGTCGAGTCACAATTTCAGCGGTAGCGGCCATACCAGGAACCAACTCGACAGGCTTACCCTGAACGGCGACAGACGTGCGGCTCAGCTTTACCTGTGTGGCAAAAACTAATCCCAGGTCTTCATCCAGGGTGGCATTAGGGCTAACCCGCATCACTTCGCCTTCAATCGTGCCAAATTCTTGAAAGGGGAAGGTTGCAACTTTAATTTTTGCCCGCATTCCTGCCTCAATAAAGCCGATGTCTCGATTCAAAACCTTCACTTCTAGCATCAGGTCTTCACCATCGGGCAAGATAGACAGTATTTCTTCACCGGGTTCAATGGTGCGTTCTGCTAAAGTCGTTTCGACGTTGTAAATTCTGCCGGAAATAGGCGCACGAATAGTTTGTCCATCCTTTCTAATGTCAGCTTCGTTCAACTGTCCTTCAATGTTTGACAGTTCTTCCTGGCGCTGGGTGAGTTGAGTTAAAATCTCGCTGCGCCGCTGGGATGTCAGACTTTCGGCAGTCTGCTGGGCAGATTGGTAGGCTTGCTGGGCTTGTTGAATGGCTTGCTCTTGACCTGCGATCTCTTGCCCCAGCGAGGCAACTCGATCCTGAGCCTCAGTCAGCCGATCTTTAGCTTCCAGGTAGTCAAATCGAGGAACGGCTCCATCTACTAAATCACGCAGGCTGGCTTCTCGTTCGCGAGCGTTGTCCAGTGTTTCTCTAGCGTTGATCAAGTTTTCTTGCAGTCGAGCCAGTTGAGATCGGGCTTCATTCACTGCTGCTGCTTGACGATTTGCGTCGGCGATCGCCGCCCCCCGACGAGTATCAAAGTCCCGCAGTCTAGCTGCCAATAGCTGATCCTGAACGGCATTACCTGTTGCTGTTTCGCCTGCCCGCTCTGCCTCCAGCCGAGCAATATCCTGACGAACGAGTTCTGCATTCGATCGCAGGCGATCGACTTCTGCCTGAGACAGGGTAGGATCTTGCTCAACCAGAATGTCTCCCTGCTTCACTTCATCGCCCTCCTGGACTTTGATTTCGCGAATTACGCCTCCTTCAAGCGATCGCACCGGACGCACCTGAGTAGAAGGAATCAGTTCTCCCTGAGCAACCGCTACCTCATCTACTTTGCTGAAATGCGCCCAGGCGATCGCCCCTGCCACCAAAATCGTGATACTTCCGGCTAGCAGCCGCGTGTAGAGCGGCGGCAACTGGCGAACTGCTTTGCCTAACTCGTAGGACAGGTAATCTTCAGGGTTGACAAACTGCTGTCGGGTCTGGCGAGTTTGAGCGGCGGAAGTCGGATGAGAAGAGTCCATATCTAAGCAATCTCGTTCAAACAGATTTTCTGACGTTTTAATCCTAGTGGCTATCCCGGAGATAGACCGCTTTCTTCATCCCAGATTTCCCAATTCTTCCAGTAAATTTCCCGAAAAGCGTAAGTCCTGCAAAAATCAAAAAAAGAGACACACATCGCGTATGTCTCTTGACCTTTGGAGAGAAAAGTTGAGGCGTTGCTGATTGAAGGGATGAATTCTCGTAGGGGCGAACGACCGTTCGCCTCTACAGGAGGCACCGGAACAGGCAAGTCATACCTACATTCAGCAACGCCGTAAAGTTAGACCTTCAGAATCCAGGCTTCGCGGGTGTCTGCACTGACAAATGAAGCAGGAACATAGGGAACATCTACACCCAGGGAAACGAAAGCCGCACGAATCGCAGTGGCGTGGGCTGACTCGGTGGAGCCAATGCTAGCACCCGCCATGACTAGTTCAGGAGCCGTGAGCTTGGCAACTTCACTAGCGTAGGCGATCGCCGCATCCACTTCTAACGCCAGCGCTAGCTTGGCAATATTTACATCTGAGTCTAAGGCTCCTTCCCCAGCTTCCAGGTAAGAAGACAGGTCGTAGCTTTCCTCAGTCATCACCGGAATTCCCCCCAGGCTGCTAATTGCCGATGCAAGCGCATCCCGGTGTGCCATGTGGTCTGCCTGATTTCTCAGTGCCAGTGCCAAAACTGCCTGACCCACTTCAGTATCGCTAAGCGCACCTGCTGCAAAACCATAGGCCCAAATTGCCTGATGTTCGTAGTAAAGCGCCCCGTTGAGAACTTCGATATCGTCTGGTGTCCCCTCAGCTTTGACAGGGCGGGCAGTGATTGCTGAAAATCCCAACGCGCCTGATACCCCGGCGATCGCCCCCCCAACCAACACGCCCCGCCGAGAAAAGCTGCGGCGGGAAATAGGCTTAATCAGCGAAAAATTCTCTTTCGTCATAATAGATTCAGTTCTCCTTTAGATCCAGACAGGTAGGCAAATCATCAACTCAAGCCCAGCAAAACTCGCAAAAAGCCAAACTACGAGCGCAAGAAACAGGGGCACAGCCGCAAAGCTGCTCTCCCCAGGGCAAAGCGTCAACTTACCCTTGCCAATCTAAAGAGTTATACGCATCGTTAACCAGTTTGGATGTGCCCACTCTGATACAACAAGTAGAATAGTTGGATAGTGCAGTCCGAAACCCGTACCGACCTGACTGTTTTTTCTATGTAGCTTTTGCCCTAACGCCGCATGACTCCTCCTCAGTCACCCCAAAAACCACCCAATCAGCCAAAAACTCTGCTGGGTGCCATTACTCAAGCCGTGCAAACTGTTCAGGCGAGGGTCGATTTTTCTAAACTTGCGCTGAAGCCAGACGCAAAGGTGCCAGAGCTGTGGGTGCAGGAAGCAGAGGCAGATAAGGCAGAGGTTTATCCACTGTTGGGCGATCGCTACCTGCTGGGACGTAGCTCCAAATCCTGCGACATCGTAGTGCGAAATCCGGTGATCAGCCAGGTTCACCTCTCTCTCACCCGCGACAGCAAACAGCGCGATGCTGCCTTCAAGATTAAAGACGAAAACTCCACCAACGGCATCTATCGCGGCAAACGCAGAGTTACAGAAACGACGCTGCGACACGGCGACATCTTTACTTTGGGCCCATCAGAACTGGCGGCTTCTGTGCGGGTTCAATACGTCTATCCGCCGCCCTGGTACATCAAAACGGCTCAGTACGGGCTTTATGGACTGACCGGACTGACTGCCCTGGTCGCCCTGTGGATTGGGGTAGAGTGGCAGCGTTTCTCGGTGCGCCCTTTGCCTGAATCTGTCCAGGGGCCAGTGATTGTGCTGGCTCGTGATGGGCAAACGCCCCTACAGCCGATTCGGAATGAGGCACACCTGGAGCTAGAGCAGCTATCTAATTTTTCGTCTTATCTGCCCGATGCCGTCATTGCCTCTGAAGACTCTCGCTTTTACTGGCATCTGGGCGTTGACCCGATTGGTATCTTGAGAGCTTTAGCGACAAACGTTTCCAGCGGTGAAATTCGTGAAGGCGGCAGTACCGTCACCCAGCAGCTTGCTCGCAGCATCTTTCAAGAGTATGTCGGGCGAGAAGATTCGGCGGGTCGCAAAATTCGCGAGGCGATCGTCGCGCTAAAGCTAGAAACGTTTTACAGCAAAGATTTCCTCATGCTGACCTACTTAAACCGAGTTTATTTAGGCAACGGCAACTACGGCTTTGAGGACGCGGCTCAGTTTTATTTTGGCAAGTCTGCTGCTGATCTGACGCTCTCTGAAGCGGCAACCCTGGTAGGAATTTTGCCCGCACCCAACAGCTTCAACCCAGTTCAGGATTATGAAACCGCTGTACAATTGCGCGATCGCATCCTCAACCGCATGGCCGCCCAGGGCAAAGTTAGCCAGGATGAAGCCCAACGGGCCAGCGATCGCGCATTGAAATCAATCCAGAGGCAATTGAAGAACTCGAAAGCACGATTGCACCCTACTTCTACGGTCAGGTTTTCAACGAACTAGAAACACTTTTAGGCGCAGAATTAGCCCAAGAAGGAAACTTCATCGTTGAAAGCAGCCTTGATCCCCAGATTCAAGCTCAAGCAGAAACCAGCCTTCGCAGCGCAGTAGGAAACGCTGGCTTAAACTACGGCTTTTCGCAAGGGGCGATTGTGACACTTAACTCTAGCACCGGAGAAGTGCTTGCCCTGGTCGGTGGCACCAATTACCAGGAAAGCCAGTTCAACCGCGCAACCCAGGCATTGCGGCAGCCCGGATCAACCTTCAAAGTATTTGCCTACGCTGCCGCTCTAGAACGCGGCATCTCACCGGGACAATCCTACTCTTGCACTCCTCTCGACTGGAGCGGACAAACCTTTGATGGATGCCGTTCAAGTGCAGGCAGCATGGATATGTACACGGGTTTAGCCCTCTCTGAAAACGTGATTGCTCTCCGCATTGCTCAAGAGGTTGGGCTGGAGAATGTCGTATCTGTCGCACGACGAATGGGAATCGACTCTGAGCTAAATCCAGTTCCGGGGTTAATTTTGGGGCAGAGTGAAGCCACGCTGCTAGAAATGACGGGTGCGTTCGCCGTTTTCGCGAATCAGGGGTTGAGAAATCGCCCACACACGATCGGTCGCATCCTTGACAGCAGCGATTGCGCTAACCCAGAGGATTTAAGTACCTGTCGAGTTATCTACGACTACACCCAGGATGCTGAATCTAACCTGCCAGTTCTCAATCCTCAAGTTGTAGATACAATGACAGACCTGTTGCGGGGCGCGGTGCAAAGTGGTACGGGGCGCGGTGCCTCTGTAGGACGCGGCGAGGCCGGGAAAACAGGAACGACTAACGATAACGTAGATCTTTGGTTTATCGGCTACGTTCCGAGGCAGGAACTAGTTACAGGAGTCTGGCTAGGAAACGATGACAATACACCCACATCTGGCAGTAGCGCTCAAGCGGCTCAGGTCTGGGGAGACTACATGAGCCAAGTTGGGCAGTAATGGAAGGAACTTAGTTACAGCGCAAGGCTTCCGTAAAAGGATGTTTGCTGCACCTCTACAAAAGTTTACTCACAGATATATTTCTTATCGACTTTCCCAAAAAAGATGGGTAGGATTTGATGACATAATGCTGTCATTTACTGAGAGATCAGCTATGATCACAGCGAAGCAAGTTCGGTAGCAGAGTTAGGGCAAGTCCGAATTAACCGCACTGCCCCGATTCACTCTGAATTTCACCCTTACATCATTTGGTTTGGAGAGGATCGTGACTATTTACATTGGCAACCTGTCTTTTCAGGCTACCGAAGAGGACTTACGTGAGGTATTTGCTGAATACGGTAAGGTTAGCCGGATCAGCCTCCCCACAGACCGCGAAACAGGCAGGAAAAGAGGTTTCGCCTTCGTAGAGATGGAAGACGAATCAAAAGAAGACCTGGCGATCGCCGAATTGGATGGCGCTGAATGGCTAGGTCGAGAAATTAGAGTCAACAAGGCTAAACCCCGTGAGGGAGGCAATGTAGGTCGCAAGAACGGCGGCAGCTTCTCTAGAGACTGAAGCACCTCTCCATTTTCCACAGCTAAATGAGTTCAAAATCTGAGTAGCAGGGATGGGGTATGACACCCAAAATTTGCCACTACTGGGATTTTTTAAGTTGCTATTTGTTCTGAAAGCGTCAATATTGAGGCGCTTTAGCAGGTGACTGCTGTTTACTTGCAGCGCTACCTGTCAAAACTACTCTTCATTAGAATCCTATACTTCTGCTTGCATTGTCTCTAGCTTACGGTAGAGTTCCCATTTCCAAACCAGCAGCCCCTGGATTCTAGCTACGATTGGAGAAGCTGTAGCCGCAGACCCCTGCCAGGGTAGTTCTTGTGAGCTTGGCTGGCGATCGCCACAAAAAGCGAAGCGTGGGGAGTTTGTCCGCACGCTTCGCTCTAAGCATAGCTATAGTCATTTAGCTCAGGAAAGGGCTGCTAACCGAAGCGTATTCTGCTCTAGAAGCGCTTCGGCTAACAAGCCAAAAACAAGTTACACAGAAACCGCAGCCTTTGTGATAGCGCTCAGTTCGCCTTTAGCGTACTTAGCAGCAAACTCATCCAGAGAAACTTGCTTGATTCCGCTTGCCTGACCAGCCGTTCCAAAAGACTGATAGCGATCGGAGCAGACCTTCTGCATATACTTGATTGAGGGCTTGAGGAAGTGGCGGGGGTCAAACTCTTTAGTATTTTGTGCCAAAGCTTCCCGCACCGCAGCCGTGATTGCCAAACGGTTATCGGTGTCGATGTTCACCTTGCGAACGCCGCTCTTGATACCCTTTTGAATTTCTTCAACGGGCACACCGTAGGTTTCAGGAATGGTGCCACCATACTGGTTGATGATTGCAATTAGATCTTCAGGAACGGAAGAAGAGCCGTGCATGACCAGGTGAGTATTGGGTAAACGGCGGTGAATTTCCTCAATTCGGCTGATTGCCAAAATTTCACCCGTCGGTTTACGAGTGAACTTGTAAGCACCATGACTGGTGCCGATCGCCACTGCCAGTGCATCTACCTGGGTTTGCTCAACGAAATCAACAGCTTGGTCAGGATCGGTCAATAGCTGGTCATGAGACAGCTTGCCCTCAAAACCGTGGCCATCTTCCTTATCGCCCATACCCGTCTCCAGAGAGCCGAGACAACCCAATTCTCCTTCAACGCTAACGCCAATCGAGTGGGCAACTTTTACAACTTCACGGGTAACGTTGACGTTGTACTCGTAGCTAGCTGGGGTCTTTGCGTCTGCTTCCAGGGAGCCATCCATCATGACACTGGTAAAGCCCTGGCGCATCGCGGAATAGCAGGTTGCAGGCTCATTACCGTGATCTTGGTGCATGGCGATGGGAATGTGAGGATAGGTTTCTACCGCCGCCAAAATCAGGTGACGTAAGAAATTTTCCCCCGCATATTTACGGGCACCACGAGAAGCCTGCAAAATTACAGGGCTATTTGTATCGTGGGCAGCCTGCATGATTGCCTGAATCTGCTCCATGTTGTTGACATTGTAAGCAGGAATGCCGTAACCATTCTCAGCGGCATGATCGAGCATCAACCGCATTGGTACGAGCGCCATAGGTTATCCTCCTAATACTTCGTCGGTATCGAATCGCTTTTAGACAGTTTTTAACAGTCTCAAATCTTACGATAATCTTAAGGCACTTTTCAGACGAGTGCGAAACGGATTTTGGGAATCGTGGCTAGCTGCTCTCACTAGAACGACGATTTCAGCTAATTTGGCTTGAAAGTTGAGCCTTGTGAAAACATGGGTCGCCCGGGATTCGAACCCGGAACAAATCGGTTAAAAGCCGAGTACTCTACCTTTGAGTTAGCGACCCGTGACTACCAGCTTACTCGCTAAACCTGACCGTGTAACCTATCAGGGATGCTTTAGTAATTGCCGTTTATCAACATATCATATCTTTGGGTCAAGTTGCATGAGCGGCAAAAAAGTTTTGGCAACAGGACTTACGTAAGACTTTTTGCATGAAAGCCCCCTGCACAGAAGCTTTCGCGCAAAAACGTGCCCATACCCTTTTCTTGTTCCCTACCCCTTAGCCACCGCCACCGTACTCACGTCTACGTTTCGGTCGAATAATATTCTTGGTCTGAATAGAATCTTAAACAGAAGTAGGAATGAGGCAAACTCACCGGGTGTGTAGTGAGTTTTCCATTGTCCTGGACGGCAAAACAGCATTTCGACGAGTGATCGCTGCTGTCTTAAGCTCAATTGTTCAAAGCAAATTCGCACAGTGGGAAACTCATCTTTGATGCCCGTGCGAATGGCCTGTGCCTGTAAGGTGACTAATTCTTCCATGATTTCCAGCGTTAGCGGCAAGGATTCGCCCAACGGAATCGTGGGAAAGCCTGCTTGGGTAAGGGCAACTTCTGCCCCAACTTCTGAGATCATAGTGGTTGTGCCCCAAAAGGTGAGATGTGAAGCCGTTCCCCCTTTGGGGTGATCGCTTAGCGTCAGGCGCACGGTGCGTCGCAAGTCAAACCATTCATAGGGGTGAGGGCGCGGCACATCCAGCAAAATCAGCAAGGCAATGCCCAGCATAATCAAGTTGTAGCCACTCCAGATCCAGCCCAGTCCAACCCCTTTGACCTGTTCTGCGACTTCTGGCGGCACGGTTTGCTGCCACGCGCCCTTGATCATGCAGATTCCCAGGTTGACCCAAAGGCTGACTGCCGTTGCGACGAATAAGGTGATTAGCGGAGCCGCCAGCCCCCAGTTGAAGGTGTAGCGATCGCTTGCCGTTCCTTTGGGTGTAACCTTGAAGCCTTTTGAGAATGGATTGAGCATTGCTTGAATCACCGTCAGCGCCAGCGGAAAACACAGCACCAGTGAGTAAATGTCAGACAGCAATGCCGAACGAGAGCGGTAGTTGAGCCAGGAAAACACCGTCAACTGCACAATGTAGTAGGGCAAGAAGAAATAGAGCAGTTCGGCGGCCGTTGCCCGTAGCGGAATCACACCCAAAAAGGAGTACGCCAGCGGCATGATCAGGAATCCTACCCGCGAAATGCTGGTAAACCAGTGTAGCAGCCCTTCCAGGTGAGCCAATCGCTGAAGCGGGCTAAGGCCGCGAATGGTCAGGGGGTTGGCTTTAATGAAGAAAGCCTGGAGCGTTCCCCTGGCCCAGCGAATCCGCTGAATTGCTTGAGCCGCAATGTTTTCAGCAGCCAACCCTGCACTCAGCTTTTCATCAAGATAGATCAGCCGATAGCCTTGAGCCGACAGCCGAATGCCCGTAAAGTAGTCTTCACTCAGCGAGTCGGTGACAAAACCACCCATTTGTTCTAGAGCGCTGCGCTGGACTACAAAGGACGTGCCAGAGCAAATCACACTGCCTGCACCGTCGCGAATGGGCTGAATTTGGCGGTAAAAGACTTCTTCTTCGGGCGTTAGGACGTTTTCTAAACCTAAGTTGCGGGCGATCGGGTCGGAGTTGTAGAAGGTTTGAGGCGTTTGCACCAGCGCCATTTGTGGGTCTTGAAAGAAGCCAACGGTGCGGGTGAGGAAGTTTTTGGTGGGCACAAAGTCAGCGTCGAAGACGACGATGAGTTCGCTGTTGGTTTGGGCGATCGCATGGTTCAAGTTTCCCGCTTTGGCATGACGATTATCGGGGCGAGTGACATAGTGGCAGCCCAATTCCTCAGCCAGCGCCTTGACTTCAGGGCGACGGGTATCATCCAGCAGGTAGATAGTTTTATTGGCATACTCGATCGCCTGACAGCCCATTACCGTCCGCTGCAAAATAAACGTTGGCTCGTTATAGGTAGGAATAAAAATGTCTACGGGAGGCGTAAATTTCTGGCTTAGCACGTCTATTGACAGCACATCCGCTTCTCGGCGGCGATCGCGCACTCGCAGCATCAAGAAAAGCTGAATCGTGCCATTGCTCAACATCAGCAGTTCCAGGAAAAACAAACTCAGGCTAAACACACCATTGAGCGGGTTGGTGAGGTTGAGGGTAGAGAGCGATCGCCATGCCAGGTAGCGCAACGTCAACGCAATCAGAATGCCAACTACGACCAGCCTTGACCAGGTGCGCGGCTGGGGAGACACCTTCATCACCAACAGCACCAGCACCAGCAGCGCCACAGTAGGAAACAGCAAATATTCTCCAGTTACCATCGGCACTTCTAACCACAGCGGCGGACTTTCCTGTATGACTTCGAGTTGATCAAAGATTCGATTGATCGTTCCCTGTCCGGCGAACCAGCCAGCTACTACTAGGCTTGCAGCCCCAATGACGCTAAACATCGCCAAAGTTGCCGTTTGTGGTCGCATAAATCGTGCAGGCTTAGGTGGTTCTATCTCTGTCCTACCCAACTGCGAAGTTGTCATGGTTCCCGTCTCCTACCAATAGATAGATGAGTTGACATAGAGTTTCCTACTGGATGGCAGTCTTCTAGGGTCTTTTGATATATACGGAGATGAGCAGCATTTTGTATCTAAATCAGGCGTTGATTGCCGTTCAAACCTTCCGTTCGATTTTAATAGCTCAGTTTTTGAAAGGCTACATCCTCTATCATCTAACGGACTCAGATTAGGGCTAGCTGAGAATTTCATGAGTAAGGGAATAGGAACTAATGCTCAAATTCTTAGCTCAAAATCATTTCCAACCTATGGTGAAACCCTACAGTATGTTCAGTCGTTGGCAATGGATTTTACAGCAATGAAATTAATTCCTCTGGTTTCGCTTGGCGTAGTTTCTCTTCTGTTTTTGGGCTGCACAGGTGTTCAGGCTGACGGTCAGGCGAATCCATCGCCTGGGGTAACTCAATCTACATCATCTCCTGAACCCAATGCCGAAACTAGCTCAACTCCAGTTGCCCAGGCTACTGAAACTAAAACTGGAACTTTTGTTGCAGCAGAGCATCCAACCGAAGGCATGGTACAGATTGTGACTGAAAATGGCGATCGCTACTTAGAGTTCGACGAAACCTTCCGCAGTGACAGCGGCCCTGACCTGTACGTCATTCTCCACCGGGCTGGCGAACCCCCCGTAAGCGGCATCCAGGAACAAGACTACGTAACTCTTGCCCCGTTGCAAAGCACCACAGGCACTCAGCGCTATGCCATTCCTGCGGACGTAAATCTGGATGACTTTAACTCCGCAGTGGTTTGGTGCCGGATGTTTAATGCAACTTTTGGTTATGCAACTTTGGGAAGCTAGGGTGAAGCATCGCGAAACTCAGCATCCACCCTGTTCGCGTTGGATTTCGCGCCTCCAACTCAGTTTATAAGTCTCCTATCCTTGCTTCCCCTTCCTCAGCCCCTAAATCTGTCTGCCAATTAACACTCCTTAGAATCTACAAGCTGTAGGATAATATCCAGTTCCTTCAGAATGTTTCTTCCAGAATGTTTCTTCGGAGTGTTGCTTGGCTAGAGTTTCTCGCGTTGCAAATTTAGAAATGAATTTAATTGAGGGCAAGTTCCTTGAATTAAATTCATTTCTGGTTTGCAGCATCAGGTTGATTCAACGAAATATATTTCGTACAAAGTATTCATCTCACGATTCTTTAAATAAGGTTTCGATTTGTGCTGTAGTTTGTGCTGTTATGGAGAATTTTAGATGGAAGCTCAAGATTTTCTGGGATTAATACATCCGGCGATCGCCGTCTTCTTTGTCTTTCCGCTGATTGGCATGGTCGTTAACTTTGCCTGGCAAACCCGACAGCGGCGGCTGCAAACCCAAGCGGGCGACAAAAGTAAAATTCCTCCCGTTGTGGGAAAGGAACACCTGGTGTTAGGGCGTTGGCTCACAGGTGGGGTAGTTGGGGTCACGCTGCTGGCATTGGCCTACTCAGTCGTATTTGGCTCTGGCGGATTCATTAGCCAACAGCAAGGAGGC
>JAAUTN010000488.1 GCA_012031415.1 Leptolyngbyaceae cyanobacterium SM1_4_3 | reverse complement strand
GCAGTTTTGTATCTCCGGAAACTCTGTATATGGCTCAACTCGAAGACCTTACTCGTGGGGCAACCGTTAAAGGTATCCTGCCGAATCATAACGTTACCGTCATTGATGCGAAGTGGCATGGTAGTGACGTAGTTGAGTTGATTTACAAAGATGCTAATGGGCAGCCTCATACACAACTTTTGTTACGAGATGACGAATCAACTCTAGAAATTGTGATTGAAGGGCGACCGTGGAGCTTTGATGGAGATGGTACTCTGCTGCGGCTCGTTTCAGAAGCTCATCGTATTCGGTTGGCTCATCTTTTCGATCCGCTGTTAGCCGTCCACACATCTCTAGTTGAACCTCTTCCTCATCAGATTACAGCCGTATATGGCGAGATGCTGACCCGTCAACCACTCCGGTTTCTTTTAGCGGATGATCCTGGGGCCGGGAAAACCATTATGGCAGGGTTATTTATTCGTGAATTGCTGATTCGCGGAGATTTGCAACGCTGCTTAATTGTCTGTCCTGGCAGTCTGGCGGTGCAGTGGCAGGATGAGCTGTTTCAGAAGTTTCATATGCCCTTCGAGATTTTAACCAATGATCGGATTGAAGCGGCTCGCACCGGAAATGCGTTTGCAGAAATGCCTCTTTTAATTATTCGGCTCGACAAGCTGAGTCGAAATGAAACGCTGCAAGCTAAGCTGGCTCAAACTGACTGGGATCTGGTGGTAGTAGATGAGGCTCACAAAATGTCTGCCTCATTCTTTGGAGGAGAAATAAGGGAAACCAAACGCTACAAGCTGGGCAAACTCCTCTCAACGCTGACCCGTCATTTTCTGCTGATGTCAGCAACTCCCCACAATGGAAAGGAGGAAGATTTTCAGCTTTTCCTGTCTCTATTGGATGGTGATCGCTTTGAGGGGCGGTTCCGGGACGGGGTGCATGTCTCCGATAATTCGGACATCATTCGTCGTTTAGTTAAAGAGGACTTGCTGAAGTTTGACAGTAAGCCTCTCTTTCCTGAACGTCGGGCACATACCGTGAAATATGTCCTCTCGGATTTGGAAGCGATTCTCTACAAACAGGTTACTGATTATGTGAGAGAGGAGTTTAACCGAGCTGAAGCCTTAACCAATGATGGAAGAAAAGGCACGGTTGGCTTTGCTTTAACCATTTTGCAGCGCCGTCTCGCTTCCTCACCTGAGGCGATCTACCAATCTTTGCAGCGCCGACGGGAAAGGTTACAGAAACGACTCCGGGATGAGGAGTTGCTCAAGCGGGGATCGCTAGCAGAACTAGAGTTTGGTCCAACGATTAGCCCAGAAGATTGGGACGACGATTTTGAAGATTCCTCCAGTGAAGAGCGGGAGATAACTGAGGAGGAAGTTGTCGATCAAGCAACGGCAGCACGCACGATCACGGAACTGCAAGCTGAAATTGATAAGCTAAGCGAACTCGAAAATCTGGCTCTGCAAGTCAGACGAAGCGGCAAAGATCGGAAATGGGATGAGTTATCAAAACTTCTGCAAGACAGGGCTGAGATGTTTGATGCTGGAGGGCATCGGCGTAAGCTCGTCATTTTTACTGAGCATCGAGATACCCTGAACTATCTAACTGAACGCATTAGTACAATGCTGGGTCGTCCTGAAGCGGTCGTGACGATCCACGGTGGCATGGGTCGTGAAGCGCGGAAGAAATCAGAAGAAGCTTTTAAGCAGGATGTCACAGTCGAGGTATTGATCGCTACGGATGCGGCGGGTGAAGGAATTAACCTACAACGAGCACATCTGATGGTGAACTATGACTTGCCCTGGAACCCCAACCGTCTGGAGCAGCGCTTTGGGCGAATCCACCGGATTGGACAAACGGAGGTCTGTCACCTCTGGAATTTGGTCGCAGAGGAAACCCGTGAAGGAGATGTTTATCTTGCTCTGCTTAAGAAATTGGAAATTGAGCAAACTGCCCTCGGCGGTAAGGTTTTTGATGTGCTAGGCAAAGCCATTGCCGGAAAGGAACTGCGAGAACTCCTGATTGAAGCGATTCGCTATGGCGATCGCCCCGACATTAAAGCCAAGCTCGATCAGGTAGTCGCTGATCGTCTCGATCAAAGTCGTCTTCGGGAGCTACTGGAAGAACGCGCCCTGGCGCGAGATTCAATGGATGTCACCAAGGTGCAGCAGATTCGGCAGGAGATGGAACGAGCGGAAGCTCGTAAACTTCAGCCTCATTTCATTGCTTCCTTTTTTCTAGAAGCTTTTCAGCAGTTGGGTGGTACGGTTCGACAACGAGAGCCGAAGCGCTATGAGATTACCCATGTCCCTGCGGTGATTCGCAATCGAGACAGGCTAATTGGCATCGGTGATCCGATTTTGCGGCGGTATGAACGCATCTGTTTTGAAAAAGAGTTAATCAGCGTTCCTGGCAAACCCCTGGCGGATTTTGTCTGCCCCAGTCATCCTTTACTCGATGCCACTATCGATTTGACCTTGGATCGCCACCGCGATCTACTTCGGCAGGGAGCCATTCTGGTCGATGAAAACGATCCGGGTGAAGAAGTACGTGCCCTGGTCTACCTGGAGCATTCTATCCAGGATGCTCGCACAGAAAAGGACGGTCGGCGGCGGGTTGTCTCTCGTCGGATGCAGTATGTCGAGATTGACAGCACCGGACAGACCAATGGTGCAGGTTATGCGCCCTATCTTGACTATCGACCTCTGGAGGAAGCAGAAAAGCCTCTAGTGGAAATAGTTCTTAGCCGTTTGGGACTGCGAGATGATATCGAAAGCAAAGCCACCAGCTATGCGATCGCCCATTTGGTCTCTCAGCATCTCCAGGAAGTGCGGGAACGCAAGGAAGAGCTGATTGAGAAGACGGTTCGGGCGGTTAAGGATCGGCTCACCAAGGAAATCAACTACTGGGACAAACGGGCGGCAGATCTGCGGTTGCAGGAACAGGCAGGCAAGCCCAATGCCAAGCTCAACTCCACCAGAGCGCAGCAACGGGCAGATGAGTTAGCTGCTCGTCTTCAGAAACGTCTGTCTGAACTGGAGCAGGAGCGAAAGCTCTCCCCAATGCCACCGATAGTCGTCGGTGGAGCGCTGGTAGTGCCCATTGGATTGTTGCAGCGACTACAAGGAAAACGGGAATCAGCCTCTACCACTTTTGCCAGAGAGACGAAGCGGGTGGAGATGGCAGCAATGGCAGCGGTGATGGCAGCAGAACGAACCTTGGGCTATGAGCCTCGTGATGTCAGTGAGCAGAAGTGTGGCTATGACATTGAATCGGGGATACCTGGAACTGGGCGGCTGCGTTTTATTGAGGTTAAAGGCAGGATAGAAGGAGCGGATACGGTTACAGTGACGAAAAATGAAATTCTCGCGGCTCTTAATAAGCCTGAAAACTTTATTCTGGCGCTGGTGCAGGTTCCTACGGATGAGAGTTTCCCTGAAGGGAATGCGTTTGCGGTGCGTGAACCGACAGGAGCCTATCAAATTCCAGGAAAGGGCTGCATCGTGCATTATGTAAAGGAGCCGTTTCAGCGTGAGCCTGATTTTGGGGCAAGTAGTGTGAACTATGCTTGGAAAGAGTTATGGGAACGAGGGCAAGCCCCATCTCCCGACCGTTATTAGACCGTTATTAGTTTGAGGTATTAGTTTAAAGGAGGATTAACAGCCATGCTGTTAGAACTAAAGCGCTGGGTTGTACCTCCGGGGCACCAGGTTTTACTACAGGACGTGTCCTGGTCAGAACTGGAGCAAATTTTAGAGGAGCTGGGTGAACATCGGGCTGCTCGTATCTCCTACAGCAGCGGGGTATTAGAGATTATGACACCACTCCCTGAACATGAAGACGACAAAGTAATCATCAGCGATTTTGTCAAAATTCTACTAGAGGAGTTGGGACAGGAGTTTAGAAATCTGGGATCTACAACGTTCAAACATGAGCAAATGGATCAAGCTGTAGAACCCGATGAATGTTTTTACATTCAGCATGAGACAGCAATTCGGGGCAAAAAGCGGATTGATCTAACCGTTGATCCGCCCCCAGATTTAGCGATCGAAATTGATATTACGGCTCGAACCCGGTTCAACAATTATGAAAAACTGGGGGTTCCAGAACTTTGGCGCTATAACGGCACAGTTTTAGAAATCTATGTGCTGAAACAAGGAAAGTATGTTCTATCAGACCAAAGCTTACAGTTTCCTCAGTTTACGGTGCAGCAGTCTATCCCAAAAATATTTGGAGCAAAGTAAGGTTCAGGGTAGAACGGCTGCAATGAAAGCGTTTCGACATTGGGTGATGCAACAGTTATAACGTCTTAAAATGATATGCGACGGTCTGTAATTGGAGAAAAATACGATGAAACTCAAAATTATTGTTCATGAGGCAGAGGAGGGAGGCTTTTGGGCTGAAGTCCCGGCTATTCCAGGATGTGCGACTCAGGGAGATAGCTTTGAAGAATTGTTAGAAAACCTTTACGAGGCGATCGAGGGCTGTTTATAAAGCAAATCTTTCAGAATCCGATCTCCAATAATCTTTTTACTCTTTGTATCTTTGTGGTTCTATGCGAAAGAAGCTGATCGAAGTTGCCCTGCCCCTTGAAGCGATCAACATGGAATCTGCCCGTGAGAAGTCGATTCGACATGGGCATCCCTCAA
>JAAUTN010000487.1 GCA_012031415.1 Leptolyngbyaceae cyanobacterium SM1_4_3 | reverse complement strand
CTGAGCGCCTTGCACCACCACCACTAACCTCAAAGGAGGGTCACAACCACAGTCTCCTGAGCGCTCTGGCACTCACCATCAACCTTCAAGAACGAGTGTAAAAGACCTTGTGCGGAGCCGGCTAACGTTCCCGGTCAGCGGTTGCGACTACTTTTGCAACACCCCAAGCGGCTTCGGTCAATCCGCTGCACTGGGGTTGTTAGCTGGATAGCGCCCCCGATCGCCCCCAACCACTCAACCTCTGCCCCTCACCGATAGCCCTTCACCACCGCCTCCACCCCTATCTCCTGAGCGCCTTGCAACACCACCACTAACCTCAAAGGAGGGTCACAACCACAGTCTCCTGAGCGCTCTGGCACTCACCATCAACCTTCAAGAACGAGTGTAAAAGACCTTGTGCGGAGCCGGCTAACGATTGAGTTCAGCGGCGGCGAGTAACCTTCGCATCCCAACCAACCAAGTCTATTCCGCCGCTGCAACGATTTGTTCTGCTGCGCCCGGTTGATTCTATGGCAAACGACTACGCCATTTCTTTGGGTCTTGAGAACAGTGGAAAACTGCGTAAATAATAACTGTAGTATCTGAATACTCATAGAAAACAACATAAGGGAAGCGCCGAACCACACCCCTTCGATAGCTTTCGTGAACGACTTGATACATCCCTGGACTTCGCCGGATGAACTCAATACAAGCATCGACACAACGAAGAAACTCCTCGCCCAAGCCAAGCTCCTGATCTTCATACCAGATATAAGCCTGGGCTGCATCTTGTTCTGCCTCTGGCAGAATAATGAGATTTCTAAGCACTATGCTCCCCGTTGCGAATTCTATCCTTGACTGCTTCCCATGAACTGCCTGAGTTAGGATTCTGCAAGTAGGCAGCTTTTCTCTTCGCCAATTCTTCTTTTTGCCAATCAAGCACGGGAATTTGCTCTGGAACTTGGGCGATGCTGTCCCATAAGTCTTCTAAAAGTTGCAATTTTTCCGAGAGGGTTAACTCAAAAACTTGAGCGAACTCTGTATTCATGCTGACCTCGCCAAAGATTAGGTGTCTTCCTACTAGTCTAGCACTGGTAAAGATATTGCCTACTCAGTAACGTTTAGGGGCTATTTGACCTACCGCAGTGTAAGCCAAGCTAATGAAAGCCATTGACAATTCTGGGATAGGTAGCCTAAATTAGGTATACCTATTCAGGTGGACTTAATTTAGATCCACGAAACTCAGGAATTCCTTATGTCCTATTACTTGTTCGAGATCCCTTCTGTGAGCGGTCATCATGCCGATCTGGTTCTTGCAGACCCAGATAACCCGAATGCACCTGCTTACTCCCACTATGCCTTTACCATCGGTACTCCCGCGAACCCAAACGAATTGACGCAGCGTCGGGGAATTCCATTGGGCAGCTTTCGTGATTGGGAAAAATTGTCTGGCAATTTTAATATTGAGGAAATGTTAACTCCAGAGAAGGCATACCTTCCCGGATGCAGCGTGCTTGATGAACAAGACTTGAATCCAGCGTTTCAAGCTAACACTGCAATGCGCCTTGGTGCATTGGAACTACTTGCCAACATATTTTCGGGTCGAGTTACTGCCAGTGACAAAGATCCTTTTCCCCATCAGTTGGCACTGCAACAACATATGAAGGCTCACCAGACACAAGTTCAGCGTCTCCTTATCGCTGATGAAGTTGGACTTGGAAAAACGATTGAGGTGGGTTTGGTATTGCGAGATTTACTCGTTGCCCAGGGTTATTCCAAACCACTTCGTTGTCTTTATCTGACAAAGGGCGGACTCCTAGACGATGTTAGACTAAAACTCCAATCAGTTATTCCTGGTGCAGACGGTGAAAGTATTGTTCAAGTTGAGAAATCTTTTGTTGAATATGGAAATCGCACTGATGGAATTCATATTGCCAGTATGGATGCCGCAAGGCGTTACGTAAAAAAAGCACAAAAGAAAAGGCTACCTACAGGGGTTAAACCTGAGATTCTAATTATTGACGAAGCACATCATTGTGCAAGCGAAGATGAACTGACTAGCCCACAGCGTATTGGACTGAAAGCAACAACAAGAGCTTATGAAGCGGCTTATCAGATGATTTCTGGAGAGTTTTGGCAAGATTCTGCTCCTCCAAAGTTAGTAATATTTATGAGTGCTACTCCATTTCGCTCCAAACCTCAATTCATTAACTTGTTGCGTCTTCTCACGAATAAGACTTTAGAAATTGAAAATGCATATTCACCTCAGTTGACCGACAGAGAGCTTGTTCAAGTTTTAGGTTCTGATGACTCATCTACAGCGGTCATTTGGCGGCAGCAGGATGATGTTCGTAGCTGGTCTGATAAACGCCTATTCCCGAAATTGACGATCGAGCGTCCGCCTCTCCAGGCAAGCCAAGCCTATTTACAATTGATTGAGAATATTCGGGAGAAAATTAAGGAGGTTCACAACAACTACGGCGAAAGATTTGGTGGATTTGCAATTCGACAACTTGAAACAAGATTGACTAGTAGCACCATTACTGGGGCAATGTGGCTATTCCGTTGGTGTATCAGGCATCAGGATTGGAAAACTCAGGATGAATATCGGCAGGATACATCCGTAAGTACAGAAAATCTTCGCAAGCTTATTAAAGGTATCTCTCAAAAGCTCGCTGCCTATGATGAACGCAATAAATCTGGACACGTCACCGTTTCTTTTCCCAGCGATGATTTTTCATTCGATGCAAAAAGCTTAGGACAACCATTGCCAGGTAATAAAATAATCGATATTTACCGATTTAACGAAAAGGTTCGTAAAGGTGATGACGAAGATGCTACTTTTGTTGCTGCTAGTGAAGAGATTGCAGAACTAACAGAACTTGCGCTAATGCTTCTGAACTTTGCAGATTTTCATAGCGAAGATGAAACTGGAGCAGAAAATGTTAAGCTCACTTGGCTCAAAGAAGTTCTAGAAAACCATCCTGAGTCAAAATTTTTGGTTTTTACAGAGAGCCTACAAACCTGCGAGATTATCATTAAAGCCCTTCCAAGAGAAAGTGAAAAATTGACCGGAGATATGAACCTTACTCAGAGAGAGGAGGCTGTTGCTAAATTACGTGATGTGAGTAGCCCTGTAAGAGTTTTAGTAGCAACTTCAGCAGCAGATGAAGGATTTGATTTTCAAGTCGCAAACCGTGTCATCCACTGGGATTTGAGTCCAAATCCGGCAGTGCTCATGCAACGTAATGGTCGTGTTGCTCGACTAGGACAAATTTCAGATGTCATTGCTTACTATCTAATTATTGCTGGGACGCATGAACAGAGGAGAGAACAAGCCCTAGTTGATCGATTTACTAAACTTGGAATCACAGATGAAAGAATGCGCCTAAAAATTCTAGGTTCTCTTAGCATCGAACAGGAGGACAAAATCTTTCAGGATATCGAAGAAGAGGAATTTTCATTAATTGACGATATCCTCAAACGGGCTGAAGCTGATCAGAAAGATATGGAAAAGAAATTAAGTGAACTGCAAACCCAACTCAGCCAGCAATGGGTCATTAGCCGTGAAGAACTAGCGAAACGGCTTGAGAGATGGATGGAATTAGGATTATCTGGAATTGATCAAAGACATGAACTTACATTTAGCAGTAAGGAATGGAGCCGACCTGTGTTCCGTGGTGAAGGTACAGTGATGGAAGCTGCCCAAGCTAAGATTGCTGTCATTCAGGGCAGGAAATTCACGTTTGATCCAGAATTTAAAGTGTTTGGCAGAGAGAAGGAAAATATCCTGCTTGCAGGTCTTTATCCTTGGCATCAAAAGGAATGGGAGGGAGTCATAAAGCATCGACCACTTCACAAGTCTGATCCAATTGGTCGCCTTGCTTGTTCTCTGGCTCGACAGCGTAAAGCAGACTTTACAACAATTTCGGCAAATCAGTTGTCTGATGCCTTCCCTAATTTACAAGATACTCAGTATCTCCTCTTTGTCACTCATCCGCTTCGTGAAGTAGAAAATCATACGTCAGCCAGCACCGATTCTTACTTAACGTTCTATGCTTTCAGTAGCGACTTATCCCAGCCTAGTAATCCTCAAGGTGCATCAGCCCAAGACGTTTACCAGATGATTTCCCTGTTGGAGGAAAAGGCTCTTAAACCAGGTTCATCATCCCTAGAATCTGCTGTGTTTGAGGTTGCAAAAGACGCAAGTAAAGAGCTTGCAAAGTGGCTGGAGCAATCCAGAAAGCTTGGGGGGCTAACTAAAAAGTCATATTTTCTCCCTATCCCAGTAGCGCTTGTTGCAGTGCTTCCCTAGAAGAGTACGGATTTGAATGGTGGCGATCGCTTACAAAACTTTCTGAGTGGCGATCGCCTTACTATTAACGATAAAGTCCTTCCCACCAATCATCTTAAGGTAATTGGATTGTGAAGACTAACAGATCGCCTTTTGGGTTACGTCTCCACCAAGGACTCAGCGGCAGAACGTTCCCGGTCAGCGGTTGCGACTACTTTTGCAACACCCCAAGCGGCTTTGGTCAATCCGCTGCACTGGGGTTGTTAGCTGGATTACGCCACCGATCGCCCCCAACCACTCCACCTCTCGCCCCAACCGATCGCCTCTCACTACCGCCCCACCCCTATCTCCTGAGCGCCTTGCAACACCAC
>JAAUTN010000486.1 GCA_012031415.1 Leptolyngbyaceae cyanobacterium SM1_4_3 | reverse complement strand
ACCTGAATCAAATTCGGCAAATGACTTTTGCTGAGCAACGCAGGTCATGTGTGACCTGGCAAACCAGGCAGATACGTCGATCTGCCGTGCCTACGCCATGTGGTCTGCCAATATCAAGCTAGGGTTTTGGTATCAGCTTGGAGTATGGATGGATCAGGGAATTGTGGCTCCAATTCCAGCGGGCTATCAGCTTTCTGCTAACGCCGCAGCAGTGCTACAGGCCGTTAGAGAACTCGATCAAGGGCAACAGATCACTGTATTACGCAACGCAGTCGTTGATATGGGGTTTGACCCAAGCAAGTTAGATGGCTACACCAGAGTGTCTGAACCAGTTGTAGCTCCTCAGGAAAAGTCTGAACGAACTCAAGTCGCGATCGAAGGCGTGACCAATTCAACCGTATTGAACTACATGGACAATCTCAATGCCAATGACTTTGGGACGCTGATTGACCTGTTTGCGCCTGATGGTGCCTTGCAGCCTCCTTTTCAACGCCCTATTGTCGGTAGAGATGCTGTTCTACAGTTTTTTAACGAAGAATGTCAGAATCTCAAGCTGATTCCAGAGCGGGGTGTTTCTGAACCCGCAGAGGACGGCTACACCCAGGTTAAGGTGACGGGCAAGGTGCAAACCCCCTGGTTTGGCGCAGCGGTAGGCATGAATATGGCGTGGCGGTTTTTGATCAATCCCAACGGCAAAATTTTCTTTGTGGCGATCGACTTGTTAGCCTCTCCTAAGGAATTGTTGAATCTAGTCCGCTAGAGCAAGCGCCAAATCAATAAAGCCGAATGCCCAGATCTGCGACTTCTCAAAGAAGTCGCAGATCTTAGCCTCAGCCCCTTGTGGATAGGGCTAACCGTGTATGCCCAAGTGAGGTGTGAATGTGCGTAAACAGCACTCCATAATAAAATCTTGTTTTTTAAAGGGTTAATGATGCAAGTGAGTGACGCTGAGTGGTCTAAGTCTGAGAAAAATATTGCCCAAACCGCCTTTAAACAGGCTTATGAGCGAGAAACGGCTGCTTTGATAAAGGAGGTTCGAGAGAAAGCAAGTGCGATCGCCACCCTGGATGATGTTTGGCAGTTGCACGACTTTCTAAGTGCAAAGAGACACGAAATAGACGGCAAGTATGACTATCGATACTCCGTCCTGGTTTTTGTTTTTGCCACATTAGTGAGAGAGGGCTGGCTACATCTAGATGAACTGGAGGGCATGAGTGTAGATAAACGCACTAAAATTGCTGCTCTCACTCGTATGTGAAAGACTTACAGCGTGTTTAAGATCGAATAAACCACAGGTAGGGGCGAACGTCCGTTCGCTCCTACAGAGAACTGTAGTTTATGTAAGTGGAAAACTGCTGTAGGTAAACGGTCGAGGGCGATCGCCTACACTCGTATGCATAGGCGTATAGTCCAGCATGGCGGATGCAAAAGATTACTCAAACGCTGATTAGGTGGGTTCCTTCTGGGGTTGGGCTTGGGGCGACGGTTCACTCTGCGTTAAATCAGGAATGGACACGGGCGATCGCCCTCTCCTTTATCACAGCCTGCTTATCCCTGTGGGTCAGGTTTAGCGGTAAATTCATGGAAACGCTCGAAGAAGCCGCAGCCCAACGGGGGGCTGACTCTGCCCAGTGGATGATTAAAGCTGCCGATCGCTTCACCCTGGCGATCGTCTCAAACTTTCAAAGCCGCTACTATCAAAGCCTGGTTTATGCGCTGCGAGACTTTCGCACCCAGGGTTTGAAAACCAAAGGGCCATTTGCCCTCAATTTGGAGAAAGTGTTTGTGCCGCTCCAGCTTGCGCCAGAGACGGCTGACAAGATTTCCTCTGCCATGATCGCGGTTCGCAATGCTAGAGAGAACCTGACTATTTGGGATTTCCTGGCGCGACTATCTGAGCAGCCTACCTTCAGACGAATTGTGGTGCTTGGCCCACCCGGTTCCGGCAAAAGTACGCTGCTGGAACATCTGGCGCTTGCCTACGCCCAAAACAAGCAGCCGCGTCAGCACGCCAAAGCTCCAGCTTTAATTCCGGTGCTGCTATATCTGCGGGATGTGCAAGACGCAATCCTGGTACGAGGCATAGCAGACACCGACGCCCCCCCGACACTAGCAGCCCTGATTCAACAGCAAAGCGCAATTCAGAAGCTAAAACCCCCCGAAGATTGGTTTGAAATTAGACTGCAACAGGGTAAATGTCTGATCTTGCTGGATGGGCTGGATGAGGTGGCAGACATGACGCGTCGCCAGCAGGTGAGCCGCTGGATTGATGAGCAAATGCTAAACTATCCCACAACGGCATTTATCGTTACGTCGCGTCCCTTTGGCTACCGCAGCGCTCCACTCGGTCAGGTGGGATTGGTGGCTGAGGTGCAGCCTTTCACGCTAAAGCAGGTTGAGCAGTTTATTAACAACTGGTATCTGCAAAATGAGATCATGAGTCGCCTGGGAAAAGATGACCCCGGTGTGCGGCAGGTCGCTCAGCAGCAGTCCAGTGACCTGTTTAACCGAATTAAACACAACCCTGCACTGGCATCAATGGCGCTAAATCCGCTGCTGCTGACGATGATTGCAACGGTTCACTGCTATCAGGGGGCACTGCCAGGGCGACGAGTGCAACTCTATGCTGAAATTTGTGATGTGCTGCTGGGACGCAGGCAAGATGCGAAAGGCATGGTTCAATTCTTGACCGCAGCCCAAAAAAAACTGGTGCTGCAAGTATTGGCATTAAAACGAATGCAAAAGAAAACCCGTGAGTTTAAGAAAGTGACGGGATGTATTTTGATTCGAGAAAAACTCACTAGTGTTGCGGGTGATGGCGCAGACCCAGAGGAGTTTTTAGAACAAATCGAGAACATCAGCGGGCTACTGGTACAGCGACAGCCTGACGTTTACGAGTTTGTTCATAAGAGTTTTCAGGAATATCTGGCGGCCGCGCAAATCAAGGAATCAAAACAGGAGTTTTTGCTCACCCACAGCATTGACGATCCCTGGTGGGATGAAACTATTCGCCTGTACGCCGCTCAGGGAGATGCCAGTAATCTAATTTGGGCGGCGCTCGACCAGCCCAGTGTGGTTTCGCTGACGCTTGCCTATGATTGTCTGGAGGAGGGCTTGAGCGTACAGCCTGACGTGCGGCGGCAGCTAGAGGAAACGTTGGAGAGTGGGCTAGAGTCTACCGATGCTGAAATTTTCAAGCTAGCGGCGGAGGTGAAGCTGTCTCGGCGCTTGAATCGGCTTTTGCGGATTGATGACACAACTGAAATCGACACCTGTTACATTACCTGTGCGGAATATCAGCTTTTTATCGATGAGAAGCGTGTGTCGGGGGAAGATTGTCAGCCTGATCACTGGCAGACTGCTAAATTTCCAGCAGGCGACGCAATGAAGCCGATCACAGGAGTAAGAGCGAGTGATGCAGAAGAGTTTTGTGAATGGTTAACCCAGCGCTCCAGTCCGCTTGGAGATACATTTTTGGAGGGCAGTTCCTCTGTGTTTGTTGGGGAAGCAAGGTTCCGGTTGCCTAAGGGGGCTGAGATGCAGGAGCATCCTCTATCCGTTAACCAGGTTGGCTGCTGGTGTAATGTAGGCGATCGCCAACTCATCGTCGGAATTGACCCTGATCAGTGGCAGCGCTGGCAAAATGAACTAGCTGAAATCGTGGGAAGCGATCGCCACCTCACCCGTGAACTCAATCGCGCCCTCAACCGCAACAATTACAAAACGCTGCACTCCTCCAGTCCGCTCAACTTGCTGTATCAGGCACTCAGCTTTACGGCTCACAGCGACTTAGACCTTAACCTTGACCTGGACTTTGCCCGCTCTCGCATCATTGATTTTGAGTCAGACTTTGAGACCGAACCAGCCATTTCACTAGAGCAAGGACTGGTGTATCTGATTAGTTTAGTGCGCGATCGCACCCGCAGCCTCAACTATGATTTCACCATCCAGCGCAACTACGATTTAAGCCAGCTTAGAGCCTACACACTACTCACGTCTGCCCTGTTTAAGCTAATCTCAGAAGCCTATGATAGAGCCGCCCGAAACCGAGGACTGCTTCCCACCCAAAAGCCAACTCGAAAAGATTGTGAAGACCTGAGCCGCGAATATTTGAACAAAAGTAGCGAAGCATTTAATCTATACGCCTTCTTTGTGCTGATTGACCAGCGCCGAGCCGGACAGTTTCCCGCCTGGGAAAGCATCCGGATTGTCAAACAGAAAACTAACAGCTAAATCTTAAATCTTGCAGATATTTCTTAGCTTCGTCCCACAGATTTTGCAAAACTGAGCATCCGTATCATGGGATTCTAGCCCACACCCCGGACACAAAAACTCCATCTGTTTTGTTGTATTGAGAAGCTGCTTAATTAAATCACCTAACTGCCAGGGAATTAAGGCAATTCCAGTCAAAATCATCAGCACGGTGAGCAATCGCCCCGTTTCTGAAATTGGCGTAACGTCGCCAAAGCCAACCGTCGTCATGGTGGCAACCGAAAAATAAAACGCATCTAAAAAGGTCGCGAATGCTTTCGGATTCACCGGATGCTCAACCTGATAAATGATGCCTGAATAGACAAAAATAATGGCAAAAGAGTAAACAAAATTCGGCTGACGGCTACACTATCCTTGCCGCTGATATAGCCAAATTTAG
>JAAUTN010000485.1 GCA_012031415.1 Leptolyngbyaceae cyanobacterium SM1_4_3 | reverse complement strand
GGGGTGAGGCAACACATCCAAAATTCCAGTCCAGCTTGTGTCAATAAGGGTGGAATCTCGGCGATGTCGTAGGCGATGTCATTGGCATGAAAAAAAGTTATCCACCAAATTTTCGGGCTGAAGGTAATACTCGCGGTTGCCTTGGGAGTGAGCCGCAAAGATCGTCCCCGGTTGGGCTTGCTCCATCAATGACCATACAAATCCCATCCCCTGCTCGATCGGCATTTGATCGATCCCCAACAACGACAGCGCTTGCCGGATCCGGTAGACAGGCATTCGCCCAGAACGGTTGTACAACATCAGCACCATCACGCCACCGGGAGCCAACTTATCCGCCAGGTTTCGCAACGCTAATTCCGGATCTCCTGTGTGGTGAATCACACCATAGGAGGCAATAAAGTCAAACTGACCTGCGGGTAGAGTCGCCGGATCCAAGAGATTGCCCACTTCTGCCCGACAGTGATCGAGATGGTGATGCCGGATCCGTTCTCGACTAAACTCCACCGAGCGATGGCTGAGATCGATCCCCACCACTTCCGCCAACCCCGGATTGGCGACTGCCACCTGATGGATTTCATAGCCCGTGCCACACCCTGCCACCAGCGCCCGTTTGCCACTGGCATCTTGAAAGTGTTGGATCCGGGCATATTGCGCCAAGAGGTAGCTGTAGGTAATGCTCATCCCCCTTACCGGGGTCGAGAGCGGCACGGGAGGATAGGGAAATTTCTCGTACTGCAATTGCACAGCACGAGTGATCTGGCTAGCGGAAGACTCCATGCTGGTTATGCCTCAGGGTGTCGAGGGCAAGCGGATCCGAACTTAAACGTCGTCATCATCGAATCGTCATAGCCATCATCGCCGATCAGATCTTCGATATCTTCAATATCTTCTTCGGCAATCGGGGTCAGCACATCCACAGGCGGTAATTCGATCAGCCGTCCTTGCTGCCGCAGCCAATCGAGGATCGATAAACTAGGTTGGGAAGGAACAACGGTTGGTTCCCGGTCGCGGGGTTCTTCTTTGAGAGAGGGATTGTGCATACGATGGATGAAACACTTAAAGCTCAGTCTTCTAGCATAACCGAATCTTCGCTGGTTCGAGAGTCGTCATCAAATCGATAGCGGCTAAGTTGAGCGGCGGCTAATAACTTTGAACTCAAGACCAAGATTTTTCGTCAGTCCGTTCCAAGCGAATTGTTATACGGCGACTGCTTGTGGCTTTCAATGTATAGCCGTAAGATCGAATTGATCAAAGTTTTATACTCTCCACCTTGAGTTTGAAACCACTTCAAGACATCAGGCTCTATCTGAATTAGCTGCTGCGCTTGGGAGTTAGGAATCCGTAGAGTAGCTTTCTCAAAAAACTCCTCTGTCAATGGTGGGATATCAGAGTAATCAATCCCCTCATCATCCATTGCCTCTAGTGCCACCCAGTTAGTACGAGAGGTATTGCTCAAGTCTTTGCCGTTCATATCGGTTTGCCCTTCGTGCTGAAATGATCCGAATTACATCATTCTGTCGTTCCGTCCAAACCACAACCGCTACGCCGTTACCGAGGAAACCGATACCGAACCAACGGTCTTCACCGTAATCAAAACGAGCGTCTAGCTCAATTAGCATCGAGCCTTCAAACATTTCAGGAACATCGGCAAAATCAATCTCATGCTTGCGAATATTCTCTAAGTTCTTTGCCTCATCCCACTCAAACTGCATGAAAGCCTAGAAATACTAATTAGAATGCCTCTATTATCCTACATCTGCCAAAGTTGTACAAATGCTTAGCGATTGACTCTAGCAGAAAAGTGACAAGCACCGCCTCCACACAGAATTGAAGCAGTATAACGGTTCGGGTCAGCGGCTGCAAGTATCTTTAATACAACGCCAGTGACTTTTGACAGTCCGCTTCAAGCGAATTGTTATACGGTTGAACCTCTCTAACTACTTGGTTCAATTCTAAAGCAACTTCACCTCGCCCAATAGCTGCAACTGCAACTTGTTCAACTTTGAAATTTTTCTAGCCCGCCAAATACCAGTAACCAGGCAACCACGATCAACCAGTGAAGCACAACTGGCAACCAAATCGAACCACTCCTCAAGTAGGATACCGTGCAAACAGTACCTATTAAAGCTGCACCGATCAAAAGGCAGGCGTTCTGAAAAATGTAGGAACAAAGGGATGCATATGGTATATCACAAACAAAAGCCAACTAGTTGCGACACAAAACCAGCGCTTTCCCCATGAGATAGACTCGGTTGGATGAGGAATGAGTAGCGCCCGGAATCCTAATTCCTCAACAGTCCAGGCATTAGGAACGTGCCTATAACGACACCAAACAATCGTCTGCCAAGATGACTGAATTTCAATTCTAATGAACTCAAGTCGCAACCCTACTGGCAAGTAAATCGAAGCGAAGAGGGTTAACAGCCAAGCTAAGTCTACCCAGTCTTTTTGCTCAGGCACTTTCAGCAGTGCAGCGCGGATTCGATACCTTAGAACTTGCACCATTCTCAATAGGGGTTGCCAAAAAGCATCAAAATCTGAAAGAAAGGGCGTAGAAAAAAAGATAAGACGGTTATGGAAACCATCGTTGTACACGCCCAAGGGCTAGTTTATAGTCTCCTTTGTTTGATGCCTAGTCCCTACCAAAGAGCCAGCCTGAATGCTCTGTTTGGTCTATTTCTTGAAGCGCTCGGACATCCCTTGCCTCAGCACACTCAGGTCAAATCTGCAAGTTCACTGAGTCGATTTTTGAATCATTACACCTGGTCTACTCGCAGCGTGATTCGAGCCACGCGCCAGCATATCTTTAAGCAACTGAAGCAGCATCGCCCCCGCCGGGATATGCCCCTACGAGTGCTGATTGACCTCACTACGTTAGAGAAATGTGGTAAGTTTTTGCATCTGAGCAGTCCCACCGAGAACCCGGATGCACCTGACCCTTGGGTGCGAATGCTCAACGGCAAGCGAGGACTACATTTGGTTGTGTTGTATCTCAATCTCGGTGATTGGCGCATTCCGTGGAGTTTTCGAGTCTGGCGCGGCAAGGGGCAGACAAGTCCGGCTCAATTAGCCTGCAAGTTACTGGCAACTGTGCCCAGCGCTTTGACTCTGGATGCTCCCGTGATTGTGCTTGCTGACACTGAGTTTGGCACGGTTGAGTTTCTCCAAGCGGTGCGTCAACGCGGTTGGCGGGCAGTGGTGGGAATGCGCTGTAACCGCAAACTCCAAGATGGCAGGAGTCTCAAACAACTTTACCGCCATAGCAGGCGGGGAGCGCAAATCAAGGTCGAGGGGATTGATTTTGCCCTCACTGTTTCTTGGTTCTGGCTCAAACACGCCAATGGTAAACGAGAACTACGCTTTGTCGTCTCGACCCATGCTTACTCTGGAGTTTATCTGGTCCGTTTAGGGCGAAAACGTTGGGCAATTGAAGCATTCTTCAAGACGATTAAGCACCGCTTTGGACTCCATCGATTTGGACAATCGACGAAGCTTGGTGTTTATCGTTGGTTGGTCTTGGTGTGCATTACTTACCTCTTAGTGCATTGGATTCACCAAAGTCAGCAACTCCCTCAACTTGATTGGAAGGTTGCCAGTGATTCAGCCTTGACCATTTTGTTTACTTCTGTGCTGTGGTTTCAATCTCTCCGATATCTTAAACAAACTGCTCAGATTGCTGCTCACCATCACTTTGAGGTTATTCTCAAATCACTGCCAAATCTGTCTTATCAGGAATGGTGCAAGATCTGAGATATCGTGGGAATTCCTGCTATGTGCTTGTGGACTGGTGTAACGTTGACCAGAACAGGAAACCAATTGATAAGCGGGTTACAGTCCTAACATTGGTAGAGGGGTTGTATAACGAGGCAGTTTACCGAGGCGACAAAATCGTTTTTATCCCAACCTTTCCAGACTTGCAGCTAAGTAGCTAGGTGCAATTAAATGTAAAACGCTCCAGGGCATAATCTCCCCCTTCGCTCCGAGACTTCATCCCCGCCATGATCGCCAGAGCCGAATTTTTAGCGCCGCTGACCTGGATCTGCCCACTCAATTTTTGTCTGCCTCGGATCCGTAAACAGGCTCCGGCTTTTCGGGCAACAACTCAAGTGGGGACAAAGTAGGGGTAGTCAAGGTTCCTCCATCATGCAAATAGCCTTAATGAAATCGAGGCTGCGTCGGCAACCCAGATCGAGAGAAGTGAAGGGCGGAGGGTGAAGTGAACGGGCAGAACCCGATTCTTGGTGATCCCTAGACGGTGAAAAGGTATCCCAGAACTCCTCTAAAATCTCTTCCGAATCGGATAGATCTAGCTCAGCTCTGCCCCATTGTTGCACCCATCTTACCGAAAACCCCAAAAATTGCTTTGTTTTTCAAGATCGAATAGGGAGTCCTGCTCAGACTTGGCTGCGGATAACCGCCAAGCCCGGATCCATTCCGACTTAGAACCGAGGATTCAGGCTAGATTCGAGCCTATTCATACGTCCAGGTTTGGGTGCTGCTCGTCCAGCTGATCAGTTCGGCGGGCTGAAACAAGGCGATCTCCCGTTCTGCTGTCTCGACCGCATCGGATCCGTGAATGATATTGCGCCCGATATCGATGCCATAGTCTCCTCGGATGGTGCCGGGATCCGAGTCGAGGGGTTGGTTTTGCCGA
>JAAUTN010000098.1 GCA_012031415.1 Leptolyngbyaceae cyanobacterium SM1_4_3 | reverse complement strand
GGTGCCAGCCTTCGGGAGCAAAAGTCAAGCTCCCCTGTACGGTTTCCCCCCAAAATATTGGCAATATTTCATCAAACCGATCGACTCGCTGACTGGCAGAGACAGCGAAATGTTCTCATCCTTGAGTCGATTCTTGATTTCCATACCGACCGCAGGCAAAGCCAAATAGTCAGAGCAGCTTAACGACAAAAGCGAAAACTCGTTATAGCCCGTCGCTCTCATTCCTTGCTCAATCGCTTCTACAACCTGCTCTGGCCCAACGTCACGGGCAGGGCGAGTCAGCATACCGGGTTGGCAAAAGCGACAGCCACGAGTGCAGCCTCGGCGGATTTCAATGACGAGACGATCATGTACTGTCTCAATATAGGGAACCAAACCCATTGAGTAAGCAGGCAGGGGGTCAGCAACCCGCCGTAAGATTCGATTTGGTACATCAGGTCGGTTAGGCCGAACGGAACCATCCGTACCCATGCTGTAAAATTGCGGTACGTAAACTCCAGGCACCTGCGCTAAATCTAGCAACAGCGCTTCTCGGCTGAGTCCAGCGGACTTACCTTCTTCCAGCACCAGACCGATTTCGGGTAATAGCTCTTCTCCGTCTCCCAGAGCAATAAAGTCAAAGAATTCAGCGTAAGGCTCTGGGTTAGAAGTGGCAGTTTGTCCACCCGCAAAAATCAGCGGATAGCGATGGCCTGTCGGATTAGCTCCTCGTTCCTGCCAGGTGAGGGGAATGCCAGCCAGATTCAGCATTTCCAGGATGTTAGTAGCTCCTAGCTCATAGCTAAGGCTAAACCCTAGAATATCGAATTCGGTTAGCGATCGCCTTGATTCAACTGCAAATAGTGGAGTCTTAGACTGCCGCAACTTGGCAGATAGATCAGGCGCGGGTAGATAGGCGCGATCGCACAACTGCCTGGGCTGAGCATTTAAGACACTGTATAGAATGACGTGTCCCAAGTTAGAGGCACCCACCTCATAAACTTCTGGATAGGTCAATACCCAGCGCACCGCCGATGTATTCCAATCTTTGTGAACTGCACCCAACTCATTGCCCAAGTAGCGGGCAGGTCTAGCAATCTCTGGGGATAACAATCTTTCAACCGCAACCGTCACAGTAAGTTCAATTCCAGCGCTAGGACTAAGCTTTACTTATCCACTATACTGAACGTTTTGGAAATCAATCCAATCCCTCGAACTGCTATTAAATAGCTGTCTGGAGCCACTGTGGAAATTAGCGGTTACTGAATCTGCTCAGTAGCAATATTGAGTAGATGGACAACTGCCCCACTAGCACCTTACCTATACCAGTTGCTCCACGTGGAGAGGGTAGCGAATCTAGTCCACCCCTCCCCTACGTAGAACAGCCTCACTGAGGCTGAACCGGATACCGCAAAGCTAGAGTCAGTCAGACTAAATAGCATCAGCGCCAGATCAACAAGGGGTGAACATGATCTGGCGCAGTAAATAGACAAGAACCGCCAAAAGGTACTAAAAGAAGTGATCTATGCCGCAGCGATTTCAAAGGCTGAGCGGCTGTCAAAAATCTCGAATACTCTATCCAACTGAGTTAGCTCAAAAATGATGCGAATCGAAGGAGATACGCAACACAGTCCAAATCGCTGATCCAACCGCTGAGAACGAGTCAAAGCAGACACCAAAGCCATTAAACCTGCACTGTCGAGAGATTCGACCTGACTCATATCTACCAAGACGGCAGAAGAACTCTGTGAGGAAACGGCTACCATCAACTGCTGCTGTAATCCCGCCGCATTGGAGGCGTTGAGATGACCGCAAGGCTGAACAATCGTAACTGGGGATTGGGCAAGAACACTTTGCATCGTTCGATCCTGTCTAAATAACCAACTGGAGAACTGCTTTCAGATGTTCTGAAGATAACTTTAAGACTCTAGTTCAGACTATAAAACCCTCTCCATTTCACTGAATCTTTATGTGTCAACTTCAATAATTGAAGTTTTCAGCAAGTAGTTCTTGGGAAGGTAGCTAAAGTTACGAATCGTTCTCTAGTTCAAACAATTTATGTCTTTTGGGCGAAGCAAAGCAATTGATGATAAGAACTAAGAATTAGCTAGTGTCTTTTCAAGAAAAAGATTAAGTACAGGCTGTGAAGTTGTTTTTATCAATACAAAATTTATTCCTTAGGACGATTGCCAATGGCAGATCTACAGCGAATTTTATCCTTCTCTTGGATTTAGAAGAGATGACAAGTACGGGTTTCTGTAAAGCTACATAAATGGTTTGCAGAGGGACTAGATTCTTACATTAGTAAGGATGTCAAGTCGTGAGCAAACCAGGAAAGGGACTGAATTATTTGTATACAAAGTGCTGTTTTTGACGATTTCTTTATTGAAGAACGAGAGGTAAATGGAGAGATTGAGTCACAGGCAACTAGTTCCGCAAGCCTCATGCTTGAGACCTAGAGTTCATTTTTCAGCCATTATCTCAGCCGTGGGAGTGATGCTAGAAACAGATGCATTTGCGCTATCCGAACCGTGACAGACGATTGACATAGTAGTTGTATCCCAGACGGTACAGCGGTTTTGACGCATCTTCTCACTAAGAAATCATGGTAAATTTAACTTATTGAAGGAATGAAGCACTGGGAAGCAGTCATTTCAAAACAAAGTCCGTGACGGAGATCACTCTACATCAAGGTCATGGATCACTTTCCTTACTAAGTATTCAGCAGAAGATTTACTTTAAGTATGCTCTCCTTATTCATGCATCCTCCTTGCAGTTTGGTGGTACTTGCTATGAAAACGACCTATGCTATCCGTAAACTTGTGGAAAAGGCGCTTTATATTCGACAGCTTACTCCTGACATTGAAAATGAGATAAACTACGAACTCACTCGCTTGGGCTATATTTCAGATGTTGATTATGAGGCGCTGGAGCTATTGATGTCCGAGATGGACGCAGGTCGGGTTCGACTAGTTCCTAGTCCGTAGTTTCTCAATTGTTGACTTTTTACTTCGTCGCCAAATTTACGCTCTTTTATTCCTCCAATTCTAGTTCGGTCTAATTTCAACCCGATTATTTGATGCATGAGCTAAGAGCTTTAGGTAAACCTAGGTAAACCTTAGTTAGGGGTTGGACTAGAAACTTTCTGAATGAGCCTGACAGATATTGCAGATAAAGCGTTGTAGTTGTTTGTAAGCGGTGCGATCGCCACTTGCCTGTGTTTTGATGTTAGCTAATTGAGCTAGTAGCGGTATAACCTCCGTATCTAAAGCAGCACGAAACAGGATGATGGGGCAGAGTAGGTCAGCACCCTGCCGCAGGTCATAGAAATGCAACTGGTCGAGAATAGCTGAACTGTGGGGAGCTACGCCAGAACTGGTAGTTGCCTCAGTAGCGGAAACTTGTAAAACCAATGGACGAACCCAGCCGCGCTGATTTTTGTTTTTTAGGAGCAATTTGGATCAGTTCTGCATACAGGCGGGTGTGCCCATGTTCTAGGCAAAGAATTTGACCAGATTGAAAGTTGGGAACAGAAACCATTGGCGATCGCTTTACTAGAAGGTACAGTTTTCCGTAAAGAATTAATTCAGTGACGAAATTTTTATCAAGTTGATTGTAGCTTTTGCTAGAAATTGCTGGGCGGAAAGGGCGATCGCCGGCAGATTTCCTGCTTCAGGTAGTGCTTTGAGGGCAGACAAAGACTAAATCTATCAGTCTTAATAAATAACTCTAGTTCTCAAGAACGCAAGTCAGGATAAAGTTGAGTAACAAAAGGTTAAGTCTGGTAAGGTTAGGCTATGCATCGTTCTGAGTCTATGCTCATACCTTTTGTAAGGTGATTTGTCAGTACTAATTTGCTGGTACCAAAGAGGCTTTGCCGCTCATCTTGCAGCAAGCATCAGAAACTTTAGACATACACCCATTCAGGTGGAGCTAGATAGACTAGTCACAAGTAGTTTATAGAGAGGAGAGAGCCGTGTCCGTCGAGACTATTGAACAGCGTTCAACGTCCCGCAAACACGCGCCCCGCTATCGGGTTTTGCTGCACAATGATGATTACAACTCGATGGAATACGTGGTGCAAGTTTTGGTTAAAACTGTAACGAGTTTGACAATGCCGCAGGCGGTTGACATCATGATGCAGGCTCACAGCAACGGTACTGCATTGGTGATTACGTGTGCCCAAGAACACGCAGAATTTTATAGTGAAACCCTCAAGGCTCATGGATTGACCAGCACGATTGAACCCGATGACTAGTGTTTGACCGATTTAAGCTGAAATTCAGCCCTCGCTCTATTGCCCGCTATCCACTTTTGCTTCGACTGCTGATTTTTATCTCAGTCTTGCTTTCAGCATGGTTGCCGATAATTGCGCTGTGCTTGTGGCTATTAGACGATTCAAATACGCTTAGTATTGTGGTTATGTCACTGCTAGCGTTTGAGTTTCTGGCTCTAGTCAAGCTCTGGGGGCAAGTCGTTTATCAGCAGCCTCGCATTTTTCAGAGTTATGGTTTAGCCATTACTCTGAAAAATGGGTTGGATCTGATTGAAGGTCTAGCCACTGGGCTGTCTAGCCTATGGGCGTTGTTTTTGTTTCAAGGTTGGTTGGGTTGGATAAGCTGGCAAGATTTTCCTCCGCGCTTTCCGGTTGTTCTGCTAGAGGGACTGCTGGTTGCGTTAGGCGTTGGCTTGGCTGAGGGGCTTGCGTTTCGAGGCTGGTTATTGGACGAATTGCAGCGAGATTACAGTCCTAAGATCTCGCTCTGGGGCAGCAGTGTAGTGTACGCAGGACTGCATTTCCTCAAGCCGATCGCAGAGGTTCTGCGGACTTTGCCACAGTTTCCAGGGTTGGTGCTGCTTGGTTTAGCTCTTGTTTGGGCAAAGCGATCGCGCTCTGGTCGCCTGGGGCTATCTATTGGTCTTCACGCTGGGCTGGTTTGGGGCTACTACCTGATTCAAGTGGGTGAACTGGTAAAGTACTCTAACCGGGTGCCTGAGTGGGTGACAGGAATTGACCAAAACCCCCTTGTGGGCGGAATGGGGCTGATGTTTTTGGGGGCGATCGCTTTTTGGATGCGGTGCGATCGCAAACGTCTGTTTCCCTCAACACTCAAAGATAGCGGTTGCAGCAAATTCATAACTAACCCTGGTTAGATAACCGCTATCTCTGCTATCGTACCTTCATGGGTGAATCGCTCAGTTTGTAGCGACGCAGGGCAAAGCAGAGTGATCCTTAAACTGCGCCCTCCAGTGTAGATATGACAAGCAAGTTAGATTCTTACTCGCTGCCCCCCGCTGTTCGTCGAATCGCCACATACTTTCGCGTTTGTGGATGGATTAGCTTTTGGGTGCAGGCAATTCTGGCTTTAGTTTCTGGTGCAGCGCTTGGCTTCGCGGTGGTCAGTCTTAGCTTCCGAGGAGGGGCTGACACGTCTGGTAGCCCTGGAACAGGATCTGGTTTATTTCTTGCTGTCTGTGGGCTAATAGCTCTTTGTGTAGGTGCTTATTGGGCATTCCGCTACACTCGCCTCTCGCGGCGGTTGAGGTCTCCTGATTCTAAAGGTCGTCCGAAGCCTGGGGATGTCATTCAAGCTTTACGAATTGGGCTGACAATTAATTTGACGGGTATGTTGCTGACGCTATTGGGGGCAGAGGCGATCGTCGGTTCGCTGCTAGCAAGAACTTTTTCGCAGTCAGGCGCGATATACGAATTTGGCCGTAATCCGCAGTTTATTCAGGCAGCCGATATCTTTATTGTGCAAGCAAACACTAATACAATTCTGGCTCATTTTGTGGGTGTAGTGGCTTCGCTCTGGCTGGTTCGGTGTATGAGCCGTCAGTAGACTGTAAGCGATCGCTTTACCGATGCTGAAGACAGCGATCGCAATGTCCGCAGCGTAGGTTCTTTGCGTCTGCCTCAAACCCAAAGGCTTGCAGCAAAAATTGCCAGCGGCATTGCGGCGCTGTTAGATATTGCTGCATCTGCTGAGCCGCTTTTGACTGGTCACAAAATTGACCAGAAGTAGAGGCACGAATTTTGTAGTGAAATGGGTCTTGCCACTCTAGCCTTCCGCTGCTGTGGAGCATCGCCAGGGCGATCGCCGCATCCTTGAACTGGCGCGATACTTCTCTAACTTCCCCCTCAACAGGTAGCTGATGGGCAAGTTGCTGAGCTTTTTTTTGGAGCGATCGCACCTTGTCTCGAAAAAACCGCTGCCGCTGCTGATCCTCAGAATCAAGCCATCCAGTCGGTTCACTCACCAGCGTTAATGCCTCAGCGGGCAAACTATCCCTTCCTGCCCGTCCAACTTCCTGCACGTATTCAGACAGCAGAACTGGTGCATGAAAATGAGCTACCCAACGGACATTTGGCTTGTTGATGCCCATGCCAAACGCAGAAGTACAGACGACAAATTTAATTGCATCCCCTATCCAGGCAGACTCAATTGCACGTCGTTCTTCAGGGCTAAGTCCGGCATGATAGGCTGCCGTTTTATATCCCTTTGCATCTAGCCAATCTGCCAGACTTTCACTATCTCGTCGAGTGCGAACGTAGACCAAGCCCGTTTGCCCCGGATGAGCCTGAATAAATCTGAGTAAGGACTGGCGGCGACCTTTGGGTGTCCAGGCAATTTGAACTGCTAGATGAAGATTAGAGCGGTAAGGGTTTAGCAGAAAGACTTGCGGATTTTGGAGTTGCAGAACCTGTTGAATTGTCTGTTGTGCTTGAGGATCAGCCGTCGCCGTAAAAGCTGCAATGCCAATCTGCGTCCCCGCAGGTTTTGACTGCAAAAGAGCGGCTCGAACTGTCCCCAAACGGCGGTAGGCGGGGCGGAATGTTTCTCCCCACTGCACTAAGCAGTGAGCCTCATCCAAAATCAAGCCATTTATTTTCAGGTTAGGGTGGCACAACCGTTCCCACACAGCCTCACTCAAGAGCGTTTCAGGCGAAAGGTAAAGCAGCCGTAGCCTCTGTCGTTCGAGTGCCCAAAGGGTCTGACGACGCTGGTGAGTGGGTAGTTCACTGTGTAGCAGGGCCGCCGATAGCTGACGCTGCTGTAGGTCTTGCACCTGATTTTCCATCAGCGCAACCAGGGGAGACACGACGAGCGTTACTCCCGTTCGCATGAGAGCTGGAAGCTGGAAGCAAATTGACTTACCGCCACCCGTTGGCATGACGACCAGAGCATCCTGATGAGCTAGTAGGGTGTGAATGATTTCACCCTGAGGAGGGCGAAAGTCTTGATAACCCCAAACTTTTTGAAACGTAGCGCGAACATGGCTCCAAGCGGTCTGTTCTGAGAGATGCATGGCTGAATCACAAGCGATGTTCCCAGAATTCCCGCACAGGGTTGCTTTTATGCAAGTCAGGATTTTGGCTCTGCTAAATCTGCTGGCAAAATAAACCCGCTTCTGTACAAATTCCTTGAAGTGGGCGATCCCAGGGGTCAGTCGGAAGTTTGGGTAAACGGGCAAACTCGAAGGTAATACCAATGGCTAGCTTGTGTGACCAGTCAGGTAGGCTTAACATTCGGTCATAAAAGCCGCCTCCATAACCGAGACGGTATCCCCCTACATCACAGGCGATGGCAGGGACTAGGATTAAATCAACCTGCTCTGGTTCTACGAGCGGCGTGTCGGGGTGAGGCTCCAGAATGCCGTAAGCTCCAGGTTGAGGAGAAGCAGACTGGTGAGGCGACCAGCAGTGCCAGACCAGATCGCGATCGCTACACCGAGGAAACCCCCAGCGCCGAGGTAGGGTAAGCAGAGGGCGGAGGTCAGGTTCCTGACGAAAACTGAAGTAGGACAGAATGGTTTGTGATCGCCCAAACACTTCAGAAGCCTGTAGATGGCGACAAAGGCGATCGCTCTTTTCTCTCCAAATTTCAGGATGCATCGCTTGTCTATCTTTGAGGAGCGATCGCCGTAACTCAGCCTTCTCCATATAAGTTAGGGGCTAATTCTGAATACTAATCTTTTACTAATTTTTAAAGTAAAGCGAGAGTGTCGGCAATACCAACACTCTCGCTCTAAATATTGAAACTGATTTGATTTTTGTGTAAACGTAGGCATTTTGCCCGCATTTACACAAAAATCTGAACACAATCAGATTGAGTCTTGTGGGTTAAGCCGCGTTTTGCCGATACCAGTCGATGGTGTTTTTCAGACCTTGCCTGAAGTCAACCTGAGCGGTAAAGCCAAAGGCTTGCTTTGCTCGTTCGGTGTCCAGACAGCGGCGGGGCTGACCGTTGGGCTTGTCGGTTTCCCAAACAATTTCACCGTCAAACTCCATCAGTTCGCAAATCAGAGTAATCAGATCGCGGATAGAGATTTCGTAGCCTGTGCCCAGGTTTACAGGTTCAGCATCGCTGTAGAACTGCGTTCCCATGACGATGCCTCTAGCAGCATCTTCTGAGTAAAGAAATTCACGAGTTGGGCTGCCATCACCCCAGACGGGAAGCTGCTTTTCACCGCGCTGCTGAGCTTCGTAAACTTTGCGAATTAGCGCTGGAATGACGTGGGAACTGCGAGGGTCAAAGTTATCTTCAGGTCCGTACAGGTTAACGGGGAGCAGATAAATCCCGTCAAAGTTGTACTGTTGCCGATAGGACTGAAGCTGTACCAACAGAGCCTTTTTAGCAATCCCGTAGGGAGCGTTGGTTTCCTCTGGGTAGCCATTCCAGATGTCGTCTTCCTTAAACGGAACCGGGGTGAACTTAGGGTAGGCACAGATGGTGCCAACGCAAACAAATTTTTCTACGCCTGCTTCATGGGCCGCGTGAATCAGTTGCGTTCCCATGATCAGGTTGTCGTAGAACAGTTCGGCTGGTTTTTCCCGATTTAGACCAATACCGCCGACATGGGCCGCCAGGTGAACGATCACATCCTGCTGATCAACGGCTCTTTTGCAGTTTTCTAGGGTGCGGAGATCGCAGTCACGCGATCGCACCACCGTGATTTTCTCCAGGTCAGCACCAGCTTGACCGAGTTGTGCAATCACCTGGCGACCTAGAAAACCTGCCCCGCCTGTAACTAGAATTCGCTTATGCTCAAGGTTCAAAGTTGCCATAGTTGAAATTACCTTTTCAGGTGGGGCAAGGGGTGCTTGCCCTTCCATAGTGAGGACAGTGGAATGAGAAGTTAAACGTTGCTCAGTTCTTGCCGAATGGTGGCATTTTCTAGAACAGAGTGGGATGCACTGCCATTGTTGGAGGACAGACCCAACGCTTTCAGATCTGCTTCTACCATCAGTTTCACTAGCTGTTCAAAGGTGACTGAAGGTTCCCAACCCAGCTTTTGCTTAGCTTTAGTCGGATCGCCAATCAGCAGATCGACTTCTGCTGGACGCAGGTAGCGCTCGTCAAATTCGATGTAATTCTGCCAGTCCAGGTTGACATATTGGAAGGCGATATCCAGAAATTCGTGAACTGAATAGGTTTGACCTGTAGCAACCACGTAATCGTCGGGTTGGTCTTGCTGAAGCATCAGCCACATTGCCCGAACGTAGTCTTTGGCGTAGCCCCAGTCACGCTTGGAGTCGAGGTTGCCCATGTAGATTTTCTTTTGCCGACCTGCGACGATGCGGGCGATCGCTCTGGTAATTTTGCGGGTGACAAAGGTTTCGCCGCGACGGGGCGACTCGTGGTTAAACAGAATGCCGTTGCAGGCAAACATACCGTAGGACTCGCGGTAGTTTACGGTTTGCCAGTGAGCGTAGACCTTAGCGCAAGCATAAGGGCTACGGGGATAGAAGGGGGTTGTTTCCTTCTGAGGAACTTCTTGGACTTTGCCGTACATTTCAGAGGAGCCGGCCTGGTAAAAACGCACTTCAATACTAGTGCGATGGCGATAGTCTCTGATTGCTTCTAGTAAACGGAGTGTTCCCATGCCCACTGCGTCAGCGGTGTATTCAGGGGCATCAAAGCTAACCCGAACGTGAGACTGTGCGCCCAGGTTATAGATTTCGATTGGCTGAACTTCTTCTAGAATTCGACGTAGCGTGGTACCGTCTGTGAGATCACCGTAGTGAAGAAACAGCCGAGCCTGGTCGTTGTGGGGGTCTTCATAAATGTGATCAATCCGGTCAGTGTTGAATGTGGAAGTCCGCCGGATAATACCGTGAACTTCATAGCCCTTTTCCAACAAAAGCTCACTCAGATAAGAACCATCTTGACCTGTAATTCCGGTGATCAGTGCTCGTTTCTGTTGCGTCATCCTCAGTAATTCCTTGTGAATTGGTGGATGGAGGTAGCAAAGGCAGACCGCGATCGCCATCAGCTAGCCACCACTAGAAGTTTGCTCTAACGTCTGAATTTACTTCCAGATAGTTTCTGGATTTATCTACAGAGATAGAGAAATGCTCAGATTGCTTCACTAACGTTAACCCGATTTTTTTGGCGAAACATCAAGAAACTATGTAGTCTCTGCAAAGAATCTCAATGTTTCTCTCCATAATCAAACGGGTTTCGTTTGCTCTAAATACACAGAGCATGGAGGCGTTTGAGTAGTTTTAACTGAAACGCCAATCGGAGTATGCCCCTCATCATCTACTTCTTTCAACGTTTTTTAAGAGTTTCCGAATTTTTTCGGTTCAATTTGGAGAATCCGAGAAAAGCCAGGAAGAAAATGAACTGTACTAGCACGATGCTGGGGCCCGAAGCAAAGTCGAAAACGCCAGACGCTAGCATTCCAGCAATACTGCTCAGTACACCTAGAATCAGGGAGAGCCAAAGGAATTTTGTAAATTGGTGACTGACTAGCTTTGCGGTTGAAGCAGGAATAACTAGAAATGCGTTTACAAGCAAAATGCCGACGGCTTTGATGGAAACGGCAACAGATAGGGAAAGCAAGATTACAAACAAATAGCGGTGTAGCTGGACAGAGATGCCCTGAACTTTGGCGATCGCCTGATTGAGCGTCAAGAGAATCTGCTGATCTAGCGTGAGTAGGAGAAAAATACTGCTGCCCAGGAAGAGCAACCCCGTTAGAATCAGGTCTGCATAGTTAATGGCTAGAATGTCGCCAAAGAGAATGCCCATCAAGTTGCCTCGGTAGCCCTGAATAAAGCTGGTGAGGATCACCCCGGTCGCCAGAGCGCCTGACAGCACAATACTGAGTACATTGTCGCTCCAGAGGTCGGTCTGGTCGATCAGGTAAAGTACGACTAAACCAAAGACCAGAGTAAAGGGCAGCAACATTGAGTTGAGCGGCAGTTGCAGCAATACGCCTAAAGCAATTCCTACGAGGGCGGCATGACCGACCGCGTGGCTGAAGAAGGAAAGTTGTCGCAGTGTCACAAAGCAGCCCAGCAATCCTCCCAGCAACCCCAGTAAAATGCCTCCGGCGATCGCCCGCTGCATGAAGGGAAATTGGAGAAGTTCGATCAGGTTTTGCATGGGGAGGGGGCTAAGGGGTTGAGGGTTGGGGGCTAGGCGCTAGCCCCCAACCCCTAATGCTGATGCTGATAGCGGCTAAAGGAAGGGCCGTAAGCATTTAATAAATTTTGAGGGGAGAGGGCTTCTTCGGGTTGTCCCTGGCAGACGAGGTGGCGGTTAAGGCAGAGGACGCGATCGCAATGACGGCTCACCATATCCAAATCATGGGAAACTTGCAGTACCGTCCAGCCATGTTCTCGCTTGAGTTGATTAAGCAGGGTATAGAAGTCTGCTTCTCCCTGAAGGTCTACACCTGCGAGGGCTTCGTCGAGAACCAGGAGTCTTCGGGACATGACGAGGCAGTGAGCTAGCAAAACTCGCTTTAGTTGTCCACCACTGAGATTGCCAATTGCTCGGTCACGAAGATGATAGACATCAACTCGCTCCATTGCTTGGGCGATCGCAGCCGCCTTCCTATAACTGGTTTGCCAGGGCAGAACCATTCGCCAGCGTGGAAAACTGGGCAGTTGGGATGAGTTACTCAGTCTGTGATTGACCCAGCCCAACCCAACCAACTCGCTGACCGACAGTGGAAAACCCCGGTCAAATATAAAGTTTTGGGGAATGTAGCCAACCTGGTAACGCAGATTGCCCAGGCGAGCAAGCGGACAACCCAAGATTTCAACGGAGCCTGCCGCAAAAGGCAGTAGCCCAAGAATGGCTTGAACCAGGGTGCTTTTACCTGCCCCGTTCGGCCCAACGACCGCAGTGTTGGTGCCTGCCGGAAGCTCAAAGGAAACGGATTCAACCGCAGCGTAAGTGCCCTGATAAACGGTCAGGTTTTCGACTTTGAGAACGGGTGTGACGGGTTTTGAGCAAAGGTGGGGAGCGATCGCCGCATCAGGGGGGTCAGAATTCATCACGCCTATTGAAAAGCAGTTTCGAGAGCTTCCAGGTTTTGATTCATAGCAGTGAAGTAATACTGCGGATCTAGCTCGCCGGACTCCAGAGAATCTAAGGTCTGCAACTCTACACCTAAATCTTGGGAGAGGCTTTGCAGTAGTCTATTATCTACTCCCGGTTCACCAAATAAGGCTTTGACATCATATTCTTTTACGACTTCAACGGTTTGCTGAATGTCAGTGGGGGAAAGGCTATCTTCAGGAATGGCAACAATTGCGACCTGCTGTAAATCATACCGTTCTGCTAGATAGGGAAAAGCATCGTGAAAGCTGATGAAAGTGCGATCGCTGTACGCTCCTAGTCGCTGCTCAAATTCGGCGTTTAGCGCCTGCAACTCTTCGATATAAGCGGCTGCATTTGCCTCATAGGTTTCTGCGTTGTTGGGGTCTGCCTCAATCAAGCCATCTCGAATGGTTTCAACCTGCCGGACTGCCAGGACAGGATCAAGCCAAACGTGGGGATTTTCAGCGTGAGTGTGAAATCCGCCTGCTGATTCACCTTCGTGATCATGGGCATGATCATCTGCGGCCGTTGCTTCACCAGCAGCCACAGTTTCTTCAGCGTGATCGGGGTCTGACTCACTGGCCGCAGCAGTTTCTTCACCATGACTGTGATCGGCTTCACCAGCGGCAGTTTCTTCCCCGTGACTGTGAGTTTCTTCACCATGACTATGTTCGGCTGCTTCAGACTCGCCGTGATCGTGCGCTTCTCCAGATTCCTCAGTCGGAAAAACGACTGGAGACAGTTCGCCTACTGGGTCAATGTTTTCACTGGCATTGATGACAACCAGTTCAGAGTTTTGGGCACTGTCAATCGTGCTATCTAGAAACTCTTCCATGTTCAAGCCGTTCTGCACCAGCACGTCTGCTTCGGCGATCGCCCTGACATCTTCAGGCGTGGACTGATAGTCATGCACCTCCGTCCCAGGCTGAATCAAGACTTCTACATCTGCCGCATCTCCAGCGATCGCCTTAGTAAATAGATACATTGGCAAAAATGTAGCGATAACTTGCAGCCTTTCATCTGAGGTTTCAGGAGATGCCTGCGATTGAGCATCGGGAGTGGAAGTGCTACATCCAGCGGCAGCAAACGGCAGCAGCAGTAAGGCAACCAACAGCCGACGCAAAATTGGGCGCATGATCTAAACTCTCCTTGCAACTCAGTACTTCTACGAGAAATGAGAATGGATTTCAATCTTAGTTCACGAGAATGAATCTCAATTTTATTACGATCCCCGCTAAAGTTGGCGGATTTGTGGGTGAATTTCGGCGGGCGATCGCAAAAATATGCAAATTCGGCTGCTATCCCAGTGAATGGTGCAGCACGTTACCGTAGGAATATATGCTTGAGATTAAAAATGATGAAGTTGAGGCGGAATCGGTGAATCAAGTCTCCCTGTTCGACAGACGAATGGGTAAGTCCTGTATAGGTTTTTGACTATGTTATTTGACTATTTAATTTCTTAACTTAGTGCTTGGAGAATCTGAAATGCTGGAATCTTATCGTCAACACGTTGCAGAAAGAGCGGCGCTGGGCATTCCACCGTTACCGTTGACCGCTGAGCAAACGGCTGAGCTGTGTGAATTGCTCAAGTTTCCCCCGGAAGGCGAAGCAGAAACGCTGTTGGAATTGCTGCGCGATCGCATTCCCCCTGGTGTTGATCAGGCGGCGTATGTAAAGGCGGCATTTTTAACGGCGATCGCCAAAGGTGAAACGACCAGTTCACTCGTTTCTCCCCTAGAAGCAGTGGAACTGCTGGGAACGATGATGGGCGGCTATAATGTGCAGTCGCTAATCGATTTGCTGAAGGTAGAAGACGCTGAGATTGCGGGGAAGGCGGCGATCGCCTGAGCAAAACCCTGCTGGTTTACGATGCCTTCCATGATGTAGAAGAGCTAGCCGAAAGTAACCCTTACGCTAAACAGGTGATTGACTCCTGGGCGGCGGCTGAGTGGTTTACCAGTCGTCCATCTTTACCTGAAGCCATTACCGTTATCGTGTTTAAAGTACCGGGAGAGACAAATACGGATGACCTTTCTCCTGCCGTTCACGCAACCACCCGTCCTGATATTCCGCTTCATGCGCTGGCAATGCTGGAGTCGCGGATGCCAGACGGCCTGAAAACGATTGCAGAACTGAAGCAAAAAGGGCATCCCGTTGCCTACGTAGGTGATGTTGTGGGCACTGGCTCATCGCGTAAGTCAGCCATTAATTCAGTGCTGTGGCACATCGGGCAAGACATTCCGTTTGTGCCGAATAAGCGATCGGGTGGGTATGTGTTGGGAGGGGCGATCGCTCCCATCTTCTTCAACACCGCCGAAGACTCCGGTGCCCTGCCGATCGAGTGCGACGTAACCCAAATGGAAACGGGCACAGTGATCACCCTTCATCCTTATAAAGGAGAAATCACTAACGAAGCCGGAGACGTAATTTCCACCTTTAAGCTCAAGCCCGATACAATCCTGGACGAAGTTCGCGCAGGCGGACGAATTCCCCTACTGATTGGGCGAACCCTCACCGACAAAGTTCGAGCTGGGTTAGGACTAGAGCCAAGTCCAGTGTTCACTCGCCCCACCATTCCAACAAACTCTGGCAAAGGCTTCACTCTGGCCCAAAAGATGGTCGGCAAAGCTTGCGGTTTACCGGGTGTGCGCCCTGGTACATCCTGTGAATCGCTGATGACCACCGTAGGTTCTCAAGACACCACTGGGCCCATGACTCGCGACGAGCTAAAAGAGCTTGCCTGCCTCGGATTCAGCGCCGACCTGGTGATGCAAAGCTTCTGTCACACTGCCGCCTATCCCAAGCCCGTCGATCTGCTGACCCATAAAGAACTGCCCGATTTCTTCGCCGCACGAGGCGGTGTTGCCCTACGTCCCGGCGATGGCATCATTCACTCCTGGCTAAACCGAATGCTGTTGCCCGACACAGTGGGGACAGGTGGCGACTCCCATACCCGCTTCCCGCTGGGCATTTCCTTCCCCGCCGGATCGGGACTGGTTGCCTTTGCTGCTGCTCTGGGTGTGATGCCGCTGGATATGCCCGAATCTGTCCTTGTTCGGTTTAAGGGTGAACTGCAACCTGGCGTAACCCTGCGGGATTTGGTAAATGCGATTCCCTACGTAGCCATTCAAAAAGGACTGCTTACCGCCGCCAAGCAAAACAAAAAAAAACGTCTTCTCTGGGCGAATCATGGAAATCGAAGGTTTGCCCAACCTGAAGCTAGAGCAAGCCTTTGAGCTAACCGACGCAACGGCCGAACGCTCCTGTGCGGGATGCACCATCAAGCTCAGCCCTGAAACCGTAGCCGAATACATCCGCTCAAACGTTGCCTTGCTGAAAAATATGGCGGCGCGAGGCTATCAAGATGCCCGTACTATCTTGCGGCGAGTTGCCAAGATGGAAGCGTGGCTAGCAAATCCGGTACTCCTAGAAGCAGACGCAGATGCTGAATACGCTGAGATTATTGAGATTGACCTGAATCAAATCAAAGAGCCAATTGTGGCAGCACCCAACGACCCAGATAACGTAAAGCTGCTGTCAGAGGTAGCAGGCGATCTGGTGCAGGAAGTGTTTATTGGTTCTTGTATGACCAACATCGGGCATTATCGCGCTGCGGCAAAAGTGCTGGAGGCTCAACCTGCGGTCAGCGGTCGGCTGTGGATTTGTCCTCCAACGCGAATGGATGAAAGCCAACTCCGCCAGGAAGGAGTTTATGAAACCTTTGAGGCAGTGAAAGCTCGAACCGAAATGCCGGGATGTTCGCTCTGTATGGGCAATCAGGCAAGAGTTGAAGATGGCACAACGGTCTTCTCAACTTCCACTCGCAATTTCAACAACCGCATGGGTAAGGATGCGCGGGTTTATCTCGGTTCGGCTGAGCTTGCCGCTGCCTGTGCCCTGTTGGGACGTATTCCTACAGTGGAGGAATATACAGCCATTGTGGCTGATAAGCTAAATCCCTTTGCAGATGACCTGTATCGCTACCTCAACTTTGACCAGATTGCTGGATTTGAAGATGAGGGACGGGTGATTCCACTGGAGGAAATGCCTCGAATTGAGGACATTTTAGGAATGCCGACTGCGGCAAGTCGATAGCAGAATGGCAGTACTCAGGATACTGTTGAGAGTAAATTCCTTGAGCTTCTACCTGTGGACACTTCACTTCTAGTTAGAACTTTTGTCGCGGTTTTCGTGCTGGCGGATGCGCTGGGCAATGCGCCGATTTTCTTGGCGCTAACGAAAGGGATGGAATCGGGCGAAAGAAACCGAGTGGTCGATCGCGCCACGATTGTTGCCACTGCTGTGATTCTGGGGTTTGCTTTTGCGGGGCAAGCAATTCTGGATTACCTGCATATCAGCATTGCTTCCTTGCAGGTTGCGGGAGGCTTGCTGCTGCTGCTGGTAGCGCTGGATATGCTGAAGGGCGAGATGGATGAACCCCTGATAGAGCAAGGGCGTGATGTTGCCATTACGCCCCTGGCGCTGCCGCTACTAGCAGGGCCAGGAACGCTGACGACGGTGATGCTGCTGATGTCAGAGACGCAGACGGCCCAGTTGAGCGTGGTTGTGGGAATCGTCGGGGCAATGGCTGTCACCTGGTTTATCGTGCGTCAGTCTCCCCGAATTGATAAATGGATGGGGGCTGAGGGCGCAATTATTGTCACCAAGATTCTAGGATTTCTGCTAGCGGCTCTGGCGGTAGAGATTGGCAGCGCTGGAATTCGAGAGCTATTTTTAGTGGGGTAAGAATTTGGGATTGTGGTAGTGGAGCATCAGTTAGCGATGAGTTTGGCTGGAATAGCCTAGCTCTAGGATTCTAGCCATTTCTTTAAACTGAGTGTATTGGGAGGATAGGGCAATGGTTCAAACTCCAGCTAAAACCCAGTTTACGTTTGAGGAATATCTGACCTACGACGATGGGACGGATAAGCGATATGAGTTGGTCAACGGAGAACTGGTGGGGATGAATCCACCAACTGGGCTACACGCCCGAATTATTCGGTACTTATTTAAGCAGCTTGATCGAGAGATAGAACGTTTGGGGCACGAGTGGGTCGTTACCTGGGACTATGGGGTTAGAACTGCTGAGAGCAAATCCCGGTTGCAGATCTGGCTGTGATTACGGCAGAGCAGGAACAGTCGCTCTTGGATGTATCTGCCGTTTTGCAGGAAGCGCCACTGTTGGCGGTGGAAGTTTCTCAGGACAAACCCGCCAGGGACTATCGCTACAAACGCTCTGAATATGCCACACGAGAAATTCCAGAGTACTGGATTGTTGATCCGGCAGCAGCTAAGGTGACGATTTTTACTTTAGTAGAAGGACTTTATGAGGAAGAGATTTTCGTGGGAGGCGATCGCCTCCTCTCTCCCACTTTCCCTCAACTACAGCTAACCGCCACCCAACTGCTAACTTCCAGTCCTTCATGAATTTGGCGACGGGGAAGGGGGCGGTGGAGGAGTGGGACTAGCAGCGGGAGAGGGACTGGGGGTAGAAGTTGCAGCGGGAGAAGGGCTGGGTGGAGGAGCAGGAGACTGTCCGGCAGGTGCCGTTGGGCTGGGGGGAAGCGGTTGGGCTAGGAGAAGGAAATTCTGCTTCGGGTGATTCTGCATCCGTTGGGCTGGGAGAAGCGTCTGGGCTTTCCTCCTCCAGGCTTTCCTCTGGCGTTTCTTCAGGGCTGGGTGACGGTGCAGTTAGGGGAGCCGCTTCAGGGGCAGGTGCGCCTAAGATACTGGGATCTCCAGTGTCAAACACGCCCGCAACGCAAGCAATCATTAAAGTTGCCAGGGTGCCGACAAAGAGGGCCTTCCAGCCAAGTTCTGAAATATCTTTGCGGCGCGAGGGAATTAGAGCGATCGTGCCGCCAACGAAGATGCCCACTGAAGCCAGGTGAGCAAAACCAGACAAGGCGTAGCTGATAATGAGGACGGCGCGATCCGTAATGACCCGTTGCGCTTCAGGCAGAGCCGCCGCTTCCCCAAGTGCCTGATAGGGCGGAATTGCTGTTTCTAACAGTCGCCGTCCAATGATTACCGATGATTCCCACAGGGTTTGCCATTCAAGAGAAACACCCGTTAGCGCTGTAAATGGTAGGAACAAAGCGCCAGCAATGTTGGCTAATGTGATCACCTGAAACACATCTCCTATAGGGCTGGGCAAGTTAGATAACCAGCCAAAGAATTGGTTGATCAGGGAAACCAAACCCAGGATCAGGATGAGGACAGCGGCGATCGCCACCGCCATTTTTACGCCATCCAGCGCTCCCACAATTGCGGCATCCAGCGGGCTAACCCGCTCAATCGGTTCGCCACCAACCGTTTCTCTGGGGGTGTGGTCGCCATCCTCCTCACCAGGTAGGTCATACTCAGAGGCGCGAATATCTTTTTCATCGGGAATGCCGCCTGCGGTCAGCGGAATTTCGGTTTCGGGCACCAGAATTTTAGACAGTACAAAGCAGGCGGGAATGGCAATAATCGAAGCAGATACCAGGTGTGCCAGAATGTTTGGGAAAACGGGTCTGAGGAAGCTGACATAAATTGCCAGCGTTGAAGAAGCCGACGTGCCAAAACAGCAGGCGAGAATGGCACAAAGTTCACTGCGAGTCATTTTTGGCAGAAATGGCTTGACGACGATCGCCGCCTCAATTCCAACAAAAATGTTAGCAGCGCCGCTGAGCGCCTCTGCCCCGCTCAACCGCATAACGCTGTAGAAAATTTTGGCAAAAAAGTTAGTAATTACCTGAATCACGCCAATGTTGTAGAGCAGCGCCATCAAGCCAGAGAAAAAGATCACCGTAGGCAAAGCACGGAAGGCAAAAATGTAGCCCAAGTTGACATCTGGATCTGCATCCAGCGGGGGAACAATGTTGCGCCCAAACACAAACCGTGCGCCTGCATCTGCTGCGACAAAAATTCCATCTAGCAGGCTGCTAAAGGCTTGTAGCACACCCCGTGACCCTGGCACCGCAAATACCAGGGCACCTAGCGCCAACTGAAGCAAAATTCCTGCAATCACAACTCGCCAGGGAAAGTATCGCGGACTGCGATTTTCGGAAAATAACCAGGCGATCGCACACAACACAAAGATCCCCACCAGGGAGATCGCTCTGAGAATGAGAAGATCGTCTGTCATAAAGGTCATCCTTCCGGCACAGTGATGCTCTAAATTAAACTAGAAAACTTGCTTATTACCTAGTCTCGAACTTTAGATAATTTAGTTTTGACAATTTCATGCTTCAACAAAATTGTCAACTTCACACTTCAACAAAATTGTCAAGAAATGAACAGAGATAATTTTTGAAAAACAAATATCCAGTCGATAGGATGATAGCTCTTACGAAAGCAGTCTGAGAGGTTAAACCCGCAATAGCACAGCGTTAATCTGGCGTTAGGCTTGCCGCAGTACTTTCATGGAGTTAGGACTCAGCTATTTCCAGTTAAAGCCAAATTGCCGAATTACTTCAACTCGGCGGATTCAATTGGGGCATCTCTGCGGAGTTTTATTTCTATGAAGAATATGCAAAACAAGTACCTTTTTCAGCTAGTGCAGCACTTGCCACATCTGTCAGCTTAAGTTTTATAACTGTCTCCGCTCAGGCAGCGACCTTTCGCGT
>JAAUTN010000097.1 GCA_012031415.1 Leptolyngbyaceae cyanobacterium SM1_4_3 | reverse complement strand
GCCATTTCAGAGCGCATCACAGCCATTTCCCCTCGCTGTTCGCTCATCATGCCAAGCAAATCTTGAATGCTATCCGTTAGATTGTTTGCATTTCACGTTGCTGTAACGCTAGCTGCTGAATTGCTAACAAGGTAGTTTCCGCTAATGCTTCTAAGCGAGTTACACGATCGGGCAAATTGCTGTCTGTCATCCTATTTCTTACTTAATCAGGAGTGAGTATGGTAGCAGCAGTGGAAATTTTTTGACGTACAAGCCGCTATTTCTATCAATATAAATGACTACAGGTAAGATGATACGGGCAAACTCAGTCAGCATTCTTGAGACTCTCTAATGACTGCGCTCCTCTCACAATCCGTTTTAGGATTGCCAGGACTTACGCAAATAGAAGGTAAAATCAGGCGATCGCCACGCTATGCATAAGTCCTGATTGATATAAAATATGTTTAACAATTGTTAAGCTAATGGTTATTAAACTGCAATCTCAGCAGAAGAGGAGAACTGGATGTCAGGTTTGAGAGATCTGCTAGAACCGATCGCCGCATGGTTTCGTGATCTGGGAATACCTGAGCCAATCGTGCATTGGGGGCATCCCTTGATGATGGCGATCGTTGTATTGGTGATGGGCAGTTTTGTCGGCTTGGCAGGTTGGCGCGGCAGAGTTGTCATGGATGAAGCTGCTGCTGTGAAGAGCCGTTCTGACCACCGCAAGTTGGCTCCGCTGATGTTTGCTTTCATTGCCGCAGGTTATACGGGCGGCGTTTTGTCGCTGGTTATGCAAAATCAACCGATTTTTGAAAGCCCTCACTTTTGGACTGGCTCAGCCGCTGTGCTGCTGTTGGGGCTGAATGGGGCGATCGCCGCCACCGGGTTTGCCCAAAAAGCATCTCTTCGCACGCTCCACGCCTACCTGGGTAGCGCTACCCTTTGTCTGCTGTTTCTCCACGCCGTTTTTGGCTTAAAGTTGGGACTGGCGATTTAGCTCAATTCTCAATTCGTTCTGGGCTAACTAGTCAGAAGAGTTGTGGGGATCAGCATCTATGGCTAGTGTAAATGGCGCTGTTCTGAGTCTGGCGTACATCGTGGGGTTGTTGCTAACTGCACTGCCAGGTCAGTTTGCGGGAATTCCTGGGGGAGCGATCGCCCTTCTGTTGACAGGTGCAGTCGCCTCATTCACATTGCCCCGCTTTTGGAAAACCGGACCGCGATCGCGGCTTTGGCTAGCCGCGGGATTGGTTGGGCTACTTGCGACGCTTTACTTTCAGTTGCGATTGCCCGATGTGGAAGAGTCAGACATCAGCAGGCAGATCAGCGACTTTGACCCTACAGCCCCCGCTCAAGTTCTCACTGTTCAAGGAAAAATTGATACGCCGCCTCGTCTTACCCGCAAGCAAAAGGTACGGTTTTGGCTGAATGTCACTCAGGTTAGTGAGATTACGGGAGATGGCAACAGTGCGATCGCCGGACAGCCTGCCACTGGCAAACTCTACGTCACCGTGCCGCTGCTTCAGGGCACCGGATTAACTGTAGGGCAGGTGGTTGCTGTCACAGGCAGTCCATACAAACCTAAACCTGCTCAAAACCCTGGCGGCTTCAATTTTGAGCAGTACTTAAAGCGTCAGGGGGGCTTTGCAGGACTAACTGGCACTCAGGTTGACTTTCCTGAAGGGGAAGGGCGATCGCCCTGGGGCTGGTGGCTAATCCGTGAAAGAATCGTGCAGTCCCAGGTGCGTTGGTCGGGCGTACCCGAAGGGCCGTTGCTTAGCGCAATGGTAATGGGGCGCAACGGAGTAGATTTGCCCTACGACGTTCAAGATCAATTTTCTCGTGCTGGATTAGCTCACGCACTGGCGGCTTCCGGGTTTCAAGTGTCGCTGTTGGTCGGAGTGATGCTCACTCTGACGCAAAAGCTTCCCAACCGGGCGCGGCTAGTTTTTGGCGTTGGGGTGCTAATTCTCTACACCGGACTCACAGGAATGCAGCCTTCTGTCCTGCGGGCTGCGGTCATGGGAACAGCCGCCCTGGTTGCCCTGACCACAGAGCGCAAGGTCAGACCGCTTAGCTCCATTTTGCTGGCTGCGGCAATTTTGCTGCTGGTGAACCCGCTGTGGATCTGGGATTTAGGCTTTCAGCTCAGTTTCCTGGCAACGCTGGGGCTAATTGTCACCGTTCCGCCGCTGACTCAAAAGCTGGATTGGCTGCCGCCTGCGATCGCCACTCTGACTGCTGTTCCGCTTGCGGCCTACCTCTGGACTTTGCCTTTGCAGCTTTATGCCTTTGGCGTGGTTTCTCCTTATAGCATTCTGCTAAATGTTGTCGTCACGCCGCTCATTACTTTGATTAGCATTGGCGGCATGATCAGTGCCCTGGCTGCTTTACTTTGGTCAACTGCCGGAAGCGCCATAGCCGCAGTGCTTTACTACCCGCTGCACGGCCTGATATTTCTAGCAGAATTTTGCAATCGGCTCCCTGGCAACTCGTTTGCAACTGGAACGATTTCAGCAATTCAGGCGATCGCCCTCTACAGTCTAATTATTCTAATTTGGGTCTGGAAGCGCGGACAAAACCGCTGGTGGATTGCCTTGCTATTTGGACTTAGCCTGGTTGCGCTCCCCGCCTGGTATCGCTACAGCAATTTGTTTCAGGTGACGATCTTATCAACCTCTGAAACACCTGTTTTAGTCGTTCAAGATCGAGGCTCCGTTGGCTTGATCAATAGCGGCAACCAGGAAAACGCTGATTTCACGGTGCTTCCTTTCCTCAAAAAACAGGGGATCAATCAAATCAACTGGGCTATTGCGACCGATTTCAACGCTAACAGCACAGGCTGGAATCGAATTGCGGCAGACTTACCCATCCAAACTTTCTATCGAAACTTTTCAGCCGGGACGGTTAGCGATCGCCCTGCTGCATCACCAGTCCAGCCAAATTTGGGGCAAGCCAGCTTACTCAACTCTCCCCTGCTGGAGCCGTCCAGTTCTCCTTTATCTGTCGGTCAAGCGACACAACTAGGTTCTGTGACTGCAAGCTTAATTAATTCCAACCCGGTTGTGCTTCAGCTAAGCATCGGGGGTCAACGGTGGCTGTTGCTGCAAAACCTGGAGCCATCCGCTGAACAACAACGGTTCCTGAGCGAAAAAATTTCGGCTCCGGTGCAGGTGCTATGGTGGTCAGGTGAATTTCTTCATCCAGACTTATTAACCGCAATCGGCAATCAGGCGGCGATCGCCTCTGCTGACTTGATTGACCCAGACACCGCGCTATGGCTGCGTGAACGGGCGATCGCCACCTACTGGACAGGTCACGATGGCGCAATCCAATGGACTCCAGAAGAAGGTTTTACCCCGTTTCTTAACGCATTGGAAAACAATCCTTCTGCTTTTTGAATAGATTTGTATGGACTTACGCAAGCGGAAGCAAAATTAAACAGTTCCACGCTAACAAGGGGCTTAAGCCCCTTGTTCCACAGGAAAGCGCACCAGCCTGTCTGAGTGATTAGCAATACGGATTAGCCACCCGCTACCGCCGGAACGATGCTGACCTCATCTCCTTCGCTTAAGGAAGTTTGCTTGCCATCCAAAAAACGAATGTCCTCACTGTTGACGTAGAAATTTACAAAACGGCGTAGTTCACCCTGATCGTCACACAGCCGCGCCTTGATACCAGGGAAATTTTGCTCTAGAGAATCGAGCAACTCTGTGATTGTGCCGCCATCGCATTCAATCGCCGCCTGATCTTTGGTGAACTTTTGCAATGGAGTAGGAATGAGAACTTTGACTGACATAGTGAAGGTGAGTTTTGAGTGATAAAGGTTAGAGATGATCAGCTTAAACTAAAACCTGCTGCCATTCCAGGCGACCCAACGTGTGAGAACGCTCCAGGGCCCGCTCAAAGCTGTCGAGCTTCGGTTCGATGGTCAACGGCTCACCAATGTAGCCCTGAACTGCTTCCTGAGTCTTCAGCCCGTTTCCAGTGATGTAGGTGACAGTGGTTTCTTCAGGGTCGATTTTGCCTGCTTCAACTAGCTTCTTCAAGACGGCGATCGTCGTGCCGCCTGCGGTTTCGGTGAAGATGCCTTCAGTTTCAGCTAGCAGCTTGATTCCATCGATGATTTCAGCATCGGTGACAGATTCGATGTTGCCGTTAGTTTTGCGGGCAATATCGACCGCATAAACACCATCAGCGGGGTTGCCGATCGCAATTGATTTGGCGATCGTATTAGGCTTGACAGGGGTGACAAAATCCCGACCTTCACGGAATGCCTGGGCAATAGGAGAGCAGCCTTCAGCTTGTGCGCCGCTAAAGCGAACGGCTTTTTCATCTACCAGACCGACTTTGATGAATTCCTGGAAGCCTTTGTAAATCTTGCCGAACAGAGAGCCAGAAGCTAGGGGCGCAACGATGTGGTCAGGTAGCTGCCAGCCTAACTGCTCTGCAACTTCGTAGCCTAAAGTTTTGGAGCCTTCGGAGTAATAAGGACGCAGGTTAATGTTGACAAAGCCCCAGCCGTGAGAGTTGGCAACTTCACAGCACAGGCGGTTTACCTGGTCGTAGTTGCCCTGAACGGCCATGACAGTGGGTCCGTAGATCAGGGTGCCAAGAATTTTGCCTGCTTCCAGGTCAGCGGGAATGAAAACGCAGCAGTCTAACCCAGCGTGGGCGCGATCGCCGCTGTCGAATTGGCCAAGTTTCCAGTGCTGGCACAGGAAACTGTAGAGAAACCTAGTTCACGGGCGCGAGTTAGCGCTACAGATACTACCCGGTCTTTGAAGCTAAGGGTAGGCATATTCACCGCATCGTTCTTGATGAACAGCCGCTTTAAACCCAGGCGACGGGCTAAGCGATTTGCCTGCACTAGAGGAGTCATCCCGGTTCCTAGATCAATGGGTGTATTTGTCTCAACCGGAAGGAAAGGACGATAGCGCCAGATAGAATTTGGCCCTGCCTGAATGGTTTCACGGGTGACGGTTTGGCTCAATTTGCTGTAGTCATAGGTGACTTCGAGTGGGCCAAAACAGAATTCGCAAACGTGGGTGGCTTTAAGCTCATATTCTGTACCACATTCTTTACATTTCAAAGCGGTAAAGGTAGCACCAGAAGAGACAGCAGATTGCGTGGGGGCTTGAATTGCCTGGGTCATGAGTAGCATCCTCGACAGCAAGTTTTCGATATCGGTAGAATTCAGTCCTGGCGAGGGCTAAAGGCTTTCCTCACCTGATGTTGGGTTGATATTAACATGGGGCACAAAACCCGTCAAACATATCCGACTATTTTTGTCGGGTATAGTAAAAGCCTGATTGCTCAAGGCTCTACACTTGCTCATCCGAAAATTGCTGTAACCCCAAAAACTTTTCTCAAAAAAAACAAGACCTGCGGCAGACTTTCGACTTCGATCTGTAGCAGTCCATCATTTCCCAATTCCCAATCCCTAACCTACTTGAACTGTCTCTCAATTAAGACCTTTCTGGGGGCAAAGCCCCCAGACCCCCATTGGGGGACGAGGCGCGTCCCCCAAACCCCTCCGCAAGGGTCTAGGATGGGTGGCATGAAGCGCTTCGCATTGCTGGGCGGCGAGGGCATTGCTTATCCCGGATGCGTCACTTTGAATGAGATGGCACAATTTATTTGTAGGTTGTGTCAAGTTATGGATTGGTGTGTCAGGAAAGGAACTTATGATTGCGATCGCTTGTTTTATCACTGCATTTGTCTTCGCCAGCTTTGTTGAGTACTGGATGCATCGAATCATGCATCTCTCCCCTCAAAAAATTGGGGCACGTCACCTTGACCACCACAGGCGCAACGAGGGGCAGGGCGTAGTGTGGGAATTTTTGGACTACGTGAAAGGAAGTGCGATCGCCATGCTGCTCTTCTTCTTCTTCTCGCTTGAGGCAGGAATGGGCTGGCTGCTAGGTGCGTTGGCTTTTGCTGCATTTTCTGCCTATGCTCACCAGCTTCAGCACGAAAACCCAACGAAGTGTTTTTGGATGAAAATGCCTGTCCATTATGTCCACCACAAATATGGGATGTGGCACCATAACTTTGGGCTAGCAGTAGACTGGTGGGATCATATCTTTAGAACCTACAAACCTGTAGATTGGCTCACTGAAGAAGAATTAAGCCGCCCAGAGCGAGGATATCTGCAATTGCGTTGGCGGTAGTTAGGCAATGAGGTAGAGGGAAGAGAAGAAGGCAGTCCCGCTTGAATATTGCTCCTCTCAACCCTCTTGACTTGCATGGCGCTACTTTTCAAACACTTTCAAATTCATTCAAATTCACAGAGATTCTTGTAGGGAGGGCGATCGCTCTCCCACTACCGCCTCAACAAAATTGCTATGAAAAATTCGGGCACCTGTTTGTAAATATTCCATTGCAGTCAGGGCTGCCCAGTGTGCTTCTAAATCGGAGCCAGAGCAGCAATCTTCAATCACGTGAAAGTGATAGTCTCGCTGGTGGGCATCTACTGCGGTGTAGTGAACGCAAACATTTGTCATGCCACCCACTAGAACCAGTGTATTGACCTTTAAGCCGCGCAGCAAAATTTCTAAATCGGTGCCGAAAAAGCAGCTATAGCGACGTTTTGAGATAGCGAACTCACCGTCAATCGGTGCTAGTTCCCAGTAAAAGTCGGTGCTTGCCCAGGTTTCTAGGCAGTGGACGGGTTCTGCGCCGTCTAGCTCTCGCCCAAAGTCCACCATTTCTTTGCGATGCACTTCTTTAAAGTGAATGATCGGCATTTTGGCTGCACGAGCGGCTGCCAATACTCGTTTTGCGTTAGACAAAGTTTCCTCTGTACCAGTATCGGGAAGTGTTCCGTCTGCAAACACGGGACCACCCTGCATATCTACCAGAATTAAGGCAGTGCTGTTTAGGTTTAGAGCTAGAGTCATGAGCGATCGCCTCCTAATACAAAATCTAGTTATAAAAAGGGGAGAGTTTGAGAGGGGTGGCTAAAACCTCTTCCTTCAGGTTGGGGATACAGCCACCCCTCTCAAGCGAGCCAAGGGAGCAAACCTTTGGAATTAGCCTTGACACTCCTCAATGTAGCGCTTCACCGATTGAGCCGACACATTGCCAGTTGTGCCCCAATAGTATGACCTAGCCCAGAGTTGCTCCTTTTGATGAAGTTCTTTGAGCCAGGGAAACAGTTTGCGTAGATGCCTGGAGCTATAGCCCTTCATGATGTTGACCGCCTGCGCCGCAGACATTCTAGGCGGGAAGGAGACAAACACATGGACATGATCCATTAGGGTGCGGTCTACCTCAATTGCGATTACTTCTATCTCATTGCTTTGGGCAGCTTCAATGACGTATTTCTTAGTCGCCTCAATAATTTGGGCACTTCTAAAAATCTTCTGCCGCTTAAAGGGTATCCAGACAAAGTGATGCCCGGATTGATACTTGCAATGGCGAGTCGATTTAAGTTGAATACCATCTTCTCTCATAGTATTGCACTGCATAGTACACGGTTACTATAATGTCTGCATACCATCCTAAGTCAGTATGTTTTTAGCCGTTCAAAAAGATGTCTTCAGTCCCGGCAAAGAGCTTGATGGCTTGCTGTGCGACCTGGCACGACTTGCCAATAACCTCTACAACCAGGCAGTTTACGAATCACGGCAATACTTCTTTGCCAGTGACCGCAAACCCTGGAAGGTGCTGTCTTACCCCAAACTCTATGCGGCTCTCAAAGAGCGTGAGAACAGTAAATTACTGCACTCACAGGCGGCACAACAGGTGATGAAATCAGCCTATGAAGCCTTCAAAAGCTTCAAAGCCCTCCATAAGCTGTTCAGGTTGGGGGAGTTAGAGCATGAGCCAAAACTACCCCGATACCGCACTAAGGGCGGGCTGTATCAGGTTGTGTTCACTGGGCAATCCCTCAGCGTCAAAGATGGACTAATCCGGGTGCCCTTGGGCAGGGGCGGGGCTGAGGCGTTTGACCGTGATTGTTTTCATATTCCCCTACCAGAGCGGCTCAAAGAGGTAGAAATCCGTGAGTTGCGCTTCATCCCGACTAATGGGCATTGGGTCGTGGAGTTTGTCCATGAGTCACTAGAAACACCTGCATTAAGCTGCAAGCTGCACTCAGAGAGTGTGCTAGCGCTTGATCCAGGATTGGATAACCTGCTGGCGGGAGTCACCAATACAGGGCAAGCCTTCCTGATAGATGGACTGCCCCTCAAGGCAAAGAACCAGTGGTACAACAAGCAGGTGGCACGGCTCAAGTCCATCCTCACCTGTGGGCTGGAGTCAACCAGGGGCGTTACGTCAAAGCAAATTCAAAGAGTGACCCATAAACGCAACTGCTTTGTGCGTGACTACATCAACAAGGCGGCTCGGTGGGTGATTGACTTCTGCCTGGATAATGGCATCGACACCATCGTTTACGGCAGAAACAAAGGGCAAAAGAACGGGGTGAACTTGGGGCACAAAACCAATCAGGAGTTTGTGCAAATTCCCCATGCTAAGCTGTTTGCCCGGATTAGGCAGCTATGCCTGATTCATGGGCTGCGGCTGGTTGCAACTGAGGAGTCTTACACGTCCCAAGCATCATTTTTCGACAATGACCCATTACCTGTTTTCGGTGAGAAACCCGAAGGGTGGAGGGCATCAGGAAAGCGAATTGTGCGGGGATTGTACAGAACAGCCAGGGGATGGCTTTTGAATGCAGACAATCACGGCTCCTGCAATATCATGCGAAAGGTAGCCACAATGCTAGGCATTGACCTAAGCGGAGTGAGTAGCGGCGCGGTGGCAGCGCCTTTTAGGGTAAGGCTAAACGGTTAGCCCCAGTCTAAAGCAGCCCCGTCGCTTCAGCGCGGGGAGTGTCACACAATCACATCAATGACGAGTTGCGTCTGCCCAGGGCGTTAGCAGCGCCGAAATCCATTTGAGGATGTAGTCGGTGAGTAGTCCAATTAAGCCGATGATGGCGATACAAAACAGTACTTTCTCAGTTTGCAAAAACCGCTGTGCCTGAACGATTTTGAACCCTAAACCGTTTTGTGCTGCCACCAGTTCTGCATACACGAGGAAGTTCCAGGCTCCAGAAATATTCACCCGCAATGTGTCTAAAACACTGGGAAAAGCGGCTGGAATGATGACTTTAAGTAACACATCTAGACGATTAGCACCCAGGGTATAAGCTACATTGATCATCTCACTAGGGATAAATTTGACTGCATCTGCAACCATGATGGCGTTGTAGAACACCACTCCCAAAAAGATAATCACTGTTTTAGAGGCTTCGCCCAGCCCAAACCAGATGATGACCAATGGAACGAACGCTAGCACAGGCATATAGCGAACGGTGCCGACGATGGGGGCAAACAAACTTTCCATGCTGTAAAAGGTGCCCATTGCAATTCCGATTGGAACGCCGACGACCGCTGCGGCTAGAAAACCTGCTGCTACACGAGCGCAGCTTGCTAAGACATCAATGATGAGTTCATCTTGAAATAGCGCAATTCCCGCCTGGACAACGGCTGTAGGGGTAGGCAGGAAAATAGGAGTGACCCACCCAGCGTAGCTAAACACTGCCCAGGCGGTGAGCGGTACTGCCAGGGCGATCGCCGAAAGTAAGATCGCCAGCCAACCTGGAAATCCTTGACGAATGCTCCAAAAAACGGACGGTTTGAGATATCGCTTGGGGGTTTTTGAGGGCTGAATGTTTGGGGTACTGAGACTAGATTGCGCCACCTGTGTTTCCTCCATGTAGAACGGAACATCAAAAGCTACAGATTTCTGGGACTGCCCAGTAGGGTGACACCCATTGCGGCGGTTGTCACCATTGCGATCGCCACCAAATTCCGAGGTTCTAACTGTTCTCCCAAGAACAGGAGTCCGACTAGCGCAGCGATCGCAGGTTCGATGCTAATCAAAACACCATAGACTCTGGGCGGCAGACGGCTGAGCGCTTTGAATTCTAGGGAGTAGGGCAATACAACGCCCAAAACGGCGATGCCAAGAGCCAATAAGAGAATGCTGGGTTTCAGCAGAGCGCTGCCGCCTGCATGGATTCCGATCGGCAACATGATTAGAGTGGCGATCGCCATTGCCAGAGATAGTCCTGATCCACCGGAAAAAGCTCGTCCAACGGGGGCAGAGAGCAGAATAAAGCCTGCCCAAGAGCCTGCTGAAAGTAACCCAAAGGTAACGCCTAGTGGGTCAAGGGCGGCACCACTCACGGGCGTGAGCAAGAGTACTCCTGTTGCTGCCAAAATTACCCACACCAGATCAAGCAATCGGCGTGAACTGAGAACGGCTACACTTAGCGGACCAACAAAATCCAGGGCTGAAGCAATGCCTAGAGGAATGCGGGCGATCGCTTCATAAAACGCTAAGCTGAGTCCGGCGATCGCCAGTCCTAACCCCGCAACCAAAACATAATCTCTCCACGTCCGGTTTTGCAGTCGGGGTCGCCAGATGAGCAACATTAATAAGGCGGCGATCGCCTTACAGATAAATGCGGCTCCAATGGGTCCAAGTGCCTCAAAAAGCTGCTTGGAGGTTGCCGTTCCTGCCTGTGCTGCAAAGCTGGTTAGCAAGACTAAACTACTGGGTGGAATAGAACCAAACCACGTTTGTAGCTGTCCGTTTTTCTGGGTGATAAAGGCAGTAAACGAGGAAAAATGGGGATTAAGAACCGCATCACGGGATTGAGGATAGATAGCAGACTGCATTCGCTTTTTCCTCTAAGAAGACTTTAAGTATCGCTGGATTTTCCGGCCGAAAACGTGACTCTCATTACCGCTTAGCAATTTCCACTATGAGTTTGAAAAAGTGAGGCGATCGGACATTCTAAGCGCATCACAGTAGGTAAAAACCGTAGAGTATAGGATTCTGTTACAGTCGCAGGGAAAACAGTTTGAGATTTTGCAGAGGATGTAACCATCAAAGTTCGATAGAGTAAAGTTCGATAGAGCCATGCCCATCGCTAACTGCAACGTTAAATCGGGTGACTGACAAGTCTTTCATCTGTAGCAGCAAGTTGTGATTTGTACTTCCTCTGCCCTCATCCCTTCGCCCTCCGCCTTCCCCATGAGTATCTTCACCCTACAGTCTGTCCAAAAAGACTTTGGCATCAAAGAAATCCTCAAAGATGCTAGCTTTAGCCTGGATGCCACCGATAAGGTAGGGCTAATTGGCACCAACGGCTCCGGCAAATCCACGCTGCTGAAAATGATCGCCGGACTAGAGCCAATTGATGGCGGTCAACTGCTGGTTAACTCCGGTGTGAATATCGTCTACCTGCCCCAACAGCCTGACCTAGACGACAACCGCACTGTGCTAGAGCAAGTCTTTGCAGACAGCGGCGAACAGATGGCGCTAGTGCGGCAGTATGAACAGGTTTCACACAAACTGGCACATGGACAGGGCGATGCTGACAGGCTAATGTCGCAGCTTTCTCACCTGACTCACCAGATGGAGTCTACTGGAGCCTGGGAACTAGAAACCAACGCCAAAATCATTCTGACTAAGCTGGGAATTGAAGATTTTGAAGCACGAATCAGTGACCTGTCAGGCGGCTATCGCAAACGGATCGCTCTGGCAACGGCGCTACTTGCCGATCCAGATGTGCTGCTGATGGATGAGCCAACTAACCATCTGGATGCACTGTCGGTCGAGTGGCTGCAAGATTATCTCAACCGCTTTCGAGGCGCACTGTTGCTGATTACTCACGATCGCTACTTTCTTGATCGCGTCACCAATCGCATCGTTGAAATCGATCGGGGCGACCTCTACAGCTATTCCGGCAACTATTCTTACTATTTAGAGAAAAAAGCGCTGTCTGAGGAATCTGCCGTCAGTTCTCAGCGCAAGCATCAGGGCGTGTTGCGGCGCGAGTTGGAATGGCTAAAGCAGGGACCAAAAGCCCGTAGCACTAAACAAAGAGCGCGAATTGACCGCATTCGCGAGATGCAGTCGCAGGAATTCAAACAGGTGCAGGGGAAGGTCGATATCGCTACTCCCGGTCGGCGAATTGGTAAGAAGGTGATTGAGCTAGAGAAGGTTTGCAAGGCGTATGGCGATCGCACCCTCATCCACAACTTCACTTACTACTTCAACCCCGAAGACCGCATCGGCATCATTGGCGGCAACGGCGCAGGCAAATCGACCCTGATGGACATCATCACCGGACGGGTGCAGCCCGACTCCGGCACGGTAGAAATCGGCTCTACGATTCATATTGGCTACTTTGACCAGCACTCTGAGGCACTGCTCACCGCGCTCAACGAAAACCAGCGGGTGATCGACTACATCAAGGAAGTGGGTGAATTTATCCAAACTGCTGACGGCACCCAGATCAGCGCTTCTCAAATGCTGGAGCGTTTTCTGTTTCCTGGCAATCAGCAGTACTCACCCATCCATAAACTATCTGGCGGCGAAAAGCGGCGACTGTTCCTCATGCGCGTGCTGATGAGTGCGCCCAACGTGCTGATTCTAGATGAGCCGACGAATGACCTGGACGTACAAACTCTGGCAGTTTTAGAAGACTACCTGGAAGACTTTAACGGCTGCGTCATTGTCGTTTCCCACGATCGCTACTTCCTCGATCGCACCGTAGAAACGATCTTTGCTCTGGAACCGGGTGGCAACATTCGCCAATATCCAGGAAACTATTCGGTTTACCTCGACTTCAAAAAAGCAGAAGACTCAGCCGCAGAGCCAACCAACAGCAGTGCAAACAAGCCTACCGCCAAATCCACCGCCGAGCAGCCCACCGCTTCAGTTACTCCCCCAACGGCTCCAACTCAACACTCTTCCAAGCCTCGAAAGCTTTCTTACAAAGAAAAGCGTGAATTCGAGCAGCTAGAAACCGAAATTCCCAAACTGGAAGCGGAAAAAGTAGAAGTCGAAAAAAACGCTTTACCACAATCCACCAGCAGGTTTTACGCAAGTGCAGCAGCTTTCAGAGCGGTTGGCGGAGCTGACACAAACAATTGATTCTGCGACTGAGCGCTGGTTAGAGCTGGCAGAATTAGTTGATTAACAAATCCTTTGCAAACTGAATTGGATAGTATGAAGTTTAGAGTTTGTCCTATTCCTGCTGAGTCACAAAGCGATAAAAGCTGGTTTCACTACCATCCCAAAGTGCGGAGTTGGTTGAAGTTGATTACGTCAACTTCCTCTCGCTCTAGATGAACCGATAGCTTCAAATCGTCAGTTAGAACAAGATATTGATTTCTTGCCAACTGTAAGATTCCAGAATCGGTCAAGCCAAATCTTATAAAGCTTCCATCTGTACTGATTGTCTTGCTGTCAACATAAAATTCATTAAAAAATGCCGTAAATCCTTGAGCAATTTCTGCCAGGCAACGAGAGCGCTCTGGCTCACTTAGTTGATTTGTCAAGCTGTTGACTTCTGTAAGAATATTTGGCGTTGTAACGATATTCCTAAAGTAAGCGATTATGCTTTGCAGCAGGTCATAATCCTCTGGAATGAACTGTTGTGTTCTTTTAAATTTAGAAATTCTTTCACGATTAACAGTACCAACGAAGTAGAGCAATAGAATATTTGTATCAATTAGAATCCCCTTCTGACGGTAGCGTGAAAGAAGTTCGTTGATGTATTCCATTATTAAACTGTTCTAATTTTCATGGCCGCAACTTCTCCCGTTTCAGCGTTTACCTTAAAAAGCTTATATTCTCGTCGATATTTTGTTGCAGGGGGAAGAACCGAGAGGGTTTCGAGGGGGCTTTTGTCATTTTCGAGTACATCAAAACCCAACGTGATTAACCAAAAGCGCCCATCTTCTGATAGCTCAATTTCTTCGAGCCTTAAATCTTTGAGGCGATCGCTAATCACATCTTGTAAAGACTGAAAATAACTCTGTGCAGCTTTTACTGCGGTTTTTACATCAATCATTTACTTTAGCCCCTCACTCACTTCTGGTTCAAAAGTTTCTAGATCAGGAGTTTCAATCATCTCCGGCAGGGTGTCTTCTGGTTTCAGAGGCGCAGGCGAAATTGCTGAACCGCGACGGAAACGATCTAAGAAGCCTTCTGGCTGGGCTGATTTAGGTAGAACCGTTTCAGGTTGAGCAAATTCGGACTGCTCGGTTTCAGGTTGCAATGGCTCAGTCAGCGGAGGAGCGATCGCCCCCGGTACATCCTCAGGAATTTCTTCTGGCAGCGGTTCAACAGTTGGTGCTAGGTTTTCAGCAGGTTCTTCCAACAAGGGTAATTGCTCTGTTTCTTTAGGAACGATATCAGCAGCGTTTGGTTCTTCCAGCACTTCAGGAACGGCAGATGGAGTGACAGTCTCCGGGGCGCGACGACGGAAGCGATCGAATAAGCCTTTGGGCGAAGTAGGTTGCGATCGCGGCTCACGGGGAAGAGGTGGTGGAGCCTCATCAGTATTAGGCTTTGCTTCAGAGGGCAAGTCCGGCGTTTCCAAATCTTCAAAACCTCGTTCAACGGTTGATTCAGATTCAGTGGGCTGCTCTTTACCTGTGGGAATCTCTTCCACTTGAGGAATTTCCTCTATTTCGGGCACTGGTTCAACTTCAGATTCCTCTATTTCAGGAAGCGTCTCAGGCACAGGGACTTCCTCTACTTTAGGAACGGAGGGTTCTGGAACAGGTTCAACAGGCGCAGGAATTGGCGTAGGTTCTGGGAGTAGTTCTGGTGCAGGAGTTCCGGGAACATAGTTTGGATCAACAATGCCGCGAACTGCATCGGCAGCGAGTTCACCCCGCACCAGTTTAGACAGTGTGTCTTGACCGTTTGACTCATAGGTAATCAGCCGCACCGTATTGTTAAATGGGTTAGGAAAAAGGTCGCCCTTCTCGTCTAAAAGCTCTAGCTGCACCCAATTTTTGCCCGGTTTTAGCCCTTTTAGATAGATCGGCTGCCAGCGATCAAAAATAAAGCTCTCGCCGTTAACCGTGCAGCGAATTCGCCAGTCTAAAATTTCATCTTCAGGATTTTCCTGGGCAATCAGGTGCAGTGGCGCATTGGTGAGATAAAAGTCGAGCATGATTGGCTCTGCCCCATAGCTCCCTTTTGGACGGCTATAGGTCAGCAGCGGCTGGGCTGGGTCAGGATTGTTTTCAGGCGTTTTGGTAAACAGATGAAACGTTGTTTGGGCGTAGGCTCCCTCGTTTTTAAAGCTTTCATGCCAGGGACGAGAGGCAAAGACGCGCAGGGTGTGCGTTCCAGGCGGCAAATCTTCTAATACCAGCGGTTCGCGGGTGTCATAAACTGCTCTGTAGGGCTGATTGTCTAGAATGACGTGCAGGTGTGGCCCCAACCCAAATTCTTCGTTTTGAAAGGTGGGCAGATCCTGTACCTGAAGCCGCACGGAAATGCGATCGTCTTGCAAGACCTGATCGGGTCGGGGGCTGAGAATTTTTACCTGGGGCTGATAGCGCTCAAGCTCTTGACGCAGCTCTTGTAGCACTTCCGGCGGGGAGACTTCGGCAATTCTGCCTGCTAGTCGAGTTGGGCTATCAGAAGATTTAGACAGGTCAACGGTACGAGGGGCATTGCTACATCCCCCTAATCCCCAACTTAAAACGGCTGCTAACAATAAGGATGCCAGCAGCTTCTTAACACTACTCAGCCGATTAATCCCAAACACGCAGTCACACTCCTGGGCGATCTGTCCATAGGGAACTATATCGGATTATGAAATTGCTCCGGTAGGGGGAGGGGAGAGTGGCTCAAGATCTTGGAAGCTGTAGCTACTGTGGAGCAGGCAAGATGCCTGCTTGATTTGAACGGGCAAGATGCCCCTCCCACATGGGACTGACAAAAATGTTAGAAGGTTCATCCTACCGTAGGGGCGTGGCATTCGGGCAAGAGTTTTCGGTCTGTTCCAGAGTCTCCCTGCCGAATGCTACGCCCTTACAGGGAAAATTTGCTACTTTTCAGACACCCTCTAGAAGAAAAAGTTGACTTTTATTTAACTTCTTTAAGCTTTAATAACTTCTTTAATTTTTTAAGTTTTTCTATGCTTGGTATAAGTTGTTTCAATTCGTAAACGATTGACAACACTTAGCACATCTTTTGCTGTTATGACTCGTCGCAAGCCTCACCTGCTCGTGATTTGCTCATTTTGAATTATTGTTAACCACGTTCAAAGTCGTGCCAAATGCCGCTCTATAATGCACGAGAGAACCCAACCCTCAAGGTAGTCTGAATTGCTGTCCTGACTTAATGTGAAGGCGACAATTATGACCGTTCTCTTCTCTTAAAGTTAAGTAGCGCGACCTTTGAAATGGTTACGACGCTTTATCTAGGTCTCATAAACCTGGTCTTAAATCATCTGCTAGCCGCTGATTGATGAGAAGAGAATCTAAAAACTTGGGGAGAGGGATTACTCGTTCCTTGTCTAGAGAGAGGAGAGTCTCTAATGACAACTACCCCACGGGAGCGAGACGCAAAGGTCAAGGTTGTGGTTGATAACGACCCGGTTCCTACTTCATTTGAGAAGTGGGGCAAGCCCGGTCACTTCGACCGCACCCTATCCAGAGGTCCTAAGACCACCACCTGGATTTGGAACCTTCATGCTGACGCTCACGATTTTGATAGTCATACCAGCGATTTAGAAGATATATCCCGTAAGATCTTCAGCGCTCACTTTGGTCACTTGGCCATTGTGTTTATCTGGCTGAGCGGTATGTATTTTCATGGCGCTCGTTTTTCAAATTATGAAGCTTGGCTGACTGACCCCACTGGCATCAAGCCCAGTGCCCAGGTCGTCTGGCCGATTGTCGGTCAAGAAATTTTGAATGCAGATGTAGGTGGCGGCTTCCAGGGGATTCAAATCACCTCTGGCTTCTTCCAGCTATGGCGAGCCGCAGGGATTACCAGTGAGTTTCAGCTCTACTGCACGGCAATTGGTGGCCTGGTAATGGCTGCCCTGATGCTGTTTGCAGGCTGGTTCCATTACCACAAGCGCGCTCCCAAGCTGGAGTGGTTCCAGAATGTCGAATCGATGCTAAACCACCATTTGGCTGGTTTGCTCGGTTTGGGTTCCTTGTCTTGGGCAGGGCACCAGATCCACGTTGCGCTTCCCATTAATAAGCTGCTGGATGCTGGGGTTCCGCCTGCGGACATCCCATTGCCTCACGAGTTTATTCTGAATTCCGGCTTGATGGCTGAGCTATATCCCAGTTTTGCGAAGGGCTTAACTCCCTTCTTTACCCTCAACTGGGGTGAATATGCTGACTTCCTCACGTTTAAGGGCGGCTTGAATCCGGTCACTGGCGGTCTGTGGTTGTCTGACACAGCGCATCACCACTTGGCGATCGCCGTGCTGTTCATCATTGCCGGTCATATGTACCGCACCAACTGGGGAATCGGTCACAGCATCAAGGAAATTCTAGAGAACCATAAAGGCCCCTTTACTGGCGAAGGCCACAAGGGTCTGTATGAAATTCTCACGACTTCCTGGCACGCTCAGCTAGCCATTAACCTGGCAATGCTGGGTTCGCTGACCATCATCGTGGCTCAGCATATGTACGCTATGCCGCCTTATCCCTACTTGGCGACAGACTACCCCACGCAGTTGTCGATCTTCACACACCATATGTGGATTGGCGGCTTCCTAATCGTGGGTGCTGGAGCGCACGGAGCCATCTTTATGGTGCGTGACTACGATCCGGTAGTAAACCAAAACAACCTGCTGGATCGGGTGATTCGTCACAGAGACGCGATCATTTCTCACCTCAACTGGGTTTGTATTTTCCTGGGCTTCCATAGCTTCGGACTGTATATCCATAACGACACGATGCGTGCCCTGGGTCGCCCCCAGGATATGTTCTCTGACACAGCGATTCAGCTTCAGCCTGTGTTTGCCCAGTGGATTCAAAATATCCACACCCTTGCTCCGGGTGCCACAGCCCCCAATGCCCTAGCTCCGGCTAGCTATGCATTTGGCGGCGGCATCGTAGCGGTGGGTGGCAAGGTTGCCATGATGCCGATCGCCCTGGGCACGGCAGACTTCATGGTTCACCACATCCACGCCTTCACGATTCACGTGACGGTATTGATTCTGCTCAAGGGCGTGCTGTTTGCCCGTAGCTCTCGTCTGATTCCAGACAAGGCAAATCTGGGCTTCCGCTTCCCTTGCGACGGTCCCGGTCGGGGCGGCACCTGCCAGGTTTCTGGTTGGGATCATGTCTTCCTCGGTCTGTTCTGGATGTACAACTCCCTGTCGATTGCCATATTCCACTTCAGTTGGAAGATGCAGTCTGACGTATGGGGAACAGTGAATGGCGACGGCTCGGTGTCTCATATTACGGGCGGCAACTTCGCCCAAAGCGCCATCACCATCAACGGTTGGCTCCGTGACTTCCTGTGGGCACAAGCCACTCAGGTGATCGGTTCCTACGGTTCGGCACTCTCGGCTTATGGTTTGCTGTTCCTGGGTGCCCACTTTGTTTGGGCGTTCAGCCTCATGTTCTTGTTCAGCGGTCGCGGCTACTGGCAAGAATTGATTGAGTCCATTGTTTGGGCACACAACAAGCTAAGAGTCGCCCCTGCCATTCAGCCTCGCGCTCTGAGCATCATTCAGGGTCGTGCTGTTGGTGTGGCTCACTACCTCCTGGGAGGAATCGTCACTACGTGGGCGTTCTTCCTGGCTCGAATCATTGCAGTAAGCGGATGAGCACGAGGAGAACTCGTTAAACATGGCAACTAAATTCCCAAAATTTAGCCAGGACTTGGCCCAAGATCCAACTACACGGCGGATCTGGTACGGGATTGCCACTGCCCATGACTTTGAGAGCCATGACGGAATGACAGAAGAAAATCTTTACCAAAAGATTTTTGCTTCTCACTTCGGTCACCTGGCAATCATCTTCCTTTGGACATCTGGTAGTCTCTTCCACGTCGCATGGCAAGGCAACTTTGAACAGTGGATCAAAGATCCGCTGAATGTAAAACCGATCGCCCACGCGATTTGGGACCCTCACTTTGGTCAACCCGCCGTTGATGCGTTTACACAGGGCGGTGCTTCTGGCCCGGTTAACATTGCCTATTCTGGTGTTTACCACTGGTGGTACACCATCGGCATGAGAACCAATGGCGAACTCTACAACGGGGCTGTTTTCCTGTTGTTGCTAGCTGGTGTCTTCTTGTTTGCGGGCTGGCTACACCTCCAGCCCAAGTTCCGCCCCAGCTTGTCCTGGTTTAAGAATGCTGAATCTCGCTTAAACCACCACCTGGCTGGTCTGTTTGGGGTTAGCTCTCTGGCTTGGGCAGGTCACTTGATCCACGTTGCGATTCCCGAATCTCGCGGACAGCACGTGGGCTGGGACAACTTCCTGTCTACACCTCCCCACCCCGCTGGTCTAAAGCCATTCTTTACGGGCAATTGGGGCGTGTATGCAGAAAACCCCGATACGGCAGATCACATTTTCAGCACCTCTCAGGGCGCTGGAGATGCCATTCTGACCTTCCTGGGTGGCTTCCATCCTCAGACCGAGTCGCTATGGTTGACGGATATGGCGCATCACCATTTGGCGATCGCTGTCATCTTCATCATCGCGGGTCATATGTACCGCACCAACTTTGGCATTGGTCACAACATCAAAGAGATGTTGAACGCCAAGAATTTCTTTGGCACCAAGACCGAAGGACAGTTCAACCTGCCTCACCAGGGACTGTATGACACCATCAACAATTCCCTGCACTTCCAGCTAGCTTTGGCTCTGGCAGCGCTAGGCGTGATTACCTCCCTGGTAGCGCAGCATATGTATTCGTTGCCGCCTTACGCATTTATGGCGAAGGACTTCACCACTCAGGCAGCGCTCTACACCCATCACCAGTACATTGCTGGATTCCTGATGGTGGGTGCGTTTGCTCACGGTGCAATCTTCTGGGTGCGGGACTACGACCCCGCTCAGAACAAGGGGCAACGTACTCGATCGAGTTCTGGAACACAAAGAGGCAATCATCTCTCACCTGAGCTGGGTATCTCTGTTCCTGGGCTTCCATTAC
>JAAUTN010000484.1 GCA_012031415.1 Leptolyngbyaceae cyanobacterium SM1_4_3 | reverse complement strand
AATATGCGCGTTGGCTGGTGGCAACCAATAACTTAATTTATGGCGATCGCCCGCCAGTCGCATTCGTCCTTGGCAGCTCGGCAGTTCTCAGCCCGCCTTTCAAGATGTGCCGCGCAGCGACCCTGACTTTGCTGCAATTCAAGGACTGGCAGAGGCAGGGCTAATTCCCAGCCCGCTTTCCGGCGACTCCACCACCGTCACCTTTCGCCCAGACGCTCCGCTTACCCGCGAAAACCTGATCCTCTGGAAACTTCCAATCGACACTCGCCAAACCCTGCCCAATGCCTCCCTAGAAGCAGTGCAGCAAACCTGGGGCTTTCAGGATGCAGCTCGAATTGAGCCTAAGGCGCTAAGGGCAGTTTTAGCAGACTTCCAGAACGGCGACCTGTCAAACATTCGTCGCGCCTTTGGCTACACTACGCTATTTCAACCCAAGAAGACTGTGACTCGCGCCGAAGCCGCCGCTGTCCTCTGGTATTTTGGGATTCAGGGCGAAGGAGTGTCTGCCAGGGATGCACTTCAAACTGAGCAGCAGACCGAGCAGCAGACCGAGCCGCCGCCTGAACAGTCGCCTGCACAGCAGACCCAGCCATCTAGCCCGTCCCGCCAATCTGGTTTACCATCCAGATAACCTATCCCTGATTCTTATGTACAGGCTAAAACAGCATTGTCTAGCAGCAGGGGTGGCTCTTTTGCCATTTCTGTTTCCGATTGCCGCGAAAGCAGCTACATTCAGTCAGGTCTTTGTGTTTGGCGACAGTCTCTCTGACACAGGCAACGTCTACAGACGAACCCTCCGCCTTTATCCGCGATCGCCCTACTTTAGAGGGCGCTTTTCTAACGGGCCAGTTTGGGCCGAATATGTCACCCAGCAGTTGGAGGTGGAACGCGATCGCAACAATAACTTTGCCTATGGCGGCACCACCAGCGGCGAAGGTGATACCGTTCCGATTCCGCTGCTAGAATTTCCTGGACTGCAAAAGCAGGTGAGAAATTTTGTTGACGACAATCCAACTGCTGACCCCAACGCGCTCTATCTCGTCTGGTCAGGTGCAAACGACTATCTGGGCGGCAACGTCACAGACCCCAGAGTTCCATCCAGCAATCTCTCCAAAGCCGTAACAACCCTTGCTCAGGCAGGCGCACGAACAATCATGGTGGGCAACTTGCCCGATTTGGGACGCTTGCCCTCTACCCGCCAAGCGGCTGAATCTGCCGAGCTAGATCGTTTGAGCAGACAGCATAATGTGTATCTGGGAAGATTCTTACGGCGGTTAGACCGCACCCTCGACCCGCAGGTTAATCTGCTGACGCTGAATGTAGACAGGCTATTTGACCAGGCACGGGCCAATCCGGCTAAGCTCGGCTTCACCAATGTCACTAGCTCTTGCCTTGCAGTGCCCTCCTGCCGCTCAACGCCAAGTTTGCAGAATCAATTTCTGTTTTGGGATGACATTCACCCAACCACCGCTGGACATCGCCAGATTGCTAAGCTAGCGATGAATCTGCTGGCTGAGCCGTCTCGTGAAATGCAGCCCCAGCCTCGGACTGCCGTTGCCGATCGCGCTACCCAAGACTTCACTCAACCCCTTCAATCCGAGAATCAAGCTGCATCAGCCAGCGTACCTGAGCCGACTCCAGCAGCAGGGCTATTCACTATTACTATGTTGGCAATTGGGCTGCGGCTACGACGCAGAGCTTTACGGCGTGTTCCTTCTTCAAATTTAATGCCCCGTTAATAAAGGGCTTAAGCCCAATGGCACTGACTAAGGGGGCAAGATCTGCGACTTCTTCGAGAAGTCGCAGATCTGAACGCTGCATTTTTACTCATTTCAGTATCATTCGGCTTAAGCCCTTTGCTTCGCAGCAGAATCCATAAGTCCTGTTCCCATAAAAACAATATCCGCCCCGATGTAACAACCTGTGAACCCCAATCAGCCGATCCCCGCGATTCCCTACAATGAGAGTAAAGGTTCCGTTGAGTAGTTCGGCGAAATATGCCTACAACTGTTGCTGATGTCATGAGCCACACTCCCATCGTGGTAAAGCCCCAAACGCCGCTTAAAGAAGCCATTCGCCTGATCGCCGAAAAGCGAGTGAGTGGATTGCCAGTCGTAGACGATCAGGGCAAATTGGTTGGGGTCATTTCAGAAACCGATCTGATGTGGCAAGAAACGGGAGCCACTCCTCCGCCCTACATCATGGTTTTAGATAGCGTGATTTATCTGGAAAACCCTGCCCGCTACGAGCAGGAACTTCACAAAGCACTGGGGCAAACCGTCGCCGAAGTCATGACCAAAGCAGCAATCACTACTAAGCCTGACCAGCCCTTGCGCGAAGCAGCCCAGTTGATGCATGACCGCGATGTGCGTCGATTGCCAGTGGTTGATCCCGCTGGTAAGGTGGTCGGCATTTTGACTCGTGGCGACATTGTGCGCTTTATGGCAGCAAATCAGGATTAGTGGAGAGTTTGATGAATATTACCCCTGAGTCGGTTGAACAACTCCTGAGTTCCGAAGATTTTGGCGAACGGTTGAGCGCTGTGAACCAGATGCGACAGCTTGATCCGGCGATCGCCTTTACTCTTATCCAGGTCGCCGCTCAAGATAAGAGCGCTCGGGTGCGCTACGCCGCCATCAGCCAATTTTCTAGTTTGGGTAAGCAAGATTTAGAAACGGCTTTAGTCATTTTGCGCGATCGCCTGCTCAACGACACAGAACCAGATGTCCAGGCCGCCGCTGCTGACTCCTTAGGGGCACTGAAGCTCACCGCTGCGTTTGAAGACCTACAGCGGCTTTACCACAGCACTTCTGAATGGCTAGTTAAATTCAGCATCATTGCCGCTCTTGGCGAATTGGGAGACGCTCGCTCCTTTGAGCTACTAGAAACCGCACTGAACGCAGACAATGAACTGGTCAAAACAGCGGCGATCGGTTCCCTGGGCGAACTGGGAGACAGCCGCGCTCTGCCACTGCTAATTCCCTTTGCTTCCAACCCCGATTGGCAAATTCGCTACCGACTTGTGCAAGCCCTGAGTCATTTTGATGCTCCAGAAGCAACAGCAGCCCTTCAAAATCTTGCTCAGGATGAAATGCAGCCCGTCGCTCAAGAAGCAGAAACGCACCTTAGTCGGTAAATTTCGAGGCTGATTTGATTTTGTGTAAATGCAGGCATTCTGTCCTCATTTACACAAAAATCTGAACACACTCGTAATTTCGTATCGGCGGCGTGTTATTTCACTCAGGGTTTGTATTCAAAACAACAAACTTGAAGAGTCGGTGAACTGCCACACCCTGCTAGTGACAAATCTTTGGCAAGTGTGAGTACATGAGAAACGTAGCTCACGTAGATTCACTTAGCAATCAGGTTCAGCTTCTATCCAACCCAATCTCCCTACTTAAGTAGGTTCTGTATTTACCTCACTCCATCTACCAACAGCGAGAACTGCCTTTCAGCTTTCAGAGCAAGTACCGCTACTGAATACAGAAGGTTTGGGTCTGATTAACTGATCGATTCAGCTATACGTAGCTTGCACTAAGGAGTGCGTCCTACCTGTCAGCTATCTGACAACCTACTCAAATTTCTACTGAATTTTAAGGAAGACAGCAATGAAGCTTCGTGGATATCTTTTTGCAGCCGCTACAGCCGCCACTGCCGTAGCAGGACTAACAGGTGCCGCTCAGGCTGCCACTTTTGGCAACAGCGGTATCTCTTTTGATGACGATACTACTGTAAACTTTACTTTCCAGGAATCTCACGGTCAATTCCGCTCTAATCTTAAAGTTCAAGAGATAGGCGGGGGTTCCACTGTTCTATTTAGTGAAACACGCTCTAGCGACCACGGCCGTGCTAACGATTGGAAAGGAACCTGTGGGGTTACGGTATTAAACTGCAACACCTCTTTTAAGTTTGAGGCTGGCAAAACCTATACCCTTGCCTTAGCCAGACCGGCCGGTAGAAACCAGACACCAGCTAGCGCAGTTTACTCTACCAACAACCTCAACGCAGGTAGCTACCAACAAGCTAAGTTCGACGGTACCGTGTTTAGCGGTGTCACAATTAGCTTTGAGGACATTGGTGGAGGAGCCTCGCCCAGTCGGTGTGGAGTTGAGGGCAGCAACCCCAATGGTGACTGTGACTTTAACGACTTCATTGTTACCGCTCAGGCTGAAGCCACTGAATCTGTGCCTGAACCCGCCACGCTTGCTGGTCTGGGTGCCGTAGCGGCTGGTTTTGTTGTGTCTCGTCGTCGCCGCAAAGCTGCTTAAGTTGCTGAAGGTAACGTTCTTTAGATAACTTGCATGAGTAGGTAGTGTAGCTTGCTGCGCTACCATTCACTACCGCAGACGACATTTACAGCAGTTTTCACCTGGATAAGCCACAAATCCCTGTAGGGGCGAACGGCCGTTCGTCCCTACCTGTGGCTTATGCATCTGCAAGACACTGTAAGTAGAAAGTGGGAGAGAGCCTTCATCTCCACAATTGCTCTAAATCACTCCCGGTTCTAACCAATCGCTAGCAATACAGCCTTCCCTATCGCTTCAGTTCATCAAGGGTTTGTATTCAAAAACGACAAACTTGAAGAATCGGTAAACAAAGCTACCGCGCCGATGACAATCTTGCGGAGAGTATGAGTAGATAAGAACATAGACCAGTACATT
>JAAUTN010000483.1 GCA_012031415.1 Leptolyngbyaceae cyanobacterium SM1_4_3 | reverse complement strand
TCAGTGGTGAGTACGCCATGATTAAAGCCGCTGCGGAACAGGGTTGGATTGATGAGAAAAAAGTGGTTCTGGAAACGCTGACCAGTATGAAGCGAGCCGGGGCGGATTTGATTTTGACGTACTTTGCTAGAGATGTGGCGTTGATGTTGCAGGAGAGTGGGGAATAGGGAGTAGCTATTCACTAACTCAGTCAATCAATTAGTTGAGAGGATATTTCAGATGATTCATTCAGAAATAAGATTACAACTGTCCAGCAATCTCGTTCGTCGTTTTTCTGTCGCGGTGGTGTCTACAATTGCACTCAGCCTGGGAAGTTGTGCAACCAATACGCCGACCACCAGTTCTGAGTCGCCTCAAGCAGATGCGTCACCAGCCGCAACAGCGGATGAGTTACAGGTGGTGACCACGTTTTTACCCATTACTCAGTTTACAAAAGCAGTAGCGGGCGATCGCGTGGAAGTTACTCAACTGCTTCCGACGAATGTGGGTCCCCATGATTTTCAAGCCAGACCTGAGGATGTTCAACGGCTCACTCAAGCAGATGTGCTGGTGCAAAATGGGCTGGAAATGGAGGCATTTTTAGAAGATTTAGTTGCAAATGCCAGTAATCCAGATCTGAAGATTATTGATTCCAGTGAGGGAATTGCCACGATCGCCAATGAAGAGGTGGAAGGGCATAGTCATGCGGAAGGAGAAGAACATGACCACGCTCACGAGCACGCCGAAGGGGAAGAACACGCCGGAGGGGAAGAACACGCTGAGGCAGGGCATCACCATCATGGTGAATACAATCCGCACATTTGGCTCGATCCCAAACGCGCTATTCAACAAGTCGAGAATATTCGAGATGGATTAATTGCGGCTGATCCAGAAGGTGAAGGGGAATACACAGCCAATGCCGCCGCCTACATTGCACAACTGCAAGAACTGGATGCAGAAATTACCTCAACCCTTCAACCTTATGCCGGGAAGACCTTCGTGGCGTTCCATGATTTCGCACCGTATTTTGCTCAGAGCTATGGATTAGAAGCAGAATTCCTGGTGGATATTCCAGAGGGAAACCCCTCTCCAGATGATGTAAAGCGAGTCACTGATGAAGTGCAGGCATCCGATCTCAAAGCGATTTTGACGGAACCCCAGGCAGGAGAAAGTTCCTTTGCTGCTTTGGCAAACGACTTGAATGTAGCCGTGAGCACGTTTGATCCCCTGGAAACAGGAGGTCCTGAAGCACTGGAGCCTGAGTATTACTTGACGACGATGCGGCAGAATGTGGAAAGCTTAGTGACCGCATTTGGTGGCTCTACTCAATCGTTCTTGCCGCTCTGGATGCCTCAACCTGTTGCAGTGGTGCCACAGCGAGTTGGAGTCAGGTTTTAGGAGGGCTTTTCGATTTGAAAGAGGTTGTACTCGCAGTTGAGCAACTCACGGTTTATCGAGAAACCTACGCGGCGGTGCAGGATGTTTCGTTTGAGCTAGAGGCAGGCACCGATACGGCGATCGTTGGACCCAATGGCGCGGGTAAAAGTACGCTGGTGCAAGCGATTCTGGGCATTCTGCCACGTCAGGCAGGGGATGTTTTTATTTTGGGGCAACCGCTGTCTCGTCGAGGTTTTCTCACGCCTGCCATTCGTCAGCAAATTGCTTATTTGCCGCAAAACTTTCTGTTCGATCGCCGTATACCAATCACTGTCGAAGAACTGGTGGGATTGGGCTGGGACAAGTTAGGGTTCCAGGTGCCCTGGGCAAATCGGAGAAAACGGCGTTATGCCATTCGTGAAGCGTTGGCACGGGTTGATGCTGCCCATCTCAGTCATCAGTTAATCAGTGGGCTGTCGGGTGGCGAAACCAAGCGCGTCCTCCTGGCATACTGTCTGGTGCATCCCCGTCGCCTATTGCTCCTGGATGAAGCTCCGGCGGGATTAGATGTGCGGGGGGAGTCAGAATTCTACCAACTGCTCTATCAACTCAAACGGGAGCAAGGCTGGGCAATCTTGCAAATCTCTCATGATTTAGATATGGTGCGCCGAAACTGCGATCGCGTCCTCTGCCTCAACCGCACGTTACTCTGTCAGGGAATCCCAGAGGTTGCCCTCTCCCCTGATAATCTCTCTGCTGCCTATGGGTCTGAATTTGTTCGCTATCGCCATCAGCACTAACTCTATTCCCTTATGTCTACCGAACTGACCCGCATCATCGAACTGTTCCAACTTCCCTTTATGCAACGGGCACTGTTGGGTGGCATCCTCACAGGGTTAATGGGTGGAATGTTGGGGAGCTTCACGATCCTGCGGCAACTGTCTTTCTTCAGTGATGCTTTAGGGCATTCAGCTTTGTTGGGCATCAGTATTGGCTTACTGATCGGAATTAACCCATCGGTTGTCTTGTTGCCCTTTGCCGTCTGCTTTGCCCTGGGAGTCACGTATCTGTTAGAACGCACTCGCTTATGGACAGACGCACTGCTGAATATCATTTATTCGTCATCGCTGGCGATCGCCATCATTACCCTCAGCTTTGTCGGGCAGTACAAAGGTGGGTTGAATAACCTGCTGTTTGGTGACATTCTGGCAGTGCGAGAACTGGATTTAATCTTTAGTGCAGTGTTATTGCTGGTGTGTATCGTCTTTATTGGTCTGACGTTACGAACCCAGATGTTACTAACCTTGCACGAACCACTGGCGATCGCCCGTGGAGTCTCCGTATTCCTTCACCGAACGGCATTTATTGTCTTGTTGTCGCTGGTGGTGGGAATCTCGATTAAGGCGATCGGGGTGCTGCTCGTCAGTGCCTTTGTGGTGATTCCTGCCTGTGCTGCCCGGTTGCTGAGCCGGACATTCACCAATTATGTGGTGCTATCAGCAGGGTTAGGGGCGTTAAGTGCGGTCATTGGCATGGTAGTTTCTGCGGCGTTCAATCTGCCGTCGGGTCCCAGTATTGTGGCAACCCAGTTAACGATTTTTTTAACGGCAATGGCACTGCCCCGATTACGTGTTTTAGGACAGGGGTGAAAGCGGGTGTCTGGATCTGATATCACTCCCGAAATTTTGAAAACGATCGAGATTCTGGAAACTCTGGAAACACTGCTAGACAATGCTCCCAGTTGTGAAGTTGAAGCTATTTTGCAGGAAGCCTGGATTAAGGTGAGTGAAACCTTCCCGGATGATTTCAAAGAGGCTACGCGGGAAGATGCCGGAGCGGAAGGACTACGGCGCTATATTCGCATCAAGGCATTTTTTGAGAATCCAGCCCAGAACCCCATCAGTCCAGAAGAATTGGAGGCATACTATCGCAACCGTGCGCCCGTGGATGAAGATTCAGCAGAGTTTTTCTTTCCAGAGTAGGGGCTAGTTACGGTGGCGAAGCCTGTGCTTGTAAATTCGCCACAGCAAATTGTAGCCAGATCAGTCAAAGCAGCCAACGATTTGCCAGGGAAATTCCACGAATTTGAACTCCAAAAAACTGGGGAACTGAGCTTTTTACGTTAACTGGACGACTATAATATGAGAATGATTATCATTCTTGTTTAGCTTATGGTCAGTTCTGTCCTTCCACCCCATGCCAACCCAACCCGCGCTGAAACCTTGCTGCGGATTCGTCATACCTGTGCCCATGTGCTGGCAATGGCAGTGCAAACGCTGTTTCCAGAGACAAAAGTGACGATCGGACCCTGGACAGAGACTGGCTTTTACTATGACTTTGATCGTCAAACCCCCTTCACCCCTGACGATCTTACTCAGATTGAAGCCGAGATGCGGCGCATCATTAACGCTAATTTGCCGATCATTCAAGAAGTGGTCGAGCGATCGCAGATTCGGGCAGAAATTGAGCAACTTCACGAACCCTACAAACTGGAGATCCTCGACAGCATTCCTGCTGATGAACCCATCACGCGCTACTTTATTGGCTGTGCAGATACCTTGCAAGGCGTGTCAGAGGCTTCCTTGTTTCACATCGCGGCGGACACTCTGACCCAGAAACAGATGGGCAAAGATTGCTGGTGGGATTTGTGTGCAGGTCCTCACCTCAACTCCACGGGTGAAATTAACCCGGACGCTTTTACTCTGGAGAGTGTGGCTGGAGCCTATTGGCGAGGGGATGAAACCAAACCGCAGTTACAGCGGATTTACGGCACAGTCTGGGAAACACCCGAACAACTCCAGGCGTATCTCACCCAGAAAGAAGAAGCCAAACGTCGCGACCATCGCAAATTGGGACAAGATCTGGATCTGTTTAGCATCCAGGAGGATGCAGGTGGGGGACTGGTCTTCTGGCATCCGAAAGGGGCGCGGATGCGGCTCTTGATTGAAGACTACTGGCGTAAAGCGCATTTAGATGCCGGATATGAACTGCTTTACACGCCGCATATTGCCAATCTCGATCTCTGGAAAACATCGGGGCACTTCGATTTTTACCGTGAGAATATGTTTGACCAGATGGAGATTGAGGCACAGCAGTATCAACTCAAGCCGATGAACTGCCCGTTTCATGTGCTGACCTATCAGAATCATTTGCACTCCTATCGGGAACTACCAATTCGCTGGGCAGAGTTGGGCACGGTGTATCGCTATGAGCAATCGGGTGTGTTGCATGGCTTAATGCGAGTGCGTGGCTTTACCCAGGATGATGCTCACATTTTCTGCCTGCCCGAACAAGTAGCAGATGAAATTTTGGGTGTATTAAATCTAACCGAG
>JAAUTN010000482.1 GCA_012031415.1 Leptolyngbyaceae cyanobacterium SM1_4_3 | reverse complement strand
AGCAGCAAGCATCGGTGGAATGCTCTTCATGCTAGCCAGTTAGGCTCTATTGTAGTAGACCCAATTACCTATTCCTTGCCATCGAACTAATTCAGCGATCGCCCCCTCGTTAACCATCCCTTCCCCCCAGTTCCAGACCCCGTCAGAATACTGTCCTGCATCAAACACAACGCAAAAGCTAGCCGCTGGGATCAAACGCTGCAAGGCTCTCAACTGGGCTTCTGCATCGCTGCGATGACGAAAACGAGCGACAACCAGGGTATGAGCGTTGGGAAAAGCACGAACAATGCACCAGGGATGCAGGGAATCTCGATAAGATGGCATGGGAAGTGGGGGCGATCGCGCTATTGCGTCACAGCAGGGGTAAATAGGCATGGCAAACTCTCAGCCTGACTGGGCTGCTTATGAGCAAGCAGAACAAATAGTCACCTGACTGGACTAAAATGCCTTAAGTTACTTAGATAGTGAGAAACTTAGAGATGCCAGGTAGTGAGGATATCCCTCTGACTACTGCTATCTCTGATGAGGCAATTTGATTTGGTTCTCTACCTTATCTAAATCGATTTAGGGCTACTTGTCAATCTACTTTATATAAATCAATTTAGACTTAAATGACCGAGGAGCGAGAACAAGAATCTGCGTTAGTCCGGTTAAGGCGAATTCGTAACCTGACTCAAAAGCAAGTCGCAGATGCTCTTGGCATTACGGTGCAAACGGTCAGCAATTGGGAAGTGGGCAGGGCAGAACCGAAGCTAACTATTCGTCAGTTCAAAGCGCTGCTACACATTTTGCAATGCTCAGTTGATCAACTACCTGATGATTTAGGGCCTTCAGTTTAAACCACTGGAAATTCTTCGTTTTAGCAGAACCTGAAAATGCTGAGCTAGAGACCCTGCTTTATTTCCTCGTTTCCAGGCTCTGCCTGGAAATGCCGATTCAGAGGCTCTGCCTCATGAAGCAGATGTTAGGCGGAGCGGGGTTGAATACGAGACAGCGTATCTGCTTCTGCACTTAATGCATGATGCAAATCCCATCGCAGTTGTAGATTCATCCAAAAATCGACTGAGGTGCCAAAGTATTTTGCTAACCGTAAAGCAAGCCCAGGCGTAATGGACTGCTGCTGCTGCACAATTGCCTGAATCTGTGCTGTAGAAACATAAATCGCAGCAGCCAATTCTTGAAGAGGCAGATTAGCAGGCAACAAAAACTCTTCCAGCAGCATTTCACCAGGATGGGTGGGTACACGATGGGTAGGAACTCGAATCATTGGATTAACTCAGGTAACGGCTAATGATAATCGACAATTTCTACGTTGCCAGGTTCATTCTCGTGCCGGGTAAAGCAAAGGCGATACTGATTGTTGATACGAATACTGTCCTGATCCAACGCGATCGCCCTCCAACGCTTCTAAACGGTTCCCTGGTGGTACTCGTAAATCGTCTAGCTCTGCCGCAGAATCTAATTGATCGAGTTTTCGTGCGGCAACTTTCCAGAGTGACTGAGGACAGGTGCGATGAGCAGCTTTGGTATCTTGACCATTAAAAATATCTTCGGTGCCAACATTGTCAAATGATTGAATCATCCTCGTATAATACGTAGTTACTCTTCTGATATCCTATTTTATTATTCTTCTAAAATTCTAATTTGGTGATCGCCGAAAGGCTAGCTATTAGCCACATTTACACGCTCGACCGTCGAGACTTTTGCGATCACTTCGAGTTACTGCCTTGACTTTAAAGGTACAATCACCACTCCCCTAGAATGCATTCCTAACATACCACTAATTGCATTGGGGCAATCGCCTTTTCCAGCGAGCGTAAATGTATGCTACTCATTATCAAAGAACCCTAAGTCATTCCCTCCGTAATCTCCAGAGATATCTACTAAGCTATCATCAGGCAAACTTACCTGGAGGCGATCGGCATCTTCTTCAAGAATCTCGTCAATATTCAAAAAACTCAGAAGTGGAGCAGATTCAATCTTTTGAGCCAAGTAGCCATATAGTTCTTCTTCTTCAATATCAAGGATCTCTGCTCTGTAACTCAAACGCGACTCTAATCTCCTTGCAAGTTCTTGGGGCCAGAATTGCATACTCATTTGTGTGATTTCACTTCCGGCCCTGCTTGCAGATTCCAAAGTTTTGGTTGATTGCGGCATTCGATCGACAATGATGAAGGTTTGAGATGTAGTTGTTTTCCCGTCTAACTCTAGTAGGTTGGCAAAGCGAGTTAGTTTGTCTTTCATAATTTCTGAATTTCCGCTGCCGATGAAACCGATATCAAAACGAGCTATCTTACCAGCGCGTAATCTCACTGTTGCATCACACTCACGAACATCAGAGCTATCAGATAACCAGAAAACTCTCTCAATAGGCCTACTCAAAGCACTTCTAACATATTCAAATCCAAGAATATGCAAGACTGAACCGAGTACAAGTTTTTCAAAAAGCTTCCCATATATTGATTTGTCAGATCCCCGAATGGTGAGAGTTAAACAACCAATTGCTGTTGTTAATCTCGTTATGTCTCGCCATTCTAAATTTTTACAAACCCTCCCATGCTCATCTTCAACAACGCCTAAAAACATACGAATTGAACCAAAATCCTCTTCACATTTCTGCGCTGCTTCCTCCAGTGCGACTTCAAAAGCTTGAATATATTTTTCTTGAGCTATTGGATTACTTCGCAATACATTCTGAAACCCTTTTCCCGTTAAACCAATCAGCCAATTAGCGGGCCAAATTAATGCATTGTCAGAACGGCGCGAAGATTTAAGTTGAGACAAGGCCATATCAGACAATTGATTTGTAAAGTCTTCAACCTCTGCCCAACCTTTTGCAAATAAAGCAACCATTGCCCCAGCAGCGATCGCAACTCGTCGGCTAGTCAATTGCTCAGTTTGAGTACGGATATTTTCTCCACATAAAATATCCAAAGTTAATTGTCTTACAGTTTCAACGCCCAACTTTTCAATAAAGTCTCTGCCGCCGCCAGTAAGGATTAACTTGCCTTTTTCAGGAAACAAATCATTTATTGTTGTCATGACTAAGACTCCAGTTGAATCTCAATTTGCTCTGGTGGTAGCTCAGATGGTTTGCAATTAATCCACATGACCGAGGAGAACTTTACGTTCTTCCAGGTAGGAAGAGCTTGCTGCATAGTTTCAACATAATCGAAGTTATTTTCAAATAGAACAAAACGCCGACCTGAAGATGCAGCCGCCACTCCTACCGTTCCTGAACCTGCGAACGGGTCTAAGACAACATCTCCCTTAAAAGAATAGTAAGCAATTACTTTCTCTGCAAGTTCTCTTGGAAAAGCTGCGGGATGTTTCGAGCCTGTAGCCGGATTAATCTTCCACACGTTAGTTCGCTCATAACCATCTAAAATTTTTGACTCTTTGACAACCTCTTTGTCAGGATGGTTACGAATGTGCCAATCGATCAGTAAATCTGTCTGCTTTCGATAAACCAACACGTATTCAGTTACAGGAACAGCTTTGTATTGAAGAGGATTGCGATCAGCAGCAAACCGTCTACCTCTTCCTGTTGCCCAACCTGCTCCTTCAGGCTTAAGCCAAATGATATCGTCAATAAAATCGTATCCTTCCTCAATGAAGATTCGATGTATGTCAAATGGAACAGCAATTCGCTTTGAAGCTTCACTTCGAGAAGCCCTACGAAGAAGAACGGGAGAAACGTTGATCACGAAAAACCGTCCTTCATTCAAAACACGATGGCACCTTTTTATCACCTGCCGCATTTTGAAGAGGTACGTCTCATACTCCTCAAATTCAGAATATTCAGGACGTGCATTAAAGTAAGGAGGTGACGTAAAAATGAGATCTACACTTTCAGTCGGCATATCTTCAATAAGCCCAACACAATCTCCAAATCCGACTGTGTTTCTCAACTTTGAAATCTTATATTCCTTTTTCTGCTTCTTTCGCTTTACGAGTTTTGATTCATCCTGCTTCAAAAGGCGCACAGTAATAATTTCAGGACGAGTTGTTTTGTCAGGTAAGATTTCAGTTGTGTAAGCATCTATGACAACTTCTCCAACCTTATTTCCAGCATCAGTGCATAAAGGAACTCGCCAAATATGATACCTGTCGTCAACTTCAGGCAACCCCAGTTGAGTAGCATTAAACAGATCTATTTCACTTAACCAATTCGTCACAATTTCTTTCGCTTGGGCAACTGTTATAACAAGATAACCACGCTTTTCTGACACCAGTTCTCGTTCCATATTGCCGCCTTGTACAAAATCATAGCCCTTAATTATAGTTAAAAAAGGCGTAGATAGTAAGTTTGACGAAATTAGGGCTGATCTAAACGCCTTTAGATCAGCAGCGTATTCTATCTCAGATGGAAAGTTAAAAGCGACTTCGAGAGATTGGTAGTATTCACAACAATGTTTGCTTCGTTCTGCTGTCTTCACACAACACAATATTCATACATTCCCTTGCTACATCTGGGCTGTACGGGCTGTTGCTGCTCTCAACTCAGCTTCAACCAGGCTATCTAACTCGGCTTGCTGTTCTGATGAAAACGCTGCTCCCTGATCTCGTGCCGATCGCCACAGGCTCATCAACTCAGACAGCTGTTTCTGTTGCTTAGTATCAGGAAACGCACTAGGGGCGATCGCCTCCCAACGCCTGATCCAGCAGGGAAGTAAAATAAGAGCAGTC
>JAAUTN010000481.1 GCA_012031415.1 Leptolyngbyaceae cyanobacterium SM1_4_3 | reverse complement strand
TTGCAGGTTTGAGGCGATCGCCAATTCCCTGATCCAACGCGGCTTGTGAGACAAAGGTGAGGGAAGTTGCTGTCATTGCGCCGCCATAACTGGCAAACATGGGGCGCATGTGCACGGGTTGGGGCGTGGGAATGCTGGCGTTGGCGTCGCCCATCTGTGCCCACGCGATCAAGCCGCCCTTGAGTACCAATTCCGGTTTCACGCCAAAGAAGGCGGGTCGCCACAAACACAAATCTGCCAGCTTGCCCACCTCGATGGAGCCGACGTGCTCGGCAATGCCGTGGGTGATGGCAGGGTTAATCGTGTATTTAGCGATGTAGCGTTTGGCGCGGAAATTGTCGTTGCGATCGCTACCCTCCACTGCCTCCGTACTTGCCGGAGCCAGCCAGCCCCGCTGTACTTTCATCTTGTGTCCCGTTTGCCAGGTGCGCAGAATTACCTCACCGATTCGTCCCATTGCCTGGGAGTCAGAGGAGATCATGCTGAATGCGCCCAAATCATGCAGAATGTCTTCGGCGGCGATCGTCTCTCGCCGGATGCGCGACTCGGCGAATGCCACATCTTCGGGAATGCCGCGATCGAGGTGATGGCAAACCATCAGCATATCCAAATGTTCTTCCAGAGTATTCACGGTGTAGGGTCGAGTCGGGTTCGTAGACGAAGGCAATACGTTCGCTTCACCGCACACTTTAATGATATCGGGCGCATGTCCGCCGCCGGCCCCTTCCGTGTGATAAGTGTGAATGACGCGATTCTTGAAGGCGGCAATCGTGTCTTCCACAAATCCAGCTTCGTTGAGCGTGTCGGTGTGGATGGCAACCTGAATATCATATTCATCGGCAACCGCGAGGCAGGTATCGATCGTGGCGGGTGTGGTTCCCCAGTCTTCGTGCAGTTTCAGCCCCACCGCTCCGGCTTCGACTTGCTCGTTCAGTCCTTCCGGTTTGGCGCTGTTGCCTTTACCAAGCAGACCGATGTTCAACGGAAAAGCATCCATCGCTTGTAGCATTCGATAGATGTTCCACGGGCCAGAAGTACAAGTGGTGGCGTTGGTTCCCGCAGCCGGGCCAGTGCCGCCGCCGATCAAAGTCGTGACGCCCGACGCGATTGCGACCTCAAACTGCTGTGGACAAATCATGTGAATGTGAGAGTCAATTCCGCCTGCGGTCAGGATCATGCCTTCTCCGGCAATCACCTCAGTTCCGGGCCCGATGATGATGGTCACGTTATCCTGAATGTAGGGGTTGCCCGCCTTGCCAATGGCGTGAATGTTGCCGTCTTTGATGCCCACATCCGCTTTAACAATGCCCCACCAGTCGAGAATCAGCGCATTTGTAATCACTGCATCCACCGCGCCATCGGCATTGCTGATTGGTGATTGTCCCATGCCATCCCGAATCACCTTCCCGCCGCCAAACTTCACCTCATCGCCGTAGGTCGTGTAATCTTGCTCTACTTCAATGATCAGGTTAGTGTCAGCGAGCCGGACTCGATCACCGACCGTGGGGCCGAAGGTTTCAGCATAGGCGCGGCGTTCATCCGATAACTCATGGGGGCAACTCCTCAGTCCTTCTATTTCAATCCTGCGGTACGGGATAAGGCTAAAAGATAAGACTAAAGCAAGACTGGCATAAATGCACCCCATTTCTAGACACATGTGATGAATCCCCAATTTTTATGGGTCTTTCAGCTAAGCGCCAACTTTTCTCAGCCAAATTTCATTTGATCCCGTCAAACATCGCCTAATTTAGAAACAGTCGGATACAACAGCAGGACGTGCTTAAAGCTACCGATAGCAGATGCCACACTGTTCAGGCTGCCACAGGATTTGATTGCACAGACCTGATTGCCTTTATCTAGTTGCCTTTGAGCCAACAACCACGCCATGAAAAAACGATACCTCCTACAACTCGGTGCGGCAACAGTGGGAACTGTCCTGCTGTCGCGCTACCTCTCTCCTCTCTCCCAAGCCCAAACTGCCAGCGGTGAATTTGACAGCAATTTTGAAATTGTCAAAACCGACGCAGAATGGCGCAGAATTTTGACCTCAGAGCAGTTTTATGTGCTGCGGCAACACGGTACTGAATCCCCCTACCAGTAGCCCTTTAGACAAGCAGTTTGCTGACGGCACCTATGCTTGTGCAGGCTGCGAGTCGCCCGTTTTTTCCTCAGAAACCAAGTTCAACAGCGGCACAGGCTGGCCAAGCTTTTACAGACCCATTCAAGATGCTATCGGCACTTCCGAAGATCGCTCGCTGCTGATGGTTCGCACTGAAGTTCACTGTCGTCGCTGTGGCGGACACCTCGGCCATGTGTTTGACGACGGCCCACCCCCAACCGGACAACGCTATTGTATAAACGGTGCGGCGCTGAAGTTTATCGCCAGCTAACGATCTATTTGCCCCTATTTGCCCCTTTCAACCATCCCATCCACCCATCCACCCATCCCCATCCACTCAAACAGGACTCCCAACCCATGATGCGTAATTCCCTTTCTCGTTCTCTATTGCTCACCTTATCGATTCTTGTTGTCACGGCTGGCATTGCCTTTGCTAGCGGCAGATCTCGTCAAATACCTGCGACTGTGCCCACTCCAGCCATTGATATTTCTGCTGCCAACGCCACCGGAGAGCAAACTGCTGTATTTGCAGGCGGCTGTTTTGGGGCATGGAAGGCGTATTTGAGCATTTGAAAGGCGTCTCGGAAGTGCTGACGGGCTATGCGGGCGGCAGTGCTGATACAGCCACTTATCGGCAGGTGAGCGCCGGCAGCACAGAACATGCCGAATCAGTTCAAATCACCTACGATCCGAGCCAGATTTCCTATGGTGAGTTGCTGAAAAATCTACTTCTTTGTGGCGCACGATCCGACGCAGCTAAACCGACAGGGGCCCGATCACGGCGTCCAATATCGTTCTGCAATTTTGCTGCCGACGATGAGCAACAGCAGGTTGCCCAAGCTTATATCGAACAGTTAAACGATGCAGACGTGTTTGATCAGCCCATTGTGACTCAGGTGGCTCCGCTTGACGAGTTTTACGCTGCTGAAGACTATCACCAAAACTTCATCAAGCGGAATCCCTTGCACCCTTATGTGGTTGTGCATGACCTGCCGCAGATTCGCCAACTGCAAGCTCAGTTCCCGGAGATGTATCAGCAGCAGTAGCGGGTTGATCAAGACTAGATAGGTCAAGACTAGATAGGTCAAAATCGCTCTGAAGGCAGAAGATCAGGCAAGGGGGACTGCGCTAAACCAGCTAGAGTCCCCTTTACTTTTCGTTTCCGAGGCGTTTCTGAGGCGTTATAGCATTTCTCTAAATTAACGTTACAGATTTTGAAGGGGCGGTATTGCTTGCGGAAAGGCTACGCCAACGCAAACCACCCTTACGGAAGCGATTCGGTGTAGTCCAGATTTAGAGAATTGGTATTACAGTGCAATTATCCCTTCCTGATCCAGAGCTTCAGCGTAAGGCAATTTTGATCCATGATCGCCTCTGTAGGGTGTATGGCTGCCCAATTGCCTACTTTCATGATCTTGATCCGCTGAGTGAGTTAATTTCGGCGTTGTTGTCTCACCGGACGAAAAATGCCGACTCTCATCGGGCCTTTCAGCAACTCACGCGCCAGTTTCCGACATGGGAGGCTGTCCGAGATGCCCCCACCGCCGAGATTGAAGCGGCGATTTCTAGCTGTACGTGGGCAGAACAGAAAGCGCCTCGGATTCAGCAAGTTTTGCAATTAATTGGCGAACGCATAGGCGAACAGAGGGAAGAACCGTGGTCGCTTAATTTTTTGGCAGAACTGCCCGTTTCTGAAGCCAGAGCTTGGTTGGAATCCTTGCCCGGTGTGGGGCCCAAGACCAGTGCGGCGGTGCTGTCTTTCAGTAATTTGCGTCGTCGCGCCCTTGCCGTCGATAGCCACCATCATCGAGTTGCGGTGCGGTTAGGGTTAATTCCGCTAAAGGTTGCCGTCGCGCCTGCCCATGCCATTCTAGAAGCACAGTTGCCTGCCAATTGGACAGCCCAACAAGTCTACGATAACCATGAGGTGATGATGCTGCATGGGCAAAAGTGCTGCTTCTACCGCAACCCTGCCTGCCATCGCTGCACCGTTCTAGACCTATGCCCATTTGGACAAACTCGCCAGTCATCTTGTTTGTAATCAAGTGTAAACGGTAAAGCTATGTACCATCCAAAAAATATTTAAGTTAGTAGGCACAGAACTTATAAAGAGACGTGATTTAGGCAACACTCATTTCGATGATGACTGTGATACTTTCTCGATAAATCAGTGATTCATCGCTCAACACATTTCTAGTATTGATTCGTAGTAGTTGTTAGCAATCTCTACAAAGAGATTGTTTTACAGTTCTTGCTGGTCTGAATTAACGAACAAAGCGTTGCAAAAAAATTTTAGGTGTGAGGATATGTTAAATAGAGTGTGGAATCAACTGCTGGTAGCACCAGCCTGCATCAGTGTATCGTTGATCATGGCTGCGGCTGCATCGGCATCTGAGGTGACAGTTCCAGCGGTGGAATCTTCTCAAGCGGCGGCGCTGCAATGGTCTGAGTCGATGACTGAAGCAACGCCATCACCATCTGATATTGCTTTAGAAAATCAACCAAATTTACCAGAGGCAAGCCTTCAGACTGGGATTACAGAACAGCCTGGGATTGCAGAGCAGACTGGGATTG
>JAAUTN010000480.1 GCA_012031415.1 Leptolyngbyaceae cyanobacterium SM1_4_3 | reverse complement strand
GAGAGAGCCGCGACAAAGAAGTCTAAAGGGTTAGCATTATCGCCGCCGTAGGGCTTCAGGACAAAGCTAGGGGCACCGGGTTGTAGAACCTGCCAGTAACCTTCTGCCGACACGAAAACAAAGTAGACCATTGCAGCCCCATAGAGAATTGCCGCTCCCCTGCCTGTTACCCAGAAATAGATATGAGGCAGAAGAGTAAGCACATCGTGCATGGCATCTAGGGCAGCGTCTAACCCTTCCCAGCCCTTTGATTCAGGCTCATCAAACTCACTCTTACTTCTGCGGGTATTGGAGGTATCAGCGGGTTTTGAATTGGTGTTAGTGGATGAATATCTGCTCACTGTCGCAACTCCCTAGACTGTTCAAATCGGTCGTTAATCAGTTCACCTAAAGGGGTTTCAGTTCGGACATAGGCAATCCCAATCAGGAGAAGGATTGTAGCGAGGCACCCTGCACTAATCCGAGCGTAGAATTGGTGGGTCATTCACTCACCCCCATTGCTGCATCCATCCGATTAGCTAACTTTTTATCGACCTTAAAAACCTGCTCCCAGGCTTGGCTTACCAGTTCACATTCGGCTTGTGTGCGCTCACCACCATTTGCAAGAATTGTCGCCACGTCAGACGCTAATCCTTCCTCTACTCCTGCCTTTGTGAGCTGCCTTAAGAACTGCTGATGGAGCCTATAGGACTCCTGAACTTGTGCCAACAGAGCCGCACAGAATGCTAACTGGCGATCGCCGTCAAACTCCTCAAGTCCGTCAAGGATGCGGAAAACTCGCTGTTGAGAAGGCGTATCGCTATCGATGGTGAGCTTACGAATCGCATCACTCATTGACTCACCACAAGCATGAGAGAAGGTGATAGCGGAAAGCATGGCTAGCTTTTCATCAACATGGATACCTTGTAGTGTTGCCCCAAATTCCTCTTGGAGGCTGTCGAAGAAGTCACCTGTAGCGCCTTGAAATCCAAGCAGTTCGCTGTTCGTGGTCATAATAGGGATTAACTCCTGTTATTTACGTTGTGGGAGGTGCCAGCCGTTGAACTTTGGCGAGTGGGACGGCTGGTTAAACTAAATCGTTCAAAACAGAATCGAGATCTACGCCCTTGGAAGATGCAGCTTCAGTTTTGGGTTGAGATGAATGGCTAGGGCACTCAGTTCGACACTTCACCCAATCCCTGATCACCCATGAAACTGCCTCACCGAAGGAGTCCAGCAGTTCGCGGGCTTGAACCTCCTCTACCGCAGGCACAAGAGATGCAGGTACAACTACCCGTTGCCCTTTAGCCATTGGTTAACCCTCCTACAGCCAAACGTCGAGCAAGCATCAGCAGTCCTTGAACGTGAACAGTCTGGGCTGCTGAGCAGTGGTGAACTGAACCCTTAGCGATGTTTTGAACCAGGAATGAACCACCGCCAATTAGCAGCACGGCCGCAATCTGGTCTTGAATGCCCTGAAGCTTACGCAGTGCAGGAGCAACGGTAGTCTGTACCCAGACGCGGTGATGGTCGCTGTAGATGGTTGCGAAGTTGAAGCCTTTGCCGCCGTACTTAAACGACCCATTGCGGATGCCGTCCAAAACCAGGCTTGGATCTGCGTGTTTGCCCAAATATGCTCTGAATCGGTCATCACGGGCGATCGCTAGTGCCAAGTCATTCACGCCCCGCTCGGTCACATCGCGGGTTTTTGGAATGGTCTTACCTTTGGCAGTGAAGCCCTGAATGATCACCGTGCCGCCGCCAATGTCTACAGTTGCAACTTGAGAGCCTTGAGGAAAAAGTCCTTGAGCCAGTCCCCATAGAAACGCCCCGGTTCCTTCCTCGTAGACCTCGACGGCAGTAATCAGAACAGTGAAGGTGATGCCATTGCGCTCAATGTGGTGAATCCCTAGCAAGGCATCCTTGAAAGCCTCTGAGAGCAGCGCCACATCTGGGAGTGAGGCAGTTAAGACAATTTCTAGACGATTGCCCACTTTGGGCGGCTCGATGGATGCCAGCAGCAGTTGCAGCCCCAGCCGTACCTTGCCCTGGTTGTTCTGGTAATCAACGACTCGTTGATAGGTTTCGGGGAACATCACACGGGCATCGCCTCCAGCCAGCCATTTTTTACCGATCAAATCGTCGCGGGTGCCGCTCAGGTATCGGACAAAAGCACTGCCAGGGTTTAGATCTTCGATGTCTCCCACTTCACTATCGTTAATGACCTCTGCATAGGCAGATTCAATTACCGCTACATCAGAGGCGATTGCCAACTTAGTTTCATGGTTGCCGACATCCACTGCTGCGGGTGTAAGCAGCGGTTCAGCAGAGGACAGAACAGGGATTTTTGATTTAGTCAAAGTCGATGTCATGGGTAAACGCTCCTCTGGCGTTGTGTGGTTACTTGTGGCGTTGAGTGGCTTTCTATGGCTGCACACTCAGCGCTATCGAAAATGTAGTCAAATCCTTGCTGGGCAAAAGTTCTGAAGTTATTTGGCGCCCCTCAAGGTCATCTGAAGTTGATGCCACTAGTGGCGCTAAATGGACTATCGCGGCTATTGGTGGCTGTCATGCTAGCATAGTAGCACTACAGTACATGTACCGCAACTGCACTGAACAAGTTCAACGCCGACAAGGGGTAAACTATGACTGTGTTTGAAAATGTTGATGTCGGAATGCCCAGTGACAAGCCGCGAGTGACGGTTTACATTGACGAAGAAATCAAAAATGATCTGGAAAAGCTAGCTAAAGCAAGCGATCGTCCTGTCAGCAATCTTGTGCTGGTCTTAATTAAGGAAGCAATTGCTAAGGCAAAATCCGAAGGAACTATCGAATAGGGGCGATCGCCATGACAGCATCAGAACCATCTCGCCTAGACCGCATTGAGCGGATTTTGGAGCAACTTGTACTGAGGTCTGAGGCAACTGATCAGCAGATTGCCTCCAATGCCAGGGCGATCGAAGCCAACAGCAACGCTATTGCTGAAACACGTCAAACGCTTGCTGAACTGGGAGAACGTCTGAATGACAGCATTCAAGACTTGACTGGGATGCTGATCACCCAGGTAGAACAGGCAGCAGCAGATCGGGCTGAAATGCGGCGAATGATTGAAGAAATGTATGGCAACCGTTCTAACGGAAACGGCAGCACTGAGGAGTAATGAGGGGCGATCGCCATGACCACAGTGAACAATCAACCAGACGACATTGAGCTTATCGAACTGCTCCAGCAAGGCAGGTAACAATCCCATAAGAGGCAGAAATGAACAGCCTTGAAGAACACGTTCGCAAAGCTGAAGAGTTGATGGCGAATGATGAATTGACCGAAGAAGAAGTACTAGACGAACTCGAAAAGCTTGACCCTGAAGCAGTTCGCCAAGTGACAGGATTGATATTATCGATGCTAGTGCCCAAAGATACAAAAGCCGCCGAGGAGCTTGGCGACATCGACTCTGAAGATACTATATCTAGTGGTTGAACCTCAAAAACTACATCGTGTTCTACTACATGGAGAGTGTCAAATTTGTCAACCGTGAGATTTCGGGTTATTATTAACTCGTCTCGATCAATTTTTTGAGAGAGACTTAAATTTCTTGAAAACTTGGGCATAGTCAGGTTGCGTACAACCTTCAAGCCCGTATCGGGAGATCCAATGATGCAAAAGGCGAAAGCTTGGAAACGATCTAAGTCGTCAAGGTCATCGGGAATTCGATTGCCAAACGAACTGTTTGAAAATCTTGAAGCGCTATGTGCTGCGAAAGGGCAAGAACGTAACAGCCTGATCATTCAGGCGCTTGAAATAGCTTATGCTCACGATTTCGCTCAATTACAGAGACAAAAAATTCTAGTCCACAAAGCAACAGGACTGGTTGCATAACGTCCCAAAAAACAATTGGCTCCCCACGCCACCAAGCAAGAGAGCCAACCATTCACTATTAGTGCCAGATGCCTTCTGGCGGAGGTTAAATGTCAAATACTGACCTAATTCTACCAATGAATAGGGGAAAAGGCCAGCTATCCAATGATAGCAACTTGCTGACCCGTTCTGTCAAATCTAATATTGTTCGCCAACCCGATTTCTATTCCAAGACAGACGGAGCCTGCCCCGTATGCAAGCGTAACCACGACACCGATTGCCGTTGGTACAGCGACTTGAAGACCGTCCTTTGTTACACGAAAGGGCAGGGCGGGACGAGCAGCGTCCCGGAGCCAGCAGATGAGGTGGACGGCTACAAGTGGGTTGACAGAAAGCTAACCAGAGATGGTCGTTGCGCCATCTATATCTTGGAGGAACAGCTTTCAGAGCCTCAATGGAGGAAACCACAACGTCCTGCTGGACGCACCCAGTATCTCTACCACGACGCAGACGGCAAGCCTGTCGTGAAGGTCGTTCGCAAAGATGACGGCAACGGCAAGAAAAGCTTTAGTCAGTTGTACCGCTTCCCGAACGGCGATTGGGAGCAGTACAGCAAGGGTGGTGACGGCAAGCTGGTCAGCAATATGCCTGCTGAACTGAAGGCGGATCTAAAGCGCCAGGTGCCGTTGTACAACCTGCCTGCTGTTTTGAAGGCGATCGCCAATGGTGAGCCAGTCTTCCTGATGGAGGGCGAGGGGTTGGCGGACAGGCTAGGCAAGTTGGGGCTGACTGCTACGAGTTTGATTGGTGGCGCTGGCAAGCTGAAGGCGTACAACCCAGATGCGTTGAATGTGCTGAAGGGTGCGACGGTGATTTTGTGCCTG
>JAAUTN010000479.1 GCA_012031415.1 Leptolyngbyaceae cyanobacterium SM1_4_3 | reverse complement strand
TCGCCGCTTTGATTCACTTTGGGTCGGGCGATCGCAAGCAACCCTTGATCAGTCAACTGCGACACCCTCCAAGCCAATGGCGCAGAACTATTTGGACGGGTAGGTGGCAAACCGGGACTATTGGAATGGCTAGGGCAAGGAACGTTGATGCTGAACAACGTTCAAGATTGCCCAAGACTTTGGAACCCAAATTATTGCACTTGCTAGAAACTGGAGACTACACCCCCATCAGCCGCGAGGGGGAATCTGAACCTGCTGTTCGCCACAGTGATGCCCGGATTATTCTCACCTCTGAACGGGCTTTACCAGAAATCGATCGCCCTAATCGAATTGGGCACCCGATTAAAGTTCCCCCCGTGCGGGTCGCCCAAAGCCGACATTGCCGCCCAAGTTACCTACTACATCAGCTTGTACTGTCGATCGCGTGGCATTCCCCAACCCAAAGTCGCCCCGGAAGCGATTCGTCGGTTACAAGGCTACGACTTTCCGGGGAATTTGGGGGAATTGGAGAGTTTGGTGAAACGGGCGATCGACCAATCGAATGGGGCAGAGGTGCTGACTGAGGAAGTATTTTGGGCGGCGGGTTCCAAAGCCCGCCGCTTCCGGGTGAACCTGCTGAATGTCTATCCCAGTTGCGGCATTTTTGCGCAGTCCCTGGTGGGTCGATCGGATCAACTACGGTTTTACCCTGGGCTTCTTTGCCCTTGTTGTGGCGGTGCTGATTTTTGGTCCGCAAACCCGTGACGCCAACGTTGCCCTAAACTTCTTCTGGGCGTGGTGGTGGATGCTGATATTGGTCGCTTTTCCCTTTGTCGGGCGGGTGTGGTGTGCGGTCTGCCCGTTTATGATCTACGGCGAACTGATGCAAACAATTTCGCTGAAACTATTTCCCCGCAAGCTGTTGCCGTGGAATCGTCAAGTTGCCGATCGCGTCGGTGGTTGGTTCCTCTTCGGACTCTTTGCCCTGATTCTCCTTTGGGAGGAGTTGTGGAATCTGGAGAACACCGCCTATCTTTCCGCTTGTCTATTGCTGTTGATCACCGCTGGGGCAATTATTTTCTCAGTGCTGTTTGAACGGCGATTTTGGTGTCGCTATCTCTGCCCGATCGGTGGTATGAACGGCATGTTTGCCAAACTTGCCATGATCGAACTCCGCGCCCAGCAAGGCATTTGCTCTGCCACCTGCACCACCTACCAGTGCTACAAAGGCGGACCGCAAAAAGGCGAAGGCATGGAAACGGGCGGCTGTCCCCGTCTACTCCCCACCCCGCCCAACTGGAGGACATCGCGATTGCGTCCTCTGCATGACCTGCCTGAAAGCTTGTCCCCATCGATCGGTGGAACTCAACCTCCGTCCCCCCGGCATCGAACTCTGGACAACCCACACCGCCACCTACGCCGAGGTCTGCCTGATGTTCCTGCTCTTGGGAGCTGCCTTCCTGCACCGATTGCCTGAAGCGCTGACAATGCTCAACCAAAACTTGGAACAGTTCCTGCAACCCCGTCGCCACCCATGCGGCATTGTCGGTATTGGCATTGGCGCTGCCGGGAGCGATCGCCCTCCTGGGACATCGCCTCACCCGCTGGTTCAATCCCAACATCAAAGCCTGTGACTTCAAACAACTGGCGTATGGTTATCTTCCTTTAGTTCTGGGAGCGAACTTGGCGCACTATCTGCGACTGGGACTCACCGAAGCTGGGCAAATTATTCCCGTCACCGTGGCAACGTTTGGGTATAGCTCAGTGGGATTGCCGATCGCCATCGCCCATCCCGCCGTGATCGCCTTCCTGCAAGCCGTCACCTTGATTCTCACCTTCTGGCTCAGCGTCATCCTCACCCAAAAGATCGCTCGTCAGCCCCTATTAAAACTATTGCCGCAGCACCTGACAATGGCGGCGATCGGCGGTGCGCTCTGGCAAGTGATTGTGGGATGGTGAGCAGGGAGTTTAGTTTGGCTATATAAAATCAGTCAATACTTGCTTAACTGTGCGTTGGGCAAGGGTGACAAACTCTGGGTTTGTTTCAGGATAATAGGGGATGATCAGGAGTGCTTGGTGCAACGCATAACCACGCGCTCGACTCCAAATATCGTCATCAACATCCAATGCTTGTCGGAATGTTTCTCGCCCGACCTGATTGAAGACGCTCCATGCGGCTATCACATCGGCAGCCAAAATGAAATTTGCGAGATCACGAGCAGCCTGGCGTTCATTGCTGATCAGATCATCTCGATAGGGAGACCCTGCAATCCAACGATGGATTGTCCAAGGACAGGGATACCAACTTGTGGGCTTACCCTGCGCTAGGGGCTGGGGAATAGTAAGCGAAATCTGTGGAGCAAGCTTTGGCAACCAAGTCCACTCTCTGTTGATGCCCTCCGCTGATGCCTCTACTCGCGGCAATCGCACGTAGAGATCACGGCCGAGACGATAGATTGCGTTTACAGTACCTGGCGAGCGAACCACAGTAATCGATCGCTCGGCAAGGTGCGGAAACTGCTCAGCCAGCAATCGCTTGACAATTGTAGTGTCTATATCGATTTCACCCTTATGCATCTTGATTTGGGCGCCGTGGTCGGAAATTTGCTTTTGATGGCTCTCTATTTCTTGCAAATTTGCTCCTATTTGATTACAAATATAGCCATTCTCAATTGCGTGAACTACAGCTTATTTTGTGAGAGCCGCGCTGAGCGCGGCTCTCACAAAATAAGCGTGATTTATTCAAGCGCGAAGCGCTATAATTGAGGCGTTACGATCGCCTGGTTGAACCCGCCGACACGAGGAGACCCGCAATCCACTCTGCGGTGGACTTGTAAGAGTGTAAACAAACTTGCCCAAGCGTTGAAGCAGCAGGGGCATTGCATCAGCGCTAAGACCGTGTATACCTTGCTGCGCTCAATGGATTACAGCCTGCAAAGCAATCGCAAAACCCGTGAAGGCAAGGACCACCCTGAGCGAGATGCTCAGTTTGAGCACATTGCAACAACGGTTGCTCAGTTTCAACACCAGCAGTGTCCAGTGATTTCGATTGACACCAAGAAAAAGGAATTAGTGGGCAATTTCCAGAATCGGGGTCAGGAGTGGGAAGCGCAGGGAGAACCGGTTGAAGTCAATGTGCATGACTTTCCAGACAAAACATTAGGTAAAGCAATTCCTTACGGGGTTTATGACTTGAGTGAGAATCAAGGATGGGTGAGTGTTGGCATTGACCATGACACTGCTGAATTTGCCGTTGAGTCGATTCGCCACTGGTGGTTAGAAATGGGTCAACCGCTCTATTGCAAAAGCAAGCATTTACTGATTACCGCAGATTGCGGAGGCAGTAATGGTTATCGCAACCGCTTGTGGAAGTTGAAACTGCAAGAGTTTGCCGATGAGATGGGATTGACGGTTCACCTGTGCCATTTCCCACCCGGCACAAGCAAATGGAACAAGATTGAGCATCGCTTGTTCTGCCATATCACTCAAAACTGGCGTGCTAGACCGTTAACGAGTCTGCAAGTCATCATCAACTTAATTGGCAGTACCACAACTGAACAAGGGTTAGAAGTTCGTGCTCATCTGGACCAAAATCAGTACAAAACGGGCATCAAAGTGACAGATGAACAATTCAACTCGATTGCCATTCGACGGCAGCGATTTCATGGAGATTGGAACTATCAAATTAGTCCTAGAAAACCCGCTTGATTGTTCAACTTATTTTTACAGAGATCCTAACGACCAAGATAAGCGGCGGCAGATAGCCTTAAGCTCCGTACCAAGATTTCTCCACCGGCCGCTTCATCGACTTGTGTACGCCCAGCATGGGTGTGAACTTATGGGGTGAAAGTCCCCTGTCGGAGAACCAACGTCCAAATGATCGAAAAGATCCGAGTGGCGATAACGACTAGCTTAAGGCAAGGGCGTTTCCCCCGAGGAAGGGTCTGAAGGAAGCCAGCGGCAAACCTGCAAACTGACGAACAGAAACGTCATAGAAGGCTGAGATTCCTGTGGCGAGTGAGCACAACATCACGAAGCCTTTTGGTTCAGGGAACACAGTAAATGACGCAGTTGTGTAGGGACAGTTCACGCTCTTATCTGGGGAGATCTGCTCAAACGGCGGTTTGGGATTTTAGGGGAGTCAGACTGAGGGCGATTTGGAAACGAATCGAGAACCCACCGAACCCTACGAAAACCTAAGCAGCGCGTCTAGCGGCAACGCTAGAGGTGATTGAGCAGAAGTCAGCAGAAGCCATAGTAGCCAAACGCTCACCGTAATGGGTGAGACAAGGTGAAGGGCTGAACTTTAGAAGGCAGGGAGGAACCGTAAAGCTCGACGGGGCGATGAACCCGGATGGGGGAGCTATTTGTCGGCGCTTAATTGCGTAACCAACCCTGGACATCAGTTCTTTGGAATTGAATCGTCTCAACCTTTCTGAGGAAGCGCCCCGTGCGGAGCCGCATGCGCGGTGCTGTGGGGACGGGGAGGGAAAACCTCCCTGTTACACGATGTGCGATTCGTTCATCCTAATAGATAGCAATATCTAGGGACGGATGGCAAGGATTGGATAATACCGAACCTTGACAACTTGATTACTGTGAGGGTGCAAGTTCCTCTCCCCAGATGCAAGGGGTAACAGCAGCATCTCTACGGTAGCGACTGGTCATCAATCCGTAAAGCGAGATGAAAAAGGCGGTCGCTGAAAGCCTCATTCAGTTATCCCGCCGAGCAGGAATCTATGGATAGCGAAAGCGAAGATGTG
>JAAUTN010000478.1 GCA_012031415.1 Leptolyngbyaceae cyanobacterium SM1_4_3 | reverse complement strand
GAATAGAAGCTTGTAGGGATGCGATTTGCTCTTGCGCTGCCTCAAAGCTTGCGCTGATTCCACCTCGGCTTGTTTACGAATTTTCACCTGCGATAGAGCAGACCGATATTCGACCAGCAAGCGCTGCGCCTCTGCATAGCCAGCTACATCATCCGAAGGGATTTTTCCAGGCGAACAATTGCGTCCTGCCAAAATGTTGCGATTTGCTGCCATTCTTCAACCGGATGAGGTGGATTTTGCCCAAGTTTGGCGGCTTGCCAAGCAAATCCTCTTGCTGCTTCAATCACAGACGCAATTTGCTCATTTCCTGCCGCTAATCCTACAGCTTCTTGAAACTCTCGTTGCGCTGCGATCAATTGCTGCTGAGCCGTTCGCCCGGCAAAGGTAGCAGCCGGAATTTGCTCAAGTTGATCAAGAGCATTGCGCCACCCATTAATCGCCAACTGTTTATCCAGGAGGAGTTTTTGCTAGTTGATATTGCTGTTTTGCCTGTTCTAAGCCTTGCTCTGCGTCCACCAGCGAAGTGCGAGCATTCTTTTCCTGAAAGACTTTAGCTTCTAACTCACCCATGCGGGCGCGGGCACTATCAAACTGAGACGGACTGAACCGCCAGCGATACCACCAAGCACGATATTCAGGATAATCGTATAAAAACGGATCGGAAGCGCATCCAGGCTTTTCTGTGCCTGAATCACCTTTTGTTCGCCCAATTCAATATCGGCATGGCTGGTGGCTTGGTTGACTAACTGATCGGCTTGTTCTACCAAGGCGATGGCATCCCGATAGTTTTCGTCAATGCTCATGTAGCTGGGCAGCAGCAGGATTGGGGCGACGCGAGCGACGGGACGACGAATCGAGGGATAGGGTAAGTTGACGAACCAAAGCACTCCAATCGGGATTCCTGCTAAAAGCCCCATCCAAACCAGTTTCGTGAGCATCTTGCGGTTACGAGATGCGGGTTTAGCAGAACGATGAGGATGAACCTGAACCACCTGAGATGCTAGTTTTTGCTCAAGTTCCTGTTCCAATTCAGCTAGTGTTTTAGGGACTTGGGGTTGAATTCCACCGGACTGAGGAGTGACGATAGGCTGTCCGGGTGTCGGAACAGTTGCAGCGCTTTGGGGTTGCCACCCTGTTTTTGTCCTAGTTCAGCCAAGCGATTAAAAAAGCCCCATACTATAGCGCTACGCAATGACGTTAGGACAGTTTTTGAAAGCAGCATCGACACAATCGCGAAAGTTCTCAAACTCATCCCGTTGCTGTCGCATCCAGTTCTTCAGGGCAAACCACCAATGCTCAATCTCATTGAGGTCTGGAGAATAGGGGGGTAAATACCAAATCTCACACCCTGCTTGCGCCACGATCTCCTCAATGGCTTGACCATGATGAAAACTGGCATTGTCAATCACAATCACATCCCCTGGCTTCAGTTGCGGCAATAAGCATTCTTCCAACCACAGCTCAAACAAGTCTCGGTTGCAGCAACCTGCAAAGGTCATCGGGGCAAACAAACCGCCTTCCTTCAATGCCGCAATCCAACTGACTCGTTCGCTCCGTTTGCCGGACTTGAGGGCATAGAAGCGTTGCCCAACCTCACAGTAGCCGTAGGGGTAATCTGCTCGATTATCAATGCCTGCTTCATCGACATAGGCAATCTGATGGGGGCGCTTGCTCTGCAATCGTTCTGCAAACTCCTCTCGCTTAAGCTCATCACGTTCTACATATCCGTAAGTCTTTTTTTACGACTCAACCCCAGCTTCATCAAGGCATCGCTGATGTTCTGTTGGGTTACATTGTCCCCCCACAACTTTGCCATCTGGGCTTGAGTTTTGCCGCCATACACCTTGACAAACTCCTCAAAGCGTTTCCAATCGGTGATTTTATGCCGATTCCCCTTTTGGAAGCCCGTGATGGCTTGGTAGTCTCCCGTTTCCTCCTCCCGTTTCAACCACAGGTCTAAGGTATTGCGACTGATGTTGAACAGTCTGCACACAGCGATTTTGCGTTCACCGCGTTTGACTGCTTCGATTGCTTTAGTGCGGAGGTCGTAGCTGTAGGGGGCGGACATGGGCATTTCTCAACTCTCTTCTATCCTCTATATTACTGTCCTATCCTTATTACGTAGGGCTATAGTTCTGAAAGTGAGGGTCATGGTGCATTCCCATTACCCGTAAAATGGCGCTAACGGTGCGCTTACCCGGTGCTACAATAGCACCCACCAGCAGGACAAGGGCTGATTGCCAAACAGGTTTAGAAAATAACGGGGCAAACGCCAAAATCAAAGGTATTAACTCTTTCGGTAGCAAGTTCATCAGGAGAAACCAAATAACGCTTTCCTGATTTTGCTACCTTTCCTCCCTTTCAAGATGGATAAAGTCGAGCTTAGAAGCTGTTTGTAAAGAAGGATAAAGAGGATACGGATCAAGTCAGAATCGGTAGATAGCAGAGAGTAGCAACCCTTGATACTCCTGAGCATGACCTATCCAACTGACCTCACCGACGCTGAATGGCAACGCATTCAACCCCTGCTGCCTCCAGCAAAACCTATCGGCAAACCTCGTCAAGTAGACCTCAGATCGGTGCTGGATGCCATCTTCTATCGAGCTGACAATGGCATCAAATGGCGTGCACTGCCGCTTGACTTTCCCCCCTGGCAAACCGTCTACAGTTACTACCGCCTCTGGGTCAAACTTGAAGTGTGGCAACAGATCAACGATGCGCTAGTCGAGCAGGTGCGAATTGATGCAGGACGCAAAGCTCAACCCAGTCTGGGTATCTGTGACTCTCAATCGGTCAAACTGGCTCAAAAAGGGGGGCACTAGAGGTCGGCTTTGACGGCAACAAACGGGTCAAGGGGCGCAAGCGTCACATTATCGTTGATGTTCTAGGACTGGTTGTCGGCTGTTTTGTAACTGCTGCCAATGTCGCTGACATCAAAGCGGCTCCAGTCGTTTGGCTGTGGGCGCTAGAGCGCTTTAGTTGCATCGAGAAGATCCTCGCCGACAAGGGCTATCGTTCCAAAGCGAGGGCTGAGCAGCTCCGGAGTGCTTACGGCTGTGAGTTGGAGATTTCCTTGCGGCATGAGCAAGGGTTTGAAGCTGAGCCAAAGCGCTGGATAGTAGAACGAACGTTGGCATGGCTGGACAATGCCCGCAGTTTATGCCGAGACTATGAGGGGTTGCCAGAGAATCATGAGGGGATGGTGTACGTGGTCATGATTCGGTTAATGTTGAGGCGATTGTGCCAGAACCGTCGAACGCGCAGCTTGACGAAGCATCAAAAACGGAGATTGGGAATGCTTAACTAACTTTTACAAACAGCTTCTAAATTCAGAATCAATCCAGATAGTTAATGGAACTAAAATCTCAACTTATGATTTTTATCTTTCAATTCTAGAAATCGCCACTCTCACTACAGAATTTTATGGGTGATAAAGCGATTTTTCTATTAGCCGAACCTAGCCAAACTTAGCAAACCCTTTGATTTCGCATTGATGGCATTCAGAACTGTTTTGTTGGTTGATGTTTTGAAAGACAGGATGGGAAAAAGCTTTTTGTAACTATTTTGTGACTGTTCTGTGACTGAAATGTAACCGAAGTATGGGTTTGCCAGACCTAATCTGCTCTGGTAAACCTAACAGATTGTTCTAAGTTTTGTAGCCAACCTGCTTTTTAGATCGAAGCAAATTTTTAGCTGAATAAAGCAGCCTTTCATCAGCGCAGATTTTGATGTTTCAGCCTGATGTTCTCGTTGTGCAAACCAATCGGTTAATCAAGTATGCAACCCAATCATGCAAGTTCACCTCACCGCCTGAATTGTTTTTTACATGGAGTGAGCGCGTCCGGACATTCGGTTTAACCCTCGTTTGAGAAGCTGCAACCATCCAGATCTCCCGTTTCGTCAGCAAGATGCGTTATCTGCAATGCATTATGCAAAAAGTTCATAAATTGAAAGATTTTGTAACCAGAGTTACTAATAACCGTTCTGTTTTGATTAATCTGCTTCCTAACCACCCCCTGCGGCAGATTTTCAGTCTTGATCCAGCGAGGATAAAACCGTGACCAGCATCATCACTAACCAAACTGCCACCCAAAATAAGTTTGAAAAGCTAAAAAGCCGAGAAGGATGGACTAGCTGTTAAAAGCGAGCTTGACCACTTTGCCCAGATTGGCTGGGAGGCAATCAACGAAACCGACCGCGATCATCGCTTGAAGTGGCTCGGCATCTTTTCCGTCCGGTGACACCCGGTAAGTTTATGATGCGGTTGCGGCTGCCAGGCGGCATTATCAGCAGCCAACAAATGCAGGTTTTAGGAGAAATTGTCCAGCGTTACGGTGAAGACGGTAATGCCGACATCACCACTCGCCAAAACTTGCAGTTGCGCGGGATTCGGATTGAAGATGTGCCCGATATTTTCCGCCGTTTGCAGGCCGTTGAAATGACGAGCGTGCAGTCAGGAATGGATAATGTGCGGAATATTACCGCGTCACCTGTGGCCGGACTCGATGCCGAAGAACTGATCGACGTGCGGGAATTGGTACAGCAAGTCCAGGATATGATTACCGGTAACGGTGAGGGAAATCCAGAGTTTACGAATCTGCCCCGCAAATTTAACATTGCGATTGAAGGCGGACGGGATAACTCCGTTCATGCTGAAATTAACGACATTGCTTTTGTCCCCGCATATAAAGTAGCCAATGGTTCTGACCGCAGTTAGGCTTTAATGTCGTCGTTGGCGGCTTCT
>JAAUTN010000096.1 GCA_012031415.1 Leptolyngbyaceae cyanobacterium SM1_4_3 | reverse complement strand
AGTCAAAGCTACCCTGAAAAACTTTTGATCGGTCAGAACAGAAATGCAGGCTGCGCCACCCTGCTGGTAGGACTGGGCGATCGCCACCGGATCAAAATCTTCCCGAATTACGCCTTTACTGGGTGATGCTTTTTTAACCTCAGCGATGAGTGCAGGCTGAGTTTTGCCTTGGCGCAGTGCTGCGACAAATCGTGAGGCGGCGGAGCGGCTTTGACCTGTTGCTGAAGCTTGACCAGCGGCAGGCGTTCGCGCATCTGATCGACTTCGACTTCTTTGTGCCAGACAATTTCCTCCAAAATGTGGCGAGGAGCCGCATCGGGCACAGCAACTTGATAGCGCAGGCTTTGGACGGCAACTGCGGGATTGGGGGGACGACGACGAATTTGCATGGTTTCTTAGTGAGTGGCGATCGCTCGTTTGTAAGCCTCATCCAGCACTTCGGAGAGCGTCGGATGGGTGTGAACCAGGAAGGCCAGGTCGTGAACCGATTGGCGTTTGGCGATCGCGTTAGCGGCTTCTTGAATCAGGTCAGAGGCATGGAAGCCCAAAATGTGTGCGCCTAGCACCTCGCCTGTATCTTGACGATAAATCACTTTGGCTAGACCGTCCGTTTCTCCTTCGGCGATCGCCTTAGAGTTTCCTTTGAAGTAAGAGCGCACCGTCGCCACCTCAAACCCTTCTGCCTGACCGAGTTCCTTTGCGGCAGGTTCCGTCAGCCCAACAAAGCTAATTTCGGGATGGGTAAAGGCAGCGGCGGGAATGCTGCGATAGTCAACCTCGCGGGAACGACCGCAGATGTTTTCTACGGCAACAATTCCTTGAGCCGAAGCCGCATGAGCCAGCATCATCTTGCCCGTCGAATCACCGATTGCCCATAGATGTGGCAAAGGTTGACCATCTGAGAGAACCGCCATTTTATCGTTAACGTTGATAAATCCTCGGCGATCGGCTTCTATGCCAACGGTTTCTAAGCCCAAATCTTGAGTGGCGGGAATGCGTCCCGTTGCCACCAGGCAGGCATCCACTTCCAAAACTTCAACGACTTCTTTCGTTTTAGCATCAGCTAGCTCAATCACAACGGGCGATCCCGGCGTTACTTTCTTGGCTAGCAGCCCCACTTTTGTCTCAATGTCACGGGGAGCAATCAGCACCCGCTGAGCCAGCTTTGCAATATCGGGATCAAACCCCGGCATTAGCTGATCAAGCGCTTCAATCAGCGTAATCTCGCTCCCCAGAGCGGTGTAAATGTCAGAAAATTCCAGTCCGATGTAGCCGCTACCTACAATTGCGACCCAGGACGGCAGCCAGTCGAGTTTTAAGCCATCGTCACTGGTGAAAACAGTTTTGCCATCCAGTTCTATTCCCGGTGGCACAAAAGGCACAGAGCCAGGGGAAAGAATAATGTCCTGAGCAGTGACGACTTTTTCGCCTTCGGGAGTGGCGATCGCCACCTTCTGGTTTCCCGCTAGCTTACCCCGACCATAGATCACGTCTACGCCCAGACGCTTGAGGCTGTTGGTCATGTCGCCGCGAATTTTGCTCACCAGATTGTTGGCGTGGTCGGCGATCGCCTGCCGCTCAAACGACACCTGCTCAACCTGAATCCCCAACGCCTTGAGGTGATGAGCATTTCGCAACTCGCGCACCCGTCCCGAAGCCGCCAACAGCGCCTTAGAAGGAATACAGCCTCGGTTTACGCAGGTGCCGCCCATTTCTGCCATCTCCACAATGGCAGTCTTTAGCCCACAGCTAACGGCGTGCAGGGCGGCCCCATGACCGCCCACACCTGCGCCAACAATTACCAAGTCGTAATCAAATCCGTGACTCACTTCTGTATCTCCATCCAGTTGCGCTGGATTAACCACCTACTTAATTCTCAACCGAAGTCGGTCAACTAGACAACACCTGAGACAAATTTGGTGCCAGACACGGTTTCAGTAGGTTTTGAGTAAAACAACGTGAACCTCAATGCCTACTAGCTGCTTGCATAGTTATGCCAATCAATTCTTGATAGGGACAGTACCAAAGGCTACTTGACCGTAGCTAACGCCAAATCACTCTAAGGCAGCTGGTTCAGTCTATTTGTTGAAGTTCGTGACGGACGATTAAAGCTGAGTTAGCATTGTTTTTATTTGATTGTATAATTCAAAGCTAGCTATGTCGGGTTTAACTAATCAAGAAATCAAAAAAATTGTTAATCGGTACATAGGCGTTTTTGATGGTTATCTCAGCAACTTTAGCTATCGAACACACGCAGATTTCTATCCAGAATATTGCGATCTTGACGTTGATCCCAATCAATATGAAGGAACTACACGTCAACGATTTATTACTATTCTTGAAAATTCACCTCCTCATATTCAGGCAAAAATAGTACGTGGAGTCTTGCAAAGATTTCCATTGGATGATGAAAGCAAAAAGCCTTCCTCTAGAACAAAAGAGCTATATGACGAGTTACTGAGCGTTGTCCTGAGACTTGAAGGTACTTCACTTTCTATTCCTCAGAATGAGCAGATTACAAATAAAGAGAAAGAAATTTTTATTTCCTATGCTTGGGGCGGGGAAAGCGAAGAATTCGTAAACAAACTAGATGCTGTTTTTCAAACTAAAGGAATCACGATCACTCGAGATAAAGAAGATTTAGGCTTCAAAGGACGAATCAAACCGTTCATGGAAAGAATTGGTCGTGGCAAAGCCATTATTGTCATCGTTAGTGAGAAATATTTAAAGTCGGAAAATTGTATGTATGAGTTGGTGCAAATCTCCAAGAATGGGCAGTTTTATGACCGAATTTTTCCTATTGTTTTGAATGATACAAATATTTATAAATCTGCTCAACGCATTAAGTATATTCAGTATTGGGAAGAGCAAATTGAAGAACTTGATAAAGCAATGAAAACAGTTAACTCTGCTAACTTGCAAGGATTTCGGGAAGACATTGATCTATATACAGAAATCCGGGCAACGATCGCTGATTTGACAAACATTCTTAGAGATATGAATACACTATCTCCAAGTATTCACACTGAATCTAATTTTGAGGTATTATTTAATGCAATTAAAAGCAAAGTAACGGATTTACCAACAGACTCTAACACTTGTAGGCTAACTGTTCAAAAACCTGCTTCTTCATCTGCCGATGTTACACTACAGCAGTTCATTGACAATCAGCTCAACTCCAACGAACAACTTGCCTTTTTTATCAAGCAGATAGGTCTTGCTAATCCACGACAGGATTATACGAAAGCTCAATTTGAAGCCTATTGTAATATCTGGAAGAGCCTACAAGCATTACGATTAGTGGGCAGCGAATTGTGGGATAAAGCGAGTAAAGACAATCTTGTCAAATTTGCTAATCAGTTAAGAGATACTACTCAATTAGTATATGAAAATTCTATTTTCTTTGAGGAAGCGGATTACTCTCAGCTAAAATCACTTCTTGAGAAATTTAAATATTTTCAGATAGGCAAAGACAAATTAATCAGAATCCGTTCCACTGAAGATATAGAACGACAGGAAAAGCTTTTTTATTCCATTAGGATCAATAAAATGATAGCTGAACAAATTGCGAGAAACGAACATCATAAAACTGAATATGAAAACATTCTTGACGTAATTAGATCTTCTTTCAATTCAAAGTTGTCCCGCGTTGCATAACAATGCCCATACCGTGACTAAGATAAAGGCGATTTTTTGAGAGTTTTGGGGCTATCTGCACTGGACAATGGATAACCTCACAGAGTACACGCGACATCATCTAGATTCTCTTGATGTTAATGTAGCAATTTCAGGGCAACGGTTCAAACTCCGATACAGGATTAACACTCAACATCAGTCATAATTTGCCTACATCAGTAGTTCAAATCTACGCACTTAAAAACACTAGCTGATTCACCATTTCCTCAGCAGTTTTGAGCGCCATAAGCTTCAAAACTCGGCGCATCTGTTCACCAACTGAATATCTTTGTGAAGAAATTATAATTCCAGCATGGGTTCTTCCTTCAGCCACGAAAACATTGTGCAACTGACAAAAATCTCCCACGTTGAAGGTATACAGGACTCGCTGATTCTCCGTAGCCAGAAGTAACTGCTCTTCATCTCCGAAACCCGTTGTGCCAATTTCTCTAGCAGTTGTAACGTCTACGCCTCTGGCTCTCAAGGCTCCAACAAATCGGGAATCCATCGAATCTTCATCAATAAACAATCGGATCTGACTCATACTGAGTGGTTCATCTCAGAAGCAAGGCGCTCAAAGTCTTCCTTCTCGGCTAAAAGATAACCTTCAATTTCTACTCGATTGGCATGGTAGTAGGTCAGGGCTGCATAAACTTGCGCCAGGTTGAGATTGCCCATACGCTCGACGATCTCTTCTGCATTTAGCCCCATCTTGTACCAGGCGGCAACCCGCTGCACGGATACCCTGGTGCCTGTGATTGCGGGGCGATCGCCCAAAACCCCCGCTCTACGAGTAATCAACGTGCCAATGTCAGTAACAGCTTGCATTGGTGGCTTCCAAACATCAAAATTTTGCCTTTATCATAGCCCGGTAATCGAAAGCCAGACTCAAGTGATAACTTATATCAATACGATGGTTACTGCTCAAAATGATAATTACGACACTTGAACTACCAATCGAAAGAATCGCTGAATTTTGTCAGAGATGGCAGGTGACAGAGTTTGCTTTATTTGGTTCTGTTCTACGTGATGACTTCCGCCCAGACAGCGATATTGACGTGATGGTGCGATTTCATCCAGATGCTCATCCCACCTTTCGCATTCTAGACCAAATGGAAGCAGAACTCAGATCCATCTTCCATCGAGAGGTCGATCTGATTACTCGTCAGGGGATTGAAACAAGTCGTAACTACTTGCGTCGTCACGAAATCCTTTCCTCTGCTCAGGTGATTTATGCAACGGGATCTTCAATTCCTGCTTGATATGCTGCAATCCGCAGAGTTGATCGTGATCTACACAGCTCAATGCTCAAAAAACGAGTTTGTTTCAAACGTGCAGCTTCAAGATTCAGTCATTCGGCGGCTATTGGTCATTGCTGAAGCTGCAAGACGGGTTTCGGATGCGACCCGGCAGGCATTGCCCAATATCTCTTGGCAGGAGATTAATGGAATGCGAAATCGGTTGGTGCATGAATATGATGATGTCAACCTCAATATCGTTTGGGATGTAATTCAATTTGAAATACCACTTTTAATTGAGGAGTTAAAGTTACAAATTCCCCCGCCACCTTGAGCAGTTGATATTGCCCATTCGCTCAACGATCGCTTCTGCATTTAGCCCCATTTTGTACCAGGCAGCAACCCGCTGCACAGATACCCTGGTTCCTGTGATTGCGGGGCGATCGCCCAAAACCCCTGCTCTACGAGTAATCAATGTGCCAATGTCAGTAACAGCTTGCATCAATGGCTTTCAACTATCAAAATTTTGCCTTCATCATTGCCCGGTAATCGGAAGCCAGACTTACTAATAGTAAGGATATGCAACTTTTACCAGGCTTTCTGTAGGATATGCATTTTGCCCGTTCGGATCGGGCAGACACCTGCTCCACAAAATCAGGGGTTCTAGAACTCTAGTCATGTGAGCGATCGCAACTACACACCCAAAGCTAAAAATATATTGACATTGTAAATACATCTTGCCTACGCTTGGGTATGGATGTGTTTTTCATACTCAACGGCGTTACCTTCGTTTGGAATGACGAAAAAGCTAGGATCAACCTGATAAACCATGATGGTGTTACGTTTCAGCAAGCCGCAGAAGCCTTCTTCGATCCACTGCTTGTGGTCGTTGATGCAAGTCGTAATGATGAGGCACGAGATGCTGTTATTGGTTTAGACAGGCGATGGAATCTTTTGTACGTCGTCTACATTGAGCGGGAAAACGACACCATTCGGATCATTTCGGCTCGTAGAGCGACACGCAAGGAGCGAGAATATTATGAAAGCTGAAGCGTTGAAAAAGCGGTTGAACCGAAATCGCCCAATGGTAATGATTACAATTCGGATGCCCGAAGATGTGATTGAGGATTTAAAGCGGATTGCACCATTGCTAGGTTTCTCTGGGTATCAACCCCTAGTGCGTGCTTACATCGGGCAAGGGCTTCGTGCTGATTTAGAGCGCTTAGAGGGCGATACGGTGCCTGCGTTGATTGCTAGCTTAAAGCGTCACGGTGTGAGTGATGAGGTCATTCAAGAGGCTTTAGGCGAAGTTACTCAGCGTTAGCTTAAAGGTTCAAGCTCAGGCGTTCTCATAGTTCAAATGTAGCGGATAGAGCAATGCCCATTCGCTCAACGCTCACTTCTGCATTTAGCCCCATCTTGTACCAAGCGGCAACCCGCTGTACGGATACCCTGGTTCCTGGAATTTTTTGGGCGATCGCCCAAAACGCCATCTCTAAGCTGCGGCAATGACCATACTACCTATCAGAAAGCCGAGCGTGTGGGGACTGCAACTGAGACCCAAGTCCCGCAGGCAAGAAATACGGCTACTCATCCCGACGCTGACCTTTTAGGTACAGCGCGGGGCTTCCCCGCTACTAGCTAAAAGCGGGGTCATGCCCCGGCTTTTTAGGTCTAGCGTCGTCTCGATTCAACAGCCGTCTGGACCACAGAAACTGTGCCCGTACAGTACCTCCGCGTCACAGATATAGATAATGCCCGCATAATCGAGGAAAAACTTCACTGCGATCTGATCCGCAATATCCTCGGCCATATCCCGATCGGGGTGAGCACCTCAAACTTGATATTTGCCTGGGTGTCGGAAACGCTGGGTTGTCCCGACGAGCGCACGTTGCGACTGCCTTTACCGCCGGTTTCCAGAACCGTATAGCCGGTCGCCCCAGTTTCTTCGATGATCTTGGCGATCTTCTTTAACAGAATCTTTTCCGTGACGATGACGAGCTTTTTGGCTGGCTTGGCCATGTTGGTTACCTCCTTACCTATGCATACTGATCTTGTATATTGAGTTGCCTGGTCTGCCGGGTCAAAGGAGCGCCGACAGACTGCGACCCGTCTGGGATTAGATGCCGCCTATCGCCTGGGCAAGCCCGACGAAGAGCGGTATTGCCAAACCGATCGCAATGGGTGTACCGATAGCTGTGGATGCACCGATGTAGGCGGAGGGATTGGCTGATGGTATCCCAGCTCGCAACGTGGGCGGACCTGAGATGTCTGAACTGGAGGCAGCGATGACGGACAAGATCACGACACCACCAAGGCTAAATCCTGTGGCGTAGTGGGCAATCATACCGAGACCGAAGGCAAGGAATCCATGCACCAGCGGTGCCACTACGCTATAAACGACGTACCACTGGGCCACCTTACGCAATTCGCCAATCCTTGACCAAGCTTCCATACCCATGACCAGCATCAAGATCGAAAGCAGACCACGGAAGAGGGGATCGTAGAAGTTTTCATAGACACTTTCTGGGCGAGCGAGCAGTCCAAGAGCAAGTCCGAGCAACATTGCCGATAGGGCAGACCCCTGGAGGCTTTCCTGCACGATCGGCCATATCTTGACCCGATTATCCGCAGGACCCTTCTGCTTGCGATACTCTTGTCGGCTGCTGGAATAATCACCTGCGGGACTGGGAGACGCGCCTGTGGAACCGAAAGACGTGCCTGCTGGGAGAGCGCCTACTGGGAGAGCGTCTGCGGGACTGACATACTCCTGCTTGCTGAGATACTCGTCTGCCTTACGCTTTCTCCTATTGAGATAAATGTTGGCTATCACAACCGCAGTTACGAGTGCTGGGATATCCATGAAAGGATAGAGTGCGCCAGCCCATGCCTCGTATTGGATGTTTTGTTCTTCCAGGAGTGTCAGGGCGGCGGCCATAGTAGAGCCACTCACAGCACCAAACAACCCCCCAGTCGCGATCGCATCCACGGTTTTAACCTTCGGCAGTTTGGCCAACGTGTAGCGCGCGATGAATACAATGAGAATCCCTAATGCTACAGAAAACAGTGCGGGTAACACCATCTCCGTCAGGTTAGAATTGCGGATCGCAATACCACCGGTCAGACCAATTTTGATCAGCAGCATGAAGACGATGATCTTACAAATCGACTCTGGAATTTGCAGTTGGCTACCAAGGGCAGCAATGACCATACCACCAATCAGAAAGCTGAGTGTTGGGGACTGCAACTGCTTAACGAAGTCCATTAAAAACAAGGACAAAAAATCCACGAATGCCTCCTTCCGCCTCTAACGAGGGGTGACTATTGTGACAGGTGAGCTTTAAAGGGTAAGGGAGAAGCGTTTCACCCCTACAGTACAGGTGTTCCGCGAGAATATGTCGCCAGGGTGTTTAAAGATGGATACTATCCCAATGGGACTGGAAGGTGATAGCTGTCCTGCATTACCATCCATAGACTTTTATCTATTAAAACCTGAGTTTCCATCTTCTTAAGTCTATTGTTGTGCTAAGTTTACCGTTAAATCCGCACAAATTTGCAATCGCCTCACATGAATCTGCTAAGTAATGTCAAATGCAAATCATAAGTTTTCCTTTTATTCTCAGAAAGCCCGCATATTTCTGGTCAATGTGAATTGCGATCGCAGGGTTTTCTCCATGCGACAGTCCCTTTACCAAGTGGTGCGAAGAACGATTCTGGACTGCCGCCTGCTACTCTGGGTCGTTCAATCCACCTGCAATGCGGATGACTCTGTGGGTGGGGTCGGCTCTAAGGGGGGGACTGTAGCGAACGATGTTAATCCAAATTACTGAAAGCAGTAAACCAACACCGCAACCGATCAAGAAGATCCAAGCGTGGGAGGGTTCTAGACCACAGTTTCAAATATCAAAATTTTGCCTTCATCCTAGCCCGGTAAGCTCTTGCTGAAACAGGGCAATGGCAATCTCCCGGAACCAGTCGCTCTGGTTAAAGGTCTCAATTTGGCTGAGGCTATCAGGTAGATTCAGAGTTATTTGCATCAGGTTGTCCTCAAGCGGCTGCATAAACTTGAATCGATTGGTGCATGAATATGATGATATCAATCTCAATATCGTTTAGGATGTAATTCAATTTGAAATACTGCCTTTAATTGAGGAACTGAAGTTACAAATTCCCCCGCCACCTTGAGGATGTGAATGCGGATGCATCCCAGTTTGCAAACCCGGAATGCGCCCGCTGAAAGAATACAGCCGCAGCACAAATGCTAGAGCAGCAATAGAGCAAAGTCAAACAGTGTTTACAGTATTTGAAGCACCGAGACAATAAGTTGATGACAGAAATTAGACCGATTCAAGTAATTGGAGGGGGGCTGGCTGGAACTGAGGCCGCCTGGCAGATTGCTCAGGCAGGAGTACCCGTGATTTTGCATGAGATGCGTCCGCTGCGGCTCAGTCCGGCTCACCATACCGAGCATTTGGCAGAACTGGTGTGCAGCAACTCGTTTGGGGCACAAGCAAGCGATCGCGCCTCTGGTCTTCTCCATGAAGAACTGCGTCGCCTCGGCTCTATTGTGATTGGTAAGGCTGACGAACACGCTGTGCCTGCGGGTGGCGCACTAGCAGTCGATCGGGCAGTATTTAGCTGTAACTTAACTGAGGTGTTGTCGCAGCATCCTCTAATTGAACTGCGGCGATCGGAAGTGAGTCAGCTTCCTCAAGATGGAATTGTGGTACTGACCACCGGACCACTCACCAGCCCGACTCTGGCAGACGACCTGCACCGCTTTACTGGGCTGGAATACATGAGTTTCTTTGATGCAGCCAGTCCGATCGTGGTAGGCGAATCGATCAATATGGAGGTCGCCTTCCTTGCCTCTCGCTATGACCGGGGTGAAGCAGCATACCTGAATTGTCCGATGAACCGGGAGCAATATCTTCGCTTTTGGCAGGAACTTTGTGCCGCAGAGCAGGCAGAGTTAAAGGATTTTGAGCGCGAATCAGCAAAGTTTTTTGAGGCTTGTTTGCCGATTGAGGAAATGGCGCGGCGCGGCGAGGACACCATGCGCTACGGTCCTCTCAAGCCCGTTGGTCTGTTTGATGCGCGAAAAGGCGATTTTCGCGACCCTGAGCGGAAGGGCGATCGCCCCTATGCGGTCGTTCAACTGCGTCAGGAAGACAAAGCCGGACAGCTTTGGAACATGGTTGGCTTTCAGACCAACCTGCGCTGGGGTGAACAAAAGCGAGTGTTTCAGCTAGTTCCTGGGCTGGAGGAAGCCGAATTTGTGCGAATGGGCGTGATGCACCGCAATACTTTTATCAACGCACCAGAACTGTTGCATCCGACGCTTCAGTTTAAAACTCGCTCAACGTTGCTTGCAGCAGGGCAACTGGTGGGAACTGAAGGCTACACTGCCGCTGCCGCAGGTGGCTGGCTAGCTGGAACCAATGCCGCCCGAATTGCCCTCGGTCGCGATCCGCTGGTGTTGCCTCAAACGACGATGATGGGCGCACTATTTGACTTCATCAGTTCTGCTTCACCCAAACACTTCCAGCCGATGCCGCCCAACTTTGGCATCCTACCGGAACTGCCACAGCGGGTTCGCAATAAGCGGGAACGGTATGGGGTGTATCGCGATCGCGCCTTCACAGACCTCTCAACCTGGAGCCGCCAGCACTCCATTTCCCTCCGTGCCGCAGATTTGCAAAGAGCTTGAGAAGAGGAAGAACTTTAGTGTAAAGAAGTAGCCCCCCAGTCCCTAGCCCCTACCTCCTCATTCCCCCAATCACAAACGGCTCAACCTCGCTGTTCTGCCACTGCTGCTCCAGATGTTCACAAACAAACGGGCGTACTGTAAATTGGGGTGGATCGCCACTCACGTCAATTCGCAGAAATGAGTACGGCCGCCTTTTTTTTGAACCTTGTCCGGTACGACCAATGAAGAGGTGCGATCGCGCCACAGCCCGACTATTCCCTTCTAAGTTGCTCTCCGACAATCCTGCTCCCTCTTCTCGCTGACGGCGCAGGCTATAGCCACTGCCACCACATACAATCCAGTCCATGTGGGAGTCAGCGTGTCCAGTTTCCTCCGTGCGAAGATATTCCAGACAGTGAGCATGACCATTTAGTACCAGATTGACCAGCGGCCGACCTTGCGTGAAATCACCCACCTCAGCGGCAACCGCATCCAGCACCCAACGTAGATTATTGCGAACTGCCATTGTTTGCCCCTGCTGCCATTTTGTTGCCTCGGTGACGTAGGGCGGATGATGAAAATAAACAACCCTTCCCCGCACTGATGTATCTTGCCAGGATGCGATTAACCGTTCGCGCAACCACTCAAGCTGCTCAAAATCAGTAAGCGACAGCTTATTCGCGGTCAACTGCTTCTCAATATCTAGCTTGACTTCATCGATTTGCTCTAACTTAGTGCGTAAATCATCCAGCCGCTCTGATTGTTCGTGTACATTGGGGTCCAGAGTTTCACAGGTTTTGAGAATGTCTTGCTTTTGCTGCTCCAGTTCTGCACGTCGATTTTCGAGCAGCAGGCGGTAGGCTTTGCCTTCGCGAGTATCAGGTAGGGGCGGTGGAGCATTGAAGGTGTTGGAATCTAGCGCAAAAAAGTCAATTCCACCGCAGCGAAAGGTGTAATAGCGGTTAGGCAACCGAGTAAAGTGACCGGGCTGGTAGAGCAGACATCGACCTGTATCAGTTTTGGCGATGTAGTGGCGATCGAGATGAGCCTCCATTGCCTTTGGGTTAAGCGCCTTGAGATAGTCTAAAAATGCAGCGGCGTAGGTATCACCCTGCTCTGAGCCAAACCAACCCATGTCAAAGTCTGTTTTGAGCTGAAGCTGACGGCGAAAGGATTGAGTAACTCCCATCGCAAGTCCATAAAGCAATGGCAAATCGTAGTAATCGTGATTTCCGGGGATAGGCAGTATCGGTGATTGAAACACCATCTGGTTATATTCAATCTGGCGCGGCTTCTCACCCCCAACCAAAAACTTGCGGTAAGGCTCAATAAAGTTGTCGTGATAGTACTCTCTGGAGCCAACCAGATAAACAACATCGCCTGTATGAATTGTGAATCGACAATCTGCCAGATGGGCCGTCATTTGCTCAGCAATCTGACGTTGGGGGTTGTGCCTTCGGTGAGCGCTAGAGCCACTGTCACCGATCACCAGAAAGGAAAAATCTGGCTCGTCGGCCCAATCCTCCGAAAAGACCATTCGCGTCTGGTCAATACCTCGCTGCATGATTTGGGGCGATCGCCACCTCACCCGCTGCTTCATCTTGCGAATCTTCGTGGAGATTGGTGGATCAGTCACAAATCTCATGATATTCCTGCGGCTTGCTGCCCCTAAAAATTTGCCTCAAACACCGTTTAACCTAACTTCTTTAAGCAAAGCTAGCATCTCATCCTGGAGAGAGGTTTTATAAAAACAGCCTTTTTAAGGACGGTACTTTGCGACCCAGGCATCATATTTACCTTTGTTGCTGTCTGCCCCTGCTAAATCTCCAAACGTTTGTCCAGAAATATAGACATTATCGGCAGCATCAACCGCGATGCCAAACGCTTCATCGTCCTGAGCGGTGCCGATTTGTTGCTGCAAGAGCAATCTGCCGTTGCTGTTATACTTTGCCACAAGTGCCTGAGAATCTTGCCCACCCGATGTTCTAAACGTTTCACCTGCAAGGTAAACATTGCCCAAACTATCGACTGCAATTCCCTGCGATTGGTCATTCCCAGTGGTGCCAAACTGCTTTGTCCATTGGAATGCGCCGTTACTGTTGTATTTTGCGACAAAGCCATCTACGCCACCTGCACGGGTGTTAGTCGGCAAACTCCCAGATGGAAGCACACCAGCCGTTTCACCTGTGATGTAAACATTGCCCGTGCGATCGATCGCGATTCCCCGTGAATAGTCGTCACTGTTGGTTCTCAGCGTGTTAAACCAGAGCCTTCTGCCCGTGCTGTCATATTTGGCGACAAAAGCATCTTCTCCGGTGAGAGCCGTATCCAGGTTATTAAAATTCAGACTATCGGAATTTAGATTGGATGTATTGATAGAAGCATCGGTAATTCCAGTGACGTAAATGTTGCCCGTCTGATCAACGGTGATTCCCGAAATTACGCCACTATTGGTGATGTTGTTGATATCGGCTGAAGTTGCCCAGGGCCGCAAATTGCCGTTTGCATCGTATTTAGCAACAAAAGCACCCAGGCTGGCAGAGAAGCCGCTAATGTTGACAAAACCGCCCGCTAAGTAAGCATTATCGGCACTGTCTAGAGCAATGCCAGCGGCAGCAGCAATATTTCCTCGCGCTAACTGGCGCTCCCAGGCTTGGCTACCATCGGTGTTATATCTGGCAACGTAAGCCTTACCCGAACCGAAAGAAAGGCTGGACAGCGAAGGAGCAGAAAGGTCAACCGCACCCGCCACATAGGCGCTGCCTGTCCGACCGATCGCCACTCCTGATAAAACGTCTATGTTGCTGGTGCCAATTTGTCGAGTCCACTGCAAAGTGCCATTGCTGCTGTATTGGCTAATGTAGCCGTCCTGCTTGCCTGCATTGCTGCTGCCTGATTGTAGCGAACCCTCCGTGCTGCCAACCAGGTAAACGCTATTGCTGTTAGCGGCGACATCGTAGGAATAGTCGTTGGAGTTAGAGTTGGCAGCACCCAACTGTCTGAGCCACTGCGCTGAGAGTTGAGTTGAAGAGGGTTTTGGAATTGCTGAAGCGCTCAATGTGTATTGGGCATTAGCCGTTCTGTTAGCCGTTAGAACGCGAATTTGATAAATTCCTGGATTCAAAATTTCGCGAATGGTTTCTGCGGTGGTGCCAGGTTGTCTGGAGGTTTTGAGCGGTGTGCCTGTGCGATCGCGCAATTGCAAAGTTGCGTCACCCGTCAACCTCGCTAGCGCCAAGTTTACTTGCTTGCGCTCAGCCAGCCTAAACACATAAAAATCGTTGTCAGCACCATTCACATAGTCTCGATACCGGACAGCGGTTGCACCAGGACTAATTCTACGAGCCTGGGCAGGGGTGTCTCCAGCCGCATCAGGATTTGCGGACATATTTAGAGCATATCGAGTGTCGCCGCTCTGCTGATAAACCCGAACCACGTAAGTTCCTGCTGCCACATTCAAGCTGATGGCTTCGTTACTGGTGCCTCCCAACCGGGAAGCTTTGAGGATTCTGCCTGCTGCGTTGCGTAACTCCAGATTGGCATCAGCCGTCAAACCAGATAACTTCAGGTCGAGACTGCTCTTACCCAACATCTTGACCTGGTAGAAATCGTTGGGGTCTGATCTGCCGACAAAATCTGCCAGACGAACTCCTCTAGTGGTTAGACCGACATTTCTTGCCTGTCGTTGCGTATTTCCACCCAGATCGCTCACGAATCTTTACCTCTACTCGGTCAATTTCACTACAGATTGACCGATGGGATGTGGCGATCGCAAGCTTCATCCGGTAACTTTACGTAAAGTTCATAGGAAAAACCAAAACTCAAGCAAAGTGAAAAGTTCTAGCTACCTCTTTAGAGCGCTAGTCAACTCGTTATTTTGCTTAATGTTGCGTGGTTTTAACTATGGGCCATTGGAGTAGTACGGAAAGTTACATTTACTCCTTCGTTAGACTGTTCAAGCACCAGCAGAGGCGTAGGCTTTGCTTTTTGATCCCAATGCATATAGGCGATTCGCCCTTGAATTGTCGGTTGCCAGGTATCGCGATCGGACGTTGGACTCATATAAGTCTGCATACATTCAACGATTTGGTTGATTGTTACGGAGGTGGGCTGAGTCGGCAGCTTCATTAGCTTTACTTGAATCCGAAACAACACTCGCCTAGCGCCTCTAAGCGAATCAGAAGGGCTGTATTCTACGTCAAAAATTTCATCAATTTGTCGTCCTGTGCTAGCAATTCCTAAAAGTCCTTGACTGGCCTGAGTAGGACGAAGGGCAACACTAATTTTTTCTTTCACCTTAATTTTGATCTGATTGAGGATTGCAAAGTGAAACTGCTCCTCCTCCATCCGCATTCGCAAATAGTCCAAGTTAAACTCCCGCGAATGAATCAGGTCAGGGTTTTTCTCCATCTTGCTAATCGTCTGGAGCGCGAGCTTGAGTTTTTTGTGCAACTCTCGGTTCTTATATTCCTCAAACCGCTTTTGTTTAGAAAGTCGCTGAATTTTGGCTCCAGTAAAAATAGCTAGACCAGTTAGTATCAAAAATAACGTACCAGATGCGGACATCCACATCTGGTCAGCCCGAAATTCTCCAGCTTGATTAGCAGCCGAAGCCTGAGCTAGCCTGGGTTCCACTAAAATTAGGTGAGTTGACATAGTTCTTCTAGAACAAAAAGGGGTTGGTGATACTTTTCAGGATGCCCCCTGTCGGGTAAATTTCATCACCCTCTCAGTTAATGCAACAACTGGTGAAACGCCATCAAACTTATAGCGCTACGCGCATACCTTAGGACACGTTTTTGTGTGGAAGCCTCCGTTAAACAGAGGCTTCCACACAAAAACGTCTTAATTAAGTCGCGTAGCGGCATATTTGAGGATTGCTTGTATGGCTTTAGATTGACAACCATAAGGCAATCTTCGAGGAATTTTTCCTTGCTCCGGAAGGGATGTCACAACAATAAGAATGAGGAATGAAAAGGTAGCTTCATCCCTCATCCCTCATCCCTCATCTTTACCCTCTACTCTCTAACTAGCTCCGTATTAATCTCATTCACCTGTCGGCGTTTTAGCTCAACTGACTCAGTGCGAGGCAAAAGGTTGAACGCTTCACGAAGCTTGTCGTCGATTTGCTCAAACGGAATGGTGCCCGTCTCGTCTAGTATGACTTCGCCTGCCTGGTTAAACAAAACCGTTTGGGGAACTAAACCTTTGTAGTAGTAGCCCAAATCTGTTGACTCGTAGTGATCTTGGGGGGCGATCGCATCGACGGTCATGGCAATAAAATCAGCCGCCCGACCGTAGAAAGCATCAAGCTGATTGACCACTGCAACAAACTCCTTGCAATCGCTGCTGTCATCCACGTAGAACACAACCAGCGTCGGGTTGTCGCGCTTGAGAGATTCTGCCAGCGTCACCTTAGGTGGAACTAGAGAACCATTGCCCGCATAAAGGGGAAAGATATTGCCATCAAAGCGATCGTCCGTCAAGCCCGCCAGTGCAGAGGAGTCGCTCAGCAACCCTGATAGACTCAGCAGCAGCAGCAGACTCAGCAACAGTTTGGCAACTTTTCGACAAAAAGAATTCATCACGCAGCGTCTTTGCAAAAAACTGTTCCAAACCAAAAACTGATTTCCTCAATGTTAAACCTTAGGGTGCGCTTTGCAGCTTTATTTATACGGATTAAGGAAAAAAGGGGAAGAATTTTCTTCTCCAAGAGTGAGCAAAGAGAGTTACAGCGTTTTCCATTGGCGTAAAACACAATTTTCCACAGGAGCAAACAGCCATGCGCCTCCAACTATGATTTGCCTATTGGGAAGACGCTGTAAGGGCAGATTTCCCGACGCTTATTTCTATTGAGCGGGAGATTCTGTGGGAGGTTCTACAGGAGATTCAGTGGCAGCAGGCGCTTCAACCTCTTTAAAGCTTTGAATAATCTGCTGAAGTTCGGGTTCGTTACGCTCAAATCTAGATGGCAACGTCCAAGCCAGAATCTGGTGATAATTTGTTGGAGTCTCAACGGTAGTGTGTAGGTATGCCACGTTGATTTCTTCAATAGTTCCTCGAATCTCGTACTGTACGGCTGGGTTACTTCCTACAGTCGTTACGTCGGTCGGTCCGGTGACTTCAGGTTCAGTTAAGCTCTCCACGAGCAACCCGCGAGTAATTTCAGAATGCTGCTCAATGGTCAAATCCTGAAAATCTGCTTTACTTTCCGATAGCACAATGACATATTCTTCACTGCCTCGCTTAGAAGCTTGAATTTCAGCCGAGTCGTGCAGTTCTCGGTCTTCTACCCAGCCATTGAGCAGTGTAATCTGGCTCTGCCCATTTGAGCCGATGAGAACGTTGCCCGCATCCTGGGGACTGGCAGCCGTTTCAGTAGGTTGAGTCGGGGCTGCATCGCCATTTGGATCAGCAGAATTGGTATTTGCGTTAGGTGAGCAACTGCCCAGCAATAGGGTGGCAAGAAGTAGAACTGGGGCAAGGGTTTTAATAAACATAGGCGCGTTAACCTTTTCGTGTCGAAGTCGATATTAAATAGCTTGCGTTTTACAGATACTTAATCCGGATTGCACCAGATAATATTTGTGGATGAGATGTTCTTTGAACAGCTTAGTCATCCCTCACAAGCTTAGCCGCAGATAAGTCTAGTGGCACGAGAAATGTGATTGTTTAAGGTCTGGTACTGGTCATTCAAGCAGTTTATTAAGAACTGCTATGGACACTATCAGGACATTCAACAGCTTTCTGATTTTCTTTGTCTAGACGGCTGTGTACTATGAGTATGAATTGACAAGCGCGATCGCCTGTTAATTCTGTAGTCGCAGTAGGTATCTCAAGCATGACCGCAGCCACCCCGATTTCCTCAACCGCTCCTGCTTTTTGCGAGGGGATTCAGTATTTTGCTGATAGTTTGCCCCAGTTTGAGCAGTATGGCAAAACGCCCGCGATCGCCCCTGACCAAAGTGCGATCGCCGACCCCACCGATTCCACTGCGGTCTATCAAACGCTGCTGGCTGCGGATGCACTCCGCTACCTGATTTTGCAAGTCACTGCTAGCAAAGCGTCTGGGCATCCCGGCGGGTTTGCGAGTCAGGCTGAAGCTTATGCGGCGCTGGTCATGCTGGGCTACAAAAATATCATTACCGAAGTCGGGCATCATGCCCCCGGTTTCTATAGCGCCATGTTTATCGATCGCTCCCTGGAAGACATGGGCATCAGCACCGTGCAGCAATTGCGCGATCGCTTCCGAGAAAAGCACGGGCTGTTGGGGCACCTGTCGGGTCTTATTCCCGGCATCCTCGCTCCCGCTGGCCCACTGGGACAGGGACAGCACTTTGCCATGTCAGCCGCCCTGCTGCACCGAGACAAACTTTTCCCCTTTACCGTTGGTGATGGTGGCTTGGGCGAACCCTACATCATGAGTTCGATGGCGCACTTCCACACCGCCTACCCTGACGTGACTAACTTCTTGCCCATCCTCGTGTGGAATGGCTATTCCCAAGAACATCACAGCATGGTGTCTACTCAGTCCAACGAGCGAATGGCGGCTTACTGGCATGGCAACGGCTTTGAGGAAGTTGTGCTGGTCGATGCGAAGGACTTTGACGACCAAAATCAGCCCGGTGACTATGTAGACAGCACGGCCTTCTCCTTTGAGCGCAGACTGACATTCACCCAAGCCGTGCTGCAAGCGACGGACAAAGCAGCTCGTGCGGCGCTGAGCGGTAAACTGACCGTCTTCATCCTCAAGCAACTCAAGGGCGCAGGGGTTCACGCTCGTGGCTCCAAATCTCACAACCTCTACGCCTATCACACCTTAGAAAACGCGGATGTGATTGCCGCCCTCAAAGCCCGTGCCCTGACTCCTGCTGCCTGGGAACTGGTACGCACCAACGCTGAACGGGCAGGCGGTGGCCCCGCTGCTAAAACGGTGGTGACTGAATCGATTTTGCCGCTGTCGGATCTAGGTAAATTGCCGCTAGAAGAATTTTCGGTTGGCGGTGACAAACAGGTTTCTACGACCGCAATGGGGCGTTTAGTTGGAATTGTGGGAGAGCGCGATCGCCAATTCATCGTCACCAATGCAGACGGCAATGAAGCCTCTGGCATCGGCAACATTAACCAGGCGCTCAAGGTCATCCACCCCACAACCGATCCGCTCTATAACCAGAGTCCCAACGGGCAGGTGTATGAACCGCTGAGCGAAGATGCCTGTGCAGGTTTGGCGGCAGGTTTGGCGCTGATGGGCGGGCGATCGCTGTGGTGTTCCTATGAATCTTTTGCAATCAACGGCTTACCGATCTGGCAAACCGTCACTCAGGCAATGGCAGAGTTGCGTCGCCCCACTCCTGCCACCGTTACCCTGTTTACTGCTGGCGCACTAGAGCAAGGACGCAACGGCTGGACACACCAGCGCCCCGAAGTCGAAGCCTACTTTGCTGGCATGATGCGAAACGGCAACGTCTTTCCGCTGTTTCCCCCCGATGCCAACAGCATTCAGGTTTGCTATGAGTGGGCGCTGACCACCCAAAACAAAGGAATTGTGATTACCGCCAGCAAGTCGCCGTTGCCAGTCCGCACGACCTTTGAGCAGACTCGACAGGCCTTGCAGGACGGGGCGATCGCCCTGCAAGAAACCAGCGGCAGTAAAACCGTCGTGCTAGCCGTCCTCGGCGACATGACCCTGATTCCTGCGCTCGAAGCCGCCGCCCAACTGCAAAGCCAGGGCATCGGCGTTCGCGTCGTCTCGATCATCAACCCCCGCCGCCTCTACCGCCCCGGCGATGTCGCCTGGGACATCTGCTCAGAACCCGATGGCAGCTTCCTCGACGATGCCAGATTTGAAACGCTGTTTGGCGGCGACGCGCTGTTTGGCATCACGGGTGGAGCCAGCGGGATGTTAGAGCCAGTCATGCTCCGCAGCACTGCCAAACGCGACACCTTCGCCTGGAAGCGCGGCGAAACCACCGCCACCGCCGCTCAACTGATGGAACTCAATGGCATCACGGCTGCTGCCCTGACCCAACGCGCTTTGGAATTGGTGCAGTAGATCCGTAGACATCAAATCAGTTTCTAGTGTGCAAACGGACAGGCGTGAACTCAAAACAATCGCATCTGAAACTCAATGCTTTACGGCTAAACCTCAGACCTTCACGCTTGATGCTCCAACCTTCGCCAACGAAGCTCTGACATTCGTCGCCAACTGCCGGGAACGGCCCTCAAGGCGCAGCACGGTTGCGGCGTCTTTCACCATACCGGCTGACAGGAACTCCTCGCCTTTGCTGCGATCCGGTTCGCGCGTGGTTTCAAGCTGAAATTCCTGCCCGCTGTAAATGTAGTTGGTCGTCTGCCTGCCGGCGGCTGACGCATGGCCTTGGAAATCGCGTAGAGAAATGTGATGGGGATTTCCCAGCGCGGGTTGGCCTGGGATTTCTCCTTTACGCGGCTGCTCTCATCGGCCAGGGCGCGCTTCATCAGATCGGCCAGCGGCGGATGTCCCGCCCACGTGTACTTGCCGGAAGAAACGAAGCCGGCCTCGGTGCTGATGCTCTGCGAAGCCTTCAGGTAGCCGTCGATGCCGGCGTAGTAGGCCTGCTCCC